>CAYFWJ010000001.1:0-80474 GCA_964346755.1 uncultured Ectothiorhodospiraceae bacterium
CCAGTTGTTGTTGGAGCCGAGGTTGATGGCGTTCATGGTCCCGAGGTTGGCCGCCCCGAAGTCCTCCTCGAAGATCACCGGCACGGGCTCGCCCTGGGTCGTTACCGTGGCGTTGTCGGAGGCCTCGGAGAGCCCGGCGCTGTTCATGGCGAGGACCCGGTAGGTGTACTCCGTGTTGGCGTCGAGGCCGCGCTCGCGGTAGCGCGTGGTATCCGGTTTCAATTCCGAGCCGACGATCGCCCAGTTGCCGGCCTCGTTCTCCCGCTGGACCTGGTAGTGGACCTCGTTGTCGGCGTTATCGGTCCAGCTCAGCTCAATCTCCGAGGTGGAGACGGCCTCACCAGCAACCTCGGTGGCTTGGGCGGGGACCTCACCGGTCGGTGCTGCCGTCACGGCGGTTAGGTTCAGATCAAAGCTGATGTCCGAGCTGCCGGGGTTGGCCTGGTGGATCTCGACCGCGATCGTGTTGGTGCCGTCTTGGAGTAGGCCGGGTAGCAGCCGGTGGTGGCTCCAGGCGTCTTCCGCACCGCCACCGATGGCACTGAGCGCCGAGGTCTGGAAGTCGACCGGGCCGCTCGGCATGTTGCTGCGCAGGGCCTCCTGGCCGTTGATATAGACGATCGCCCCGTCATCGCGCTTCAGCCAGGCCCCGAGCTTGATGAGCTGGCTGGCATCGGCGACCTCGAAGGTCTGACGGAAGTAGTAGGTCAGATGTTTGTCGTCGGGGTCGCCGCCGAAGCCGATCGGCGTGGTCTCATCGTCATCCCCGTAGCCAAGCTGGGCCGGGCCCTGGTTCCAGGCGCTGTCGTCGAAGTCGTTCGCGCGCCAGGCAGTGCCCGGGTCGCTGCCATCGTCGAGGTAGCGCCAGTCGCTACCGGTTTGCACGAGTTCGACGCTGTCGGTACCCGTGTCGGTGCCCCCATAGGGCAGGGTGAGGACCTCGCCGGAGAGGGGTGTCCAGAGATCGAGCCCCTCAGGAATGGCCAGGGGGTCCGCCTCGCGCTCGTCGCGGCTGAGGGGGGTGACGGTTTCGGGGTTGAAGGGATTCCCCGCCTCGAGGGATTCAGGGTCGCCGAAACGCACGGTGCGAATCCGCATCTCATCGGGGGTCGCCTGAATCAGCTTGTATTGCCAGATCGACTCGCTGTCCAGGGTCCAGGGCTTCTCGTCGTCATCCGGACGGGTCGGTGCGCCCCAACTGCCCTCACCGGTAAAGATGATGCCTTCGTCGTCGTTGCGGGTGAAACTCTCGAAGCTCCCGGTGCCAACGTTCTCATTCCCCGTGACGCTATCGCCGTTGCCACTCAGGGTGTTGGTCGGCTCCAGGGGGAAGGTGCTCTTGGCCATGTGCGTATCGCACTCGATGGCCAGGTCGACGCCGTTGTCGAACATCGGCTGGGCCCAGGCGGCGATCCGACCGAGACCTTCGGCCTTGCCGCTGGTGTGGGGACGCATGGGCCGATGGTAGGTGACGATGTTCCAGGTGTGATCGGCGGCATTCTCGGCCAGGTCGTCGGCAAACCAATCGGCCTGCTCGTTCCACTTGGTCGCGTCCTGGTCGCTGAACTCGCCGTAGCCGACCTCCGGCTCGAGCTCGGAATTGAGGGTGTAGAGCCGGATCATGTTGCCCGCGACGGACAGCCCGTAATAGGCGTCCGGGTCACCGGATTCCGAGCGCTTGGTGTTGAAGATATTGTAGACCATCGCCCGGTCGGCATTCTCGTGGTTGCCGTGAACCGGCACGATGGGGTACATCCGGCCGTCTTCGCTCTGCGTGAGTTGCCACTCGTCCAGCCACTGATCCCATTCCGCGGCGGTGCCGTCGTCCAGGAAGTCGCCAGTCAGGACGATGAACAGCGGGCGGATCTTGCCGACGAGCTCCTGGCCCCAGCGGCGCGGCTCAGGGTTGGTTCGGGTATCGCCGCCGGCAATGAACGTGAAGTCCGACGGGGAATCCGGGGCGGTACGGAACCACCTCGCATCGCTTGCGCCTTCGGAGTCGCGGATCTCGAAGTAGTACGCGGTATCGGCTTGGAGGCCCGTCAGGTTCACGAACCGGTTGTCCATGCCGCGGTACTCGAGCGCCCGATCCGGTGCCTGGCAGGTCCAGTTGGGGCTATCGTCGGGGTCCGTGCCGTAACAGACCTCGGGGTTGCTTCCACTGAGCTGGTTCCACCCGATCGACATGGTTGTCGCCGGATCATCGTTCCAGGTCAGTCGATACTTCTCGGTTGCCGCCTGGACCGCCGTGGTTGCGGTCCCGAGCCATGCGATGAGAAACGCAGCACTCAGGAGACGCAACCGACGTGTCGCGACGGACGCTCGGTCGTGGCCCATTATGACTCCTACGGTTAGGGATTTTCGGAAGGCCGATGGCTAAGAATTCTTTGTGGGGCCGGAGTCACGCGGTCGACCCGGCCGGCAAATCGACTCGGGGGTTCGAACCCGTTGAGATGGCAGACGCGTCATCGGAGACGAGGACGCGTCGGACACGGCCCAACCTCCGGCGGGTGCATGGTGACAAGCGCACATTACACTGGTGTTTCACGATGATGAGGATTGGATTTCAGATGCGGGGCGCTGACGGGGTTTCACGCGGCGGGAATCCGGTCGGGAAGCTCGGCGGTCAGCGGGGCGTTTCCTTGGGGGGATTGAGGGGGTTAGACTCGCCCGGGACGATCCACCGGTCCTTACGAGGTGTTTGCATCCCATGTTACGCGCTCTTGATCGAAGGCGTGCGGCCCCCGCACGTCCCCGAAACCGGTGTCTCCGAGGCGTCGCTATCCCACGCTTTCTCCTCCATTGGGGGATTACCGCCGCGGTTGGGGTCTCGCTGGTCACCGGATTTCGGATCGCCGCCGATGCCCCGGATGCGCAGATCACGCGTTGGCTCGATCCGGTGCTACCCCAGGGCGCTGTCTTTAACTGGCATCTGATCTCGGCCTATACCCTGGGGTTCGCGACGCTGGCCTATCTGGTTTGGCTCGGCATCAGTGGCCAGTGGCGCCGTCTGCTCCCGGTTCGGCGGGATCCCCTCGAGGGCGAGCCGATGTCGCGACGGGTGCGACGGCATCGGTTCGCGCTGCAGGTGATCTGGCTGGGGCTGGTCCTGCTGATCGCCGCCTTGGTGAGCGGGACCTGGTTGTATCTCGGGGCCGGAGGCATCGCCCCATCCCTGTTGAGTACGGTCCACCGCCTCATCGCTTGGACCTTCGTCGGGTTTATCGCCGTTCATGTGGTCGCGCACCTGGCCGCCGCGGGTTGGCGGCCTTTCGTTCGGATGCTCCAACCCAACCCGCGGGGCTTGGTGAGCGGGGCACTCGCCCTGGGTCTAGCGGCTGGGGGGATCGCCGGGGTGATTCGCCTGGATGCGACCTCGATCCGCGCCCTGCCCATGCCCCACGTGACCGAAGCCCCGAGCGTCGATGGCTCGCAGCAGGATCGGGTGTGGCGTGAACTGCCCGCGACTTATGTCACGACCTACGGGGGGGCAAACCTGACGGAGGGGACGGGTCGTGGGACGACTGAGGTGGCCGTTCGCGCCGTGCATGACGGGGAATATGCCTATTTCCTCGTGGAGTGGGCGGACCCGACCCGGAGCCGCAAACATTGGCCCCTGCTCAAGACGGAGGCGGGTTGGCGGGTGTTGAACGAGGGGTTGATGGAGAACGACGAGGATCGCTTCTACGAGGACAAGTTCTCGATCATGCTGTCCCGGGGGTCGGAGATCGCGGGGGACGGCTCGATCCACCTGGGATCGGATCCCCTCAACGAGCATCCGGAGCCCTCCGGTGGACGGGGCCTGCATTACACGAAGCCCGGGGAGCGGGTGGATATCTGGCACTGGAAGTCGGTACGCACGGATCCCTTGGGCAAGGCCGATGACCAGTATTTCGGTCGACCCAAGCCGTCGCGGTCGGAATGGAAGCGCTACAAGGGGGGCTACCGGCCGGATGTGATCTGTGAGCATCCGTTGCTATACAAGGAGCGGGATTGGACGCCCAACCCGGAGTGCAGTGTCGGCGCGGTCTACAACTGGCCCGACGGGAAGCCGTCGGTACAGACCCATCCGCGCCGCCTGCCGCTGGACGACGGCCGGTTACGCCATCGGACGAGCTTCGATCTGTCACCGGATGTCTCGGATCGTGGTTTCGGCTTCCTGCGTTGGTCCGAGACGGTGCCCTACTCGGCGAACCGCGATACCTATCCCGTCGGCACCCTCATGCCTTCGGTTCTTTTAGTCGGTCATCTGGCCGAGGACCGCGCCGATGTGGATGCCAAGGGGCAATGGCGGCGGGGCCGATGGGTCCTCGAGATGCGTCGGCGTCTGGTGACGGATTCGGATCACGATGTTCCGATCGCCGATGGGATCCACCTGTGGGTGGCGGTCTTCGACCATACCCAAACCCGGCATACCTACCATCTGAAGCCGCTGCGGCTGCGTCTGGAGGCGCCCTCGTCTTGAGGGCCCCATCGACGCCCTTCGGCCGTTGGATTCGGGTCCGATTCGCCGGCGTTTCAGTCCTTGAGTCCAGCCACCCATCCCGGCGGTGACCCATCGGATCCGGCGTTGGGCAGCGGTCACTCGGCGAGGCGGTTTGGGGCCTCGCGGTCGGGGGCGTTGATTGCCAGGACGGCGATCAACGGACTTCCAAGGATCCACGGCATCCCCCGACGGCGAGGTCCCGGAGCGCCGCCCCCCCGTTGATCCCTCGCCCACGGTGCGGAGGGAGCGGGCCCAGGGCGCCCCTAAAGCCGACCCGCCCGGGTGAGGCACCGAGCCAGCCGGAGCGTGCTCCCTCACCCCAAGGTACGATGGCCAACTCATGGGGTTGCCGGGTTGATGACTTTGCGTCGACCGATGGCGCGTGCCGTTGCGTGAGTCCGGGGATCAAACGAAACGGCGATCCGTCGTATCGGCCGCGGCACCCCAGCCGAGCGGTGGATACGTGACGGGATGCTGCGCGAAGCGGGGGCACCGGCCACATGGCGGTCTGCGGTTCCGGACGGGGGGTTGACGGGGGGACGGCGTCGTGAAGGGCGGGGATCGATGGGGTGGCCAGGGACAGAATCGAACTGCCGACACGGGGATTTTCAATCCCCTGCTCTACCGACTGAGCTACCTGGCCGATAAACCGCTTAGTGTATGCGATCCCGTCGGCGAATTCAAGCCCGATGGGCCGCGGCCGGTGCGAGCGCCCGGATCATTCCTCGGGAGGAACGTAGCCCTCGGGGACCTGAGCCCCCTCGCCGAACAGGAATCGTTCCATCTCCTGCTCAAGGAATTGCCGGGCCTTGGGCTCGACCGGTGTGAGCCGGTATTCGTTGATGAGCATGGTCTGGTGGTTGAGCCACTGCTGCCAGGCCTCTTTCGAGATGTTTAGGTAGATGCGTTTGCCGAGCTCACCGGGATACGGGGGCCGATCGAGGCCCTCCGCTTCTTTCCCCAGCTTGGCGCACTGGACCCTACGTGTCATATCGACCCCGTTCTCGTGGATTGCGGCCTCGCGTGCGAGGCGAGGATCTGTTCGAGCAAGCGTGATGTCGGTGCAGGCAAGCCCCCCACGTCGCGCCGCGGATGGAACCACACCAGCCGATCCGTATCCCGAACCCGGTTTCCTGCCGCCGCAAGCCACCAGCGCACGGGGGTCGCCACCAGTTCGAAGTGACTGAAGCGATGGCGCACCGGGCTCAGGTACTGCCCTTCTGGCAGGGAGACCTCCAGTTCGGCTTCCAACCAGGACTGCGGATCCGTCTCAGCCGGTAGCTCTGGGAAACTCAGCAAGCCGCCCCAGATCCCCGCGGGCGGGCGCCGCTCCAAGAGGAATCGGCCGCCGCTGTCCTGGGCGATGACCCAGACCACCTGACGGATCCGTTCGGTGGCGCGCACCCGCGGCGTTGGCAGGGTTTGTTGGATCCCGAGCCGATAGGCCTCGCAATCCGCGCTCACCGGACAGGTCTGGCAAAACGGTCGGCCGCGGATACACACGGTCGCGCCTAAGTCCATGATCGCCTGGGTGTATTCCGGTAGCGAGGCCTCCGGCGTCAGGGCCTCAGCCCAGGCCCATAGCTTGCGCTGGATCGCGGCCTTGGTCGGATCCCCCTCGATGAAGCGATGGCGGCTGATGACCCGTTTGACATTGCCATCGAGTATCGCGTGGCGCTGCCCGAAGGCGATCGCGAGGATGGCCGCCGCGGTGGACCGGCCAATACCCGGGAGGGCCACGACTGCCTCATAGCGGTCGGGGAACTGGCCCCCATGCTCCGTGACGATGCGTCGCGCTGCCTCGTGGAGGTTGCGCGCCCGCGCATAATAACCGAGCCCCGACCATTGCTCCAAGACCCGACCGACCGGTGCCTTGGCCAGGTCATGGACCGTCGGGAAGGCCTCCATGAAGGCGTGGAAATAGGGAAGAACCGTGCTGACCTGGGTCTGTTGCAGCATGATCTCCGAGACCCAGACCCGATAGGGGGTCCGCTCGATCTGCCACGGCAGGTCCCGTCGACCTTGGCTGGCGAACCAGGCCAACAGGCGTTGGGCGAACCCGGGCTCAGTCATCGCCGGTGGTCCCCACGTCGGACTCGAGTCGCTCCAGTGTCTTGACCGTCTCGCGCTCGAATCGCTTGCGAATGAGATAGGTCCCGATCCCCGGCGGAACCCAGAAATCCGGTTCGAGTTCGGCGCGCAACCGGACCCGCGTCCCCGGCTCGGCGGTTTCGGTCACATGCCAACGGTGGATGGCGTACCGGAAGTCACCCTGACCTCGTCGATTCGTCACCAGGATGCGTTCCCCGTACATCACCATATCGTAGCGTTGCTCGAGGCTCCGGCAAAAGAATAGGACGCAGCCCTCGGCCTCTTGCTCGATGACCAAGTGGTCGGGGCCCCGTCGTTCGACGATTGCGACCCGGTTGACCAACGCGCTGAGGCGAGCGAGGCTGCGGGGATCCTGCAGGGTCGCGCGCACGGCCTCGGTATCGGCCCGCAGCTGAGCCTCGAGTTCGAGGTAGTAGCGGGATTGTTGCTGGCGGCTGTCCCGCTGGAGGATCTCCAGGGCGTGCCCGGACGAGGACAGGAGACAGCCCACGAGGAGGACAATGCGATGGATGGGATGGCGGATGCTCAACACCGGGGCGCGGACCGTGGCGAATGTGTTCGCTTGGACTGGTTCGCGCCCGGATTCGTGCGGTGCATTGAAGGCCTCGGGCATCCACCGCGGCGGCGGATGCCACCGTCGCATCAGTCCGCCGAGCGGAACGGCGGATCGGCCCAGTCGCCCTCGGCGATGAAGGCCAGGGGACCTTCCCGTTGTTCGGCGTTGGCCTCCGCGTAGGCGGTGCCGCCCGGTCGCAGGTAGGTCTCCAGGGTATAGCGACCGACCCCATCCTGGGGGGCGATCGTTCCGGACCCCTCGACCCAGAGATCTGGCGTGACGATGGCCGCCTGCTCGAGCGAGAGCTGAGCCCCCCGGGCCTCGAGGCGTCCGGTCGCCCGTTCGACGACCGTGGCCTCCACCTCGGTGTCCTCGACCAAGGCCGCGAAGGCCGGTGAGGCCTTCGCGAGCCGGTTGGTGAGGTCGAAGCCGGTCAAGCGGCCTTTGCTGAGCGCCAGATCCACATAACCCTGGGCGGTGGAACCGTGGATCTCGAGGGCGGCACGGCTCTGAAGGGTCCCGGTGACGGTGGGCTCCGGGTAACCCAACAGCCTAGCCATCGCCTCGGCGGGTACATCCCGTAGCCAGGTGTCGAGGGTGTAGGTGGGTTCAGCGGCCGCCGGGTTGCGCAGGGATCCGGCGTAACTGATGCGGCCCTGGTTCAAGCCGGCGTGAAAGACTGGGATCTGCAGGGCATCCGCGGTGGAGCGCATGGCGAGACGCATGTCGTCGAGGGGGGTGTCCCGGAGCTCGAGACGATCGATGGTGAGCTCACCGGCTCCCGGCGCGTCCTGCACGAGGTGATAAAGGGCGGCGATGGGCGACTCGCCGGCTGGATCATCGGCTGCATCCGTCGATGCCGGGGACGTCGCACCGAGGGCCGGGGCCGCCCAGTAGCGATCCAGGTCGATTCGGTCGAGCGCCAGCTCCGCCTGCCAGACCGAACTCGCCTCGGGTCGGATCTGGAGCGTGCCGGTCAACCGGGTGTCGTCGAGCTGGGCGGTGAGGTTCTCCAGCCGGATCCCGGAGGCATCGGCGCGCAACTCGCCGGCGGCTTGGGCCGATGCGAGCGCGGTCTGGTCGGGGATGATGAACTCACCCATACCGAGGGCCCGGGCCACGGCCTGGGGATCGAACGTGCCGGTCTCGATATCCGCCCCGAGACCCGACGCCCCGACCGCGAGCTGAGCCGCGAGCACGCCACGGAACGGGATGCTCGCCAGTTCGGCGGCATCCGACCTCAGCAGGAATCGCCCGTGCTTGCCGTCGAGGTTCAAGGCGCCCCGCACCTCCAGTCGCTGGGTCATGCCCGGGACCGCCTCGCCGTGCATCTCGGTCAGGGCTTCCAGATCGTCAACCTGCAGGTGGGCCGAACGGGGCTTCCAGTGCCAATCCCCGGCGAGCTCGAGGCGGCTGGATTCGAGACCGTACCCGCTGCCGCCTTCCCCTTGCCAATCGAATCGGGTGTCCACGAGGTTGACGAGGCCTTGCTGGGGATCGACCACGAGCTCGCCGGAGGCGCTCAGCTCACCCTGCCATTCGGCCTGGGTCCCCTGGACGGCGGTGGCCAGGCGGAACGGCGCGGAGTGACTCGGTCTAAAACGCTCGAGGGTAAGCTCCAGGGGCCCGATATGGGTCTCCGTGGCGTTGGCGGCGTCCCGGTAGTGGACAACCACATCGTCGAGGTCCACCCCGAATAGATCGATGCCGCTCAGGGACTCGACCTCGGTCATCGACTGGCGCCAGTCGTTGGTCGTGACGAGGTCCTCCCAGTTGCCGCGGCCCGCCTCATTGCGCTCGAGATGAAGCTCGGCCCCGTGCACCACGATGGTATCGATCTCTCGCACACCTCGCAGAAGCGGCAGCCATCCGAAACGGAACTGGATCCGGTCCGCCGTCAGGAAGGTGTCACCGCCGAATGCGGGTGTCTCGGTCAAATGGGCCTCGGTTAATTTCAGACCGAACCATGGGAAGACGTAGACATCCGCATCGCCATCCAAGGTCAATTGACGGCCGGTCTGTTCTGCGACCCGGTCGGCCAACCAGGTCTTGTAGTCGTCCGCATCGACCGTCGCCAAGAACGCGAATGCACCGAGGAGTGCCAACAGAATCACGTAGACGGCACCCTTCAGGATCCACTTAATCACCTTCATTGAGATCTCCCGGGTCGTTTGAAAAAGACGAGAATAGCAGCCTCATCGGGGCGTTCGTCGGGGCCGCTGCAACGTTCGGACCCGCACGGCGCCTCCGTTCGCTTCGAAGAGGCCTTCATTCGGGTTCGTGGAATCCCGCGGTCACGAGGGCGGCGAGGGCGGCGAGCGCCTCCTCGGCATCCTCCCCCTCGGCATCGATTCGGATCCGCGTCCCCTGACTTGCAGCCAGCATCATCACCCCCATGATGCTCTTCCCATTCACCCGGTTGCCGCCCCGCTCAATATAGACCGCGGCGGTAAATCGGCCCGCGACGCCGACGAATTGGGCAGCGGCTCGGGCATGCAGTCCGAGTTTGTTGACGATCTCGAGCTCCTGGCTGGCGCGTGTCATTACGACGCCGGGACGCGGTAGACCATGACGCCGGCTTGAGCACCGGTGCAGGCCTTATCGGCCAGCTCTGGCAGGCTGAGATCGGGGTAATTGAGCACGCGAACCAACATCGGCAGGTTGACCCCGGTGACCAGGATCGCCCGCTCGTTTGCCAGCAGGGAGCGTCCGACATTGCTCGGCGTTGACCCGTAGATATCGGCGAGGATCAACACCCCCGCCCCTTGATCCACTTGCTCGAGGAGCTGGTCGGCGATTCGCCGGGTCTCCTCGACATCGCCCTCGGATGGGACCGCGAGACAGCGCGTCGGCAGATTGAGCGTGCCGTAGATCGATGCGGCGGCTTCGAGTAAGGCGTGACCGATGCGTTGATGGGTGATCAGCAGCAGACCGACGCTCATGAGAGCTCTCGGTGGCGGATCGCGAGATTGGCCTCGTCCTCGACGAAGTATTCGTAGAGGCGCTGGGCGATGAACACCGAGCGGTGATAACCCCCCGTGCATCCGATGGACACCGTCAGGTAGCTCCGGTTCTCCTGCTGGAACTGGGGCAGCCAGTGCTCGAGTAGCCCGACGAGATCCGAGACCATGGTTTGGACGGACTCAAACTGGCATAAGTACCCGGCCACCGACGAGTCGAGGCCGGTTCGGCCGCGCAGTTCTGGGAGCCAGTGGGGATTGGGCAGACAGCGGACGTCGAACAGGAAGTCGCTATCCAGGGGCACGCCGTGTTTGAATCCGAACGATTGGAACAGGAGCGACAGCCCCTGCGAGCCATCCCGCAAGACCCGTTCGCCAAACAAGTGACGGAAGGTATGGACGTTGCTGTGCGTGGTGTCAAGGACCAGATCCGCTGCCGCGATCACCGGGCCGAGTCGGGCCCGCTCGACGTCTAACGCATCGTCCAGGGGTAATCCCTCTTGGCTCAGCGGGTGTCGGCGGCGCGTCTCGCTGTATCGCTTGAGTAGGATGTCCCGCTGGGCCTGCAGAAAGATCAGATCGAGATCGATGCCGCGCCCCCGGAGCCGCTCGAGCACGTTGGGGAAGTCGTCGCCGTAGGGGCCCACACTCCGGACATCCACCCCCACGGCTACGGCCCGATAGGTATCGCGATGGCTTTCCATATGGGTGACGAAGGCCTCGAGCAGCTCGAGGGGCACATTGTGGATGCAATAATAGCCCGCATCCTCCAAGGCGTGGAGGGCGACGGATTTACCGGAGCCGGACAGGCCGGAAACGATTACCAGGCGCACGGGCTCATCCCCCCGGCGGATACACGGCTAGTCATCCGCCCTCGACTCCGGGGTGCGGGGTATCGCGGCCGTCGTCACCGGGCCTTGTCGGCGGGCCAGGGCCTGCTGCCGGTCGCGGAAATCCGCGCCCGGGTCGTAGCCAAGGGACTTGAGCCGTTGGTTACCGGCCGCCGCCTCGACCAGGGGCGCCTGGGTGCGGCCGCACCCCATCGGAAGGCGGATCTCCGGCACGTCGATGCCGAGTCGTCGGAACATGCGCGGGATGGGTTCCAGGTTGCCCAGCCGATCTTGGGGGTCGAAACGCCCCCGCCGTATTAGGTGAATCACGAGATGCAACGGGGACGTCGTGCAGAGCCGGTCGGAGCCGTACAGAGCGCCGACATTGATCACCCCGAGGCCACGTATCTCGAGGAACCCGCCGAGCTCCGGGGCCAGGCAACGGCCGTGGAGCGAGCCGTCGTGGGCTTCATAGTAGGGGGCGTCGTCGGCCACCAAGCGGTGCCCGCGACTGACGAGGTCGAGCGCTAGCTCGCTCTTGCCGATGGCCGGTTCGCCGGCGATGTGGACCCCGATGTCGTCGATCACCAGGAAGACCCCGTGGCAAACGGTGCCGGTCGGTTCTGGGCCTGGCGAGGGTTCGATCATGATGGGCCGTCGGGGGGCTGCAGGAGGCGATAGACCTCATCGGCGCGTCCCGAGTCGCGCAGTCGACGCCGGAGGCCGGGATCCCGAAAACGCTCGGCGATTTGCGCTAGGATCTTGAGATGCCGATCCGTACAGGCCTCGGGCACGAGTAGGCCGAACAGCAGATCCACCGGTTGATCATCGACGGCCTCGAAATCGACCCCGTGGTCCAGGGTCACGAAGGCCCCGAGTGCTTGATGACAGGTCTCCATGCGGCCGTGCGGGATCGCCACCCCGTGCCCCATACCGGTGCTGCCCAGTCGCTCCCGATTAATGAGGACGTCGAAGACAGCATTCGGACCGATGGCCCGGGTGTCTTGGGCCAAGCGTTCGGCGACCTCCTGGAGGGCGCGCTTTTTGCTCGTGCCCGGATAGTGAACCGCGATACGCTCCGGTGCCAGAAGCTCACCGATCGACAGGACCGGTTCGGGCTCCGCAGTCGCCGGGACGGCGGCGGCGTTCGAGGTCGCAGGCGTACGGCTGAAACGAGGACGTTGCACGAGGATCTTACCGATGTTCGGTACGCTTTTCTCGGTGACGCCGGACTTGCCGGTCCAGCTTGTCTGCCAATTCATCCACCGCGGCATACATATCGCTATTTTCCGCATGTACAAAGGCATTGCCGCCCCGCAGGCTCGCATTGGCCTCGGCACGCCGGCGGTTGCCGTCGACGATCAGGGTGACCTCCACCCGTTGGAGGTCGCTGTTGTGTCGTTCGATGCGGTCCATGCGTCGATGCACATGATCGCGGAGGGCGTCGGTGATGTCGATATGTTGGCCACTCACTGTGAGCTGCATCAAAACCTCACACGGTGTCGCTGATTAAACCGGAATCGTATGGCATACGAGCGTGGCGCCCGCCTCGGTCCGGCTTCGCCGGATGGTTGACAGAGTCAAAATAATCGTTTGCGTTCGGTCGATGAAGGGATCAAGAGGGCTTCCCGGTATTTGGCGACGGTCCGTCGGGCCACGCGTATGCCCCGTTCTAACAACAGTTGGGCGATACGGCTGTCGCTCAAGGGCTTGTGGGGGTTCTCGTCGGCGACCATCTTTTTGATCATGGCTCGAATGGCCGTGGAGGAGCAACCATCGCCCCGCTCGGTGTTGAGCTGACTCGAGAAGAAGTACTTGAGCTCGAATAGCCCCCGCGGCGTTTGCATGTACTTGTGATTCGTTACCCGCGAGATCGTCGATTCGTGCATGTCGATCAGATCGGCGATATCGCGTAGAACCAACGGCTTCATGGCCTCTTCGCCATACTCTAGGAACCCGACCTGCTGTTCGACGATCGTGCGAGCCACCTTGAGTAGGGTCTCGTTGCGACTCTGCAGGCTCTTGATCAACCAGCGGGCCTCTTGCAAGCGACCGCGGAAGTACTGCTCGTCGGAGCTGCTCAGACGCTGGTTGAGCATATCGGCGTAGAAGCCGTTGATCCGTAGTCGCGGTAGGGCCTCCGGATTGAGTTCCACGCGCCAGCGGTCATGCACGCGGTGAACCACGACGTCCGGTGTCACGTATTCCCCGGCCGCCTCTTCGAGCTCGAGATTGGGTTGCGGCTTGAGGCCTCGGATCAGGTTCAAGGCCGCGAGGACGGCCTCGTGATCCACGCCGTGACGCTTGGCGATGGCCTCGGCGTTCCAGTCCGCGAGGGATTGGAGTCCTTCCGCGAGCAATCGCTGCGCTAGCTCCCGCGCCGCTGAGCCATCGTCGACTTGTTGCTCCAATTGCACCCGCAGGCATTCGTCCAGATTGCGTGCCCCGACCGCCACGGGCTCCAGGCGCTGAACCCAGCTCAGCACCGCCTCCATATCCTCCATCTCGATGTTGAGGCCATCGAGGCCCTCGCGGAGATCCTCCAGGGTGGTGACCAGGTAGCCCCGGTCGTCGAGGGCATCGATGATGGCCTCGGCGATGCGTCGGTCGCTCGGCGTCAAGTGGGCCAGATTCAGTTGCCAGGCCAACCGCTCACGCAACCGATCTGGGGCGGAGCGTCGGGCCTCCCAGGGGGTCTGGCCGTCGTCATCGGCGGCTTCGCCGTCGTAACCCCCACCGTGTTGGTAGATATCATCCCAGGCCGCATCCACCGGGAGGTCGTCCGGTAGGGCCTCATCCGCCGCGGCCGAGGACTCCGCGGGGGGTTCGACCTCGCTCGATGAGGCCTCGCGCTCACCCCCCGACTCCGCGCTCGATTCCCACTCCGAACCCGCCTCGGCGTCGGTCTCGGCGTCGGCTGCGGCATCCATCTCCAGAAGGGGGTTGGACTCAACTGCGGTGGTGATCTCTTGTTGCAACTCCACTGTCGATAGCTGCAACAGCCGGATGGCCTGCTGCAGTTGCGGGGTCATGGTGAGTTGCTGCGTGTTGCGCAGTTGAAGTGATGGTTTGACAGCCATGGATGCGTGGTTATCCGGAGCTCGCTCGTTCGGTGGTCGACGATCTGGGAGTTGATTCTACACGATTACGCCCAGCCGCATGGGCCCGTGCGAAGAGGTGCTCGCCGCCTCATAGCCGAAAGTGTTCCCCGAGGTAGACGGCTCGCACCTGGGGATCGGACAAGATGTCGGCCGGCTCCCCCTGGGCGAATACCCGCCCCTCGTGGATGATATAGGCGCGATCGCAGATACCCAAGGTCTCGCGCACGTTGTGATCGGTGATCAGCACCCCGATGTGGCGGTCCCGCAGGTGTTGAACGATGCGCTGGATGTCCGCTACCGAGATGGGATCCACCCCAGCGAACGGCTCGTCGAGCAGCATGATCCGGGGCTCGCTCGCGAGGGCCCGGGCGATCTCGACCCGCCGACGCTCCCCACCCGAGAGGCTGATACCGGGTGTCTCCCGGACGGCGTCGAGTTGCAGCTCATCGATGAGGGCCTCGCGCGCCTGTCGTTGAGCGTGCGCATCGAGATCTGGCCGGAACTCCAGGATGGCCGCGATGTTCTCCGCAACCGTGAGGTGGCGGAACACCGAGGGTTCCTGGGGTAGATAACCGAGGCCGAGCCGAGCCCGCCGATGCACCGGTAATCGCGTAATCGCCCGGCGGCCGAGGAATAACTGCCCGCGCTCACACGGCAAGAGGCCCACCATCATGTAGAAGCAGGTCGTTTTACCGGCCCCATTCGGCCCCAGAAGGCCGACGACCTCGCCCCCCGCGACGGTCAACGAGACATCATTCACGACCCGCCGTTTGCGAAAGGTCTTGCCGAGGTGCTTGGCGACCAGGGCGGTCTCGGATCCGGCGGCTCCGGTGGGCCACCCGCTTGAGCGTTGCCCGTTCCCGCGGGGCAACCGGCCGATCATGGGGTCTCCTTGGGCAGAGTTGCCGGATCCAGTCGCATCCGCACGCGCTCGCCGGTTTCGCCGCCGTCCGCCTCGATCTCGTCGGCGGCGATCCGATAACGGATCCGTTCCGCCTCGAAGCGGGTGTTTCCGCGCCGCAACCGGGCTTGGCCGCGGAGGGTGACGACTTCGGTCCGGGGGTCGTATTCCACACGCTGCGCCTGCGCGTGGAGGGCGGGTTCCTCCGCTGTCGCCGCACGGCGCATCCGAACGGGTTGCCCGATGGCCTGGATTTGCGTGACCTCCTCCTGAACCATGCGGACGCTGACCTCCGCGGCCTCCAGCGACAAACGTCCCCGCTGCAGGCGGACCGAACCGAGGTATTCGACCCGACCGGCCGGTCGATCGAGACGCAGCCGGTCGGCTTGGATCTCGAGGGGCGCATCGGCGGGGTCCGATTCGCCCCAGCTCGGCGCCGACCCGAGCAGCGTCAGGACGATACCGATCCAAACCCCCGTTCTGAAGCGCCGGCGTGTCGGGGCGTCACGTCTCGATTGGTTCATGAGTCCCCCGTGGCAGACGCCCGATGGGGATGGAGCGCTCGCGCCACTCATCGGTTGCCCTCCGCGGCGGGCGGTGTCTCCTCGCGTTGCCTGGGGCGATCGAGACGATAGACACCGCGCACGTCCGCGAGCTGTTCGAATTCGCCCCGGGACAGGTCGGCCCGGAGGCCTCGGGAACGGCTCTGCCACCGCGAGCCGCTCAGGGTGACGGACGCCTGGGTCACGGCCTGCTCTTGTTTGGGAAACACGAGCAAGTACGGGGTCTCCAGCCGCAACGGTTCCCCGCCTGCCCGTCCGGTTATGACGACATCGCCGGAAAGTTGGAGTCGTTCGTCCATCCCGTAGAGGACTCCATGCGCGGCGCTCAGCGTGTAGCGCGCTTGGCCGTCGGCGATGAAGCGTCCCTGGAATCCCTCCAGTTCGCTTCGGTGGGTGTCCACGTCGTGCAGAAGGCGTTCGGCCTCGAGCCGAAAGACCGCCCCACGCGTGGTTTCGAAGGCTGCGAGACGCGCCCCGGATAAGATGTAATCCGGGCCCGGGGGGGCGTCGGTGCGGGTCGGGGGTTCCGGGGGCACGAGGTAATGTCTGAGCCACCAGGTCACCAAGCCCAGGGCCAATAAGCCGAGCAATCCGAGTCGATCGCGCATCGTCTCATCCGAGGTAGGGGGCGAGGACCGAGTCGAGCTTCCCTTGGGCCGCAAGGATCAGCTCACAGACCTCGCGTACTGCGCCTTGTCCCCCGCCGTAGACGGTCTGCCAGTGGGCGTAGCGCGTGGCCACCGGGTGCGCGTCCGCCACGGTGATGGCCAAACCGACGCGCTTGAGTACAGGGACGTCCACGAGGTCGTCGCCCACATAGGCGATGGATTCCGGGCTCAGTCCGGTCGTCTCCAGGAGGCATTCGTAGGCGGGCCCTTTGTTGCGCTGTCCCTGATAGACGTGGTCGATTTCGAGATCCCGCATCCGGTGGGCGACCACGCTGGAACGCCGCCCGGTGATCACCGCCCGTTCGATCCCGCCCTCGGCCAACAGGCGCAGCCCAAATCCGTCCCGTGCATGAAAGGCCTTGTATTCTTCGCCGCTGTCGGCCAGGTAGAGGGTCCCATCGGTCAGCACCCCGTCCACATCGAAGGCTACGAGCCGGATCGGCTGGGCTCGGGCGACGACGGCGGGATCCAGATGACCGATCATCGCCGTTGACTCCGCATCGTCTGTGAACGTGGGCCCTGCATTAGACCACTCGCGCGCGCAGCAGATCGTGCATGTTCAAGGCCCCGATCAGGCGGTTCGATGCATCCACAACCAGCAGCGCGTTGATGGCGTGGGTCTCCATGCGCTCGACGGCTTCCGCGGCTAGGCGCTCGGGCTCGATGGTGTGGCAGTCGGGTGTCATCACCGCACGGATCGGCGTCTGGTGGATATCGAGGGATCGATCCAGGGTCCGCCGCAGATCGCCATCGGTGTAGATGCCGGCCACCGTCTCGTCGGGTTCCACCACGGCGGTCATGCCGAGCCCGGTGCGGGTCATCTCCACCAGGGCCGCGCTGATGGTCGCATCCGGGGTGACCCGCGGGATCTGCGGATCCCGATGCATGATGTCTTCGACATGGAGCAACAACCGCCGGCCGAGCGCGCCACTCGGATGGGACCGCGCAAAGTCCTCGCGGGTAAACCCGCGGGCCTGGAGCAATGCCACCGCCAGGGCATCGCCCATGACCAGCGTCGCGGTCGTGCTGGCCGTCGGCGCGAGTCCGAGGGGACAGGCCTCGACGGCTACGCCAACATCCAGGTGCACGGTGGCTTCGCGGGCGAGTCGCGATTGCGGCTGACCGGTCAAGGCGATCACCGGGACGTGGAGGCGCCGGACCCGCGGGAGAATGGTCAATAGCTCGTCGGTCTCGCCGGAGTAGGAGAGGGCGATGAGCGTGTCCTCAGCGACGATCATCCCGAGATCGCCGTGGCTCGCCTCACCCGGGTGGACAAAGAAGGCCGGGGTCCCGGTGCTGGCCAGGGTTGCGGCGATCTTGCCGCCGATGTGGCCGGATTTGCCCATGCCGGTGACCACGACGCGACCACGACAGCCGAGGATGAGCCGGCAGGCCTGGGCAAAGGCGGGGTCCAGGTGGTGCAGTAGCCGCTCCATGGCATCCCGTTCGGTCTCGATCACGGCTCGACCGAGGGCGAGGAGGGCTTGATCCGTGGTCGGATCGAGGGGCGGTTGTGGGGTCGCGGCGGCGGAGTCGTTCATGCAGGATCCGAATCAGTCAGACGACGGATGCATTCTCGCGTGTCGCGCCGTGGCTGCCAACCCAGGGCTTGCTCGGCCCGGGTTCGATCGACGACGAGGGAGTCGCGCAGACCGCGGGTCCAGCCGGGGTCGCCGGCGCCCGGGTGCAACCACCAAGCCAGGGGATGCAGGCGTTGGATGAGCCCGGCGGGGATGGGGCGGGGGCGTGGATGGCCCCAATGGGCGAGTTCCCGCAAGGTGAACGGCGGATCGGCGGCCAGGTTGAAGGCGCCCGAGACCTCGGGGTGTTTGAGGGCGAGCCCAATGGCCTCGACCACGTCGTCCTCGTCGACACACTGGAACCGCGGGGCCGGGTCGGCCGATGCCGGATACCAGCCTGCCGTGGCCAGCCCCCGGAGGAGCGGATGGGCTCGGGGGCCGAGGATGGCATGGGGCCGCAGGCGCACGACAGAGGCCTCCGGGTGATCGGCCGAGAAGGCTGCGAGCCACCCTTCCACGGCGGCCTTGTCCTCGGCGTAGCCGAATCCCGGCCGGGGGCGCAAAGGGGTCGTCTCGGTGACCGGTTGAGGGGTATCCGGCCAGGGGCCGTACACGGCCGCACTGGACACGAAGAGGTAGCGGGAGACGCCGGCATCCCAGGCGGCTTCGATGAGTCGGCGCGTGCCGTCGACGTTGATCCGGCGAACCAGTTGTCGGTCGTGGCGACGCCATCCGAGGCCGCCGCCCATGAGGACGAAGGCCAGATGCACCAAGGCCTCGTGACCGAGCAGTGGCTCCGGCGGAAGCGGCTCCCGGAGGTCGTGGCGGATCCAACGCAGGCCGTTCAGTCCGCGGATCTCGTCGGGTGGGGGGCGCCGGTCGATTCCCGTGATCCCGGTTATTTCCGGTTCCGCGGCCAGACGATGAAGCAAGGGCGCGGCTAGCCGCCCCGCCGCGCCCGTTACACAAACGCGCATCACGATCTCGGCAATCGGACCGACACGCTAGGACGGGACCTGGGTTGCCACGCCCTGCGCCCATCGTTCGATGGCCGCCGTCTCATCGCCCTCGGTCAGACCCCCGGTGGCGTAGACGGGGACGGGCAGGGGTTCCGTAAGGGCGGCAAACCCGCGCCATCCGAGGGGGCGCGCGTTGGGCTCGAAATCTGGGTCTTCGGATCCACCGGCCCGAACCGGGCCGAGCACGATGAAGTCGACGTCGAGCGCCAGTGCCTGTCGGAGCTCCCCGCCGTTCCGGCAGGTGGCCGCGACCCAGTGATCGCGGTCCAAGGGCCGTTGGGTCAGTTCGCTGAGTTGCGCCGGTGTGAGCTGGATGCCGTCAAAAGGCATCGCCGTCACCCAATCGATCGGTCCTTCGGCGAGGACGCCCGTGCCATGCTCGTGGGAGGCGGCCAGGAGGCGCTCGGCCCGTTGCCGGTAGCCGAGGGGGTCGCTCGTCGGCGCGGGCCGCACGCCGAGTAGCCCCGGGCCGGAGCTGGGGGGCTTGACGGCCGAGGCCGCGTCGATGGACCGCGCCGGGTCGAGCATCAAGCGACGGTAACAGCGCGGCAAACGCAGCGCGTTGAGGATCGGGCCGTTGGCCGGGAGGAAGGTGTAGCGAGCCAGGTCCGAAGGCGCGGCCCACGCCAGGGTCTGACCCTCCTGGGGCATCGGTTCTCCCTCGAAATCGAAGGCCTCGTGGATCTCCAGGAGCCGGGCGTCGTCTCGGGTCGAACCGGGCCGGGGAAACCGAATCAGCGGGCGGGTCGCCCGAGGCGCCACGCCGAGTTCCTCGCGAGACTCCCGGGCGAGGGCCGTGGCGCTCGATTCCCCCGGCTCCACCTTGCCCCCCGGAAGTTCCCAGTAACCCGCATAGGGCCGGCCCGCCGGTCGGCATGCAATGAGCACCGCCCCGTGGCAGTCGCGCCCCGCCACCGCGACCACACGGACCACGGCGGATGGGCGAGCCGTGGCGAGCTGGCCGCTCATCAGCTCCGGTACTCGGCGTTGATGGTCACGTAGGCATGGGAGAGGTCGCTCGTCCAGACCCGCTCCACCGCCTCGCCCCGTCCCAGATCGATGGTGATCGTGACCTCGCTCGCCGCCATGACGGCGGTGGCCCGGCCTTCATCGTAGTCGGGATGACGAGCCCCGTTGGTGACGATCGGTTCCGAGCCGAGATGGATGTCCACGTCCTCGACGACGAGAGCCGGGATGCCGGCACGCCCCACCGCGGCTAGGATCCGGCCCCAGTTCGGATCGCCGGCAAACAGCGCCGTTTTGACCAGCGGTGATTCGGCGACCGTCCAGGCGACAGCGAGGCAGGTGGCGGTGTCTTCGCCCCCCCGCACTTCGACGGTGACGAAGCGTGTGGCCCCTTCGGCGTCGCGGACCAGGTCTTGGGCCAGATCCCGGGCGACGCCCACGACCGCCGCCTCCAGGGTCTCCTGTTGGGTCGGGCTGAGTTCCTTCGGACCGCGTTGGCCACTCGCGAGCAGCACGACCGCATCGTTCGTGGAGGTATCCCCATCGACGGTGATGCGGTGGAAGGATTGATCCAGGGCGGTATCCAACAGGGTATTGATCGCCGCCTCGGATAGCTGGGCATCGGTGGCGATAAAGGCGAGCAGGGTCGCCATGTCGGGCCGGATCATCCCGGCCCCTTTGGCGATCCCAGTGACGGTCACGATGTCACCGTTGAGCGCCACTCGGCGGGAGCGGCCTTTGAGGCGGGTATCCGTGGTCATGATCGCCCGGGCGGCCGCGGCCCAGCCATTCGCCTGTCGAGTCCTGGCGGCCAGGCGGGCCCCAGCAATCAGCCGATCGGTCTCGACGGGCTCGCCGATCACCCCCGTCGCGAAGGGCCAGATGCGCTCGGGCGGACAATCGGTCTCGGCGGCCAGTGCCGCGCCGGTCTGGGCGACGGCCGTGTCACCGGCCGCTCCGAGTCCGGCCAGGGCATTGCCGGCGTGGACCATCAGAAAGCGCGGGGGGCCGACAGCCCGATGACGCTCGACGGCCCGGATGGGCGCCGCCCGGAAGGCGTTCCGGGTCAGTCGAACCGCGGCCTGCCCGCCCGGATCCAGGGCGATGACGAGGCTATCGTCCCGATCCTGATAGCGGATCCCCGCCGCCGCGGTCCCGAGGGCGATCCCCGCGACCGGATGCAGCGGAGGGTCGGTATCCGATGGTTCGGCCACTTACTCGAGCTTCCCGTGGCAGTGCTTGTATTTCTTGCCGGAGCCGCACCAGCAGGGCTCGTTACGGCCGATCTTGCGCTCCCCACGGACGTATGGCTCGGCACCGGCATTGGCTTCGGCCACCGGGCGTCGCGCCGCTGTTCGACCGGCCGTGCCGCTCGGGTTCCCGCGCGCCGGCCCCGGGGCTGGGGCTTGGCCTTCTGCCCCGGCGGCCTCGGCCAAGGCGTTGGCCTCGGCGTGTTCGGCATGCATGGCCTCCGGCTCGGTCGGAGCCATCTCCAGGCGATTGATATCCGTTTGACGTTCGACCTCGACCCGTGAGATCAGCGAGATGGCCTCGTGTTTCATCCGCTCCAGCATCTGCTGGAACATATTGAAGGACTCCCGCTTGAACTCCTGCTTGGGGTTGCGCTGGGCGTAGCCACGCAGATGGATCCCTTGGCGCAAGTAGTCCATGGCGGCGAGGTGCTCCTTCCATTGGGTGTCCAGCACCTGCAGCATGACCGCCTTCTCGAACCGGCGCATGTTCTCGGCGCCGACCTGCTCCTCTTTCTCCCGATAGATCCGTTCCAGCTCGTCGAGGATGCGGCGGCGCAGTGTCTCTTCATGGAGCTCGTGGTCCTCGTCCAGCCACTGCTGGATCGGGAAGGATTCACCGATCTCCTCGGACAGCGCCTGTTCAAGGCCGGGGACGTCCCACTGCTCTTCCAGACTCTCCCGCGGGATGTACCGATCGATGATCTCGTTGACGACGTCCTCGCGGATGGATTGGATCGTCTCGGAGATGTCCTCCGAGCGCAACAGCTCGTCCCGTTGACCGTAGATGACCTTGCGCTGGTCGTTGGCGACGTTGTCGTACTCGAGCAGGTTCTTGCGGATATCGAAGTTGTGGGCCTCGACCTTGCGTTGGGCGTTTTCGATGGCCTTGGTGACCCACGGGTGCTCGATGGCTTCGCCCTCTTGCATGCCGAGTCGCTGCATCAGCCCCGACATGCGGTCTGAGGCGAAGATGCGCATCAAATCGTCCTCCAGGGAGAGATAGAACCGGCTCGAACCGGGATCCCCCTGACGGCCGGATCGACCTCGAAGCTGGTTATCGATCCGCCGGGACTCGTGACGCTCGGTGCCGATGATGTGCAGCCCCCCGGCGGCGACCACTTGCTCGTGCCGTGCCTGCCAGTCCGCTTCGAGGGCCTCGCGCGCCTCCGGGTCCTCCGGGTTCTCCAGCTGTTCGTGCTCGGTGTCCTTGTTGCCACCAAGGACGATGTCGGTTCCACGGCCGGCCATGTTGGTGGCGATGGTCACGGTGCCCGGTTGGCCGGCCTGGGCGATGACCTCCGCCTCCTGTTCGTGATGCTTGGCGTTCAAGACCTGATGGGGGACCTTAAAGCGCTTGAGCTGCTCGGAGAGGTACTCGGAGGTCTCCACGGAGGTCGTACCGACGAGGACGGGCTGCCCTCGACCGACACAATCCTGGATATCCTCGATGATGGTGTTGAACTTCTCGTTGGCCGTGAGATAGATCAGATCGCCGCGGTCATCGCGGATCATCGGCTTATGGGTGGGGATGACCACCACTTCGAGGCCGTAGATCTGTTGGAACTCGAAGGCCTCGGTGTCCGCGGTCCCGGTCATCCCGGCGAGTTTGTCGTACTGGCGGAAGTAGTTCTGGAAGGTGATCGAGGCCAGGGTCTGGTTCTCCCGCTGGATCGGGACCCCTTCCTTGGCCTCGATGGCCTGGTGGAGCCCCTCCGACCAGCGCCGACCCGGCATCGTCCGGCCGGTGAATTCGTCGACGATGATGACTTCGCCGTTGCGGACGATGTATTCGTCATCCCGCTGATAGAGGGCATGGGCCCGCAGGGCGGCGTTGATGTGGTGCATCAGGCCGATGTTGCCCGCATCGTAGAGGCTCTCGCCCTCAGGCAACATGCCTTCATCGGCGAGCAGGGCCTCGAGTTTTTCGTGTCCCGACTCGGTGAGATAGACCTGCTTGTTCTTCTCGTCGACGGCGTAGTCGCCGGGACCTTCGAGCTCCAGCTTGCCCTCGGGTTGAGGTGGCTGGGCCTCGAGCTGCGGCATCAATCGATCGATCCGCTGGTAGAGTTCCGAGCTATCCGCCGCGGGGCCGGAGATGATCAGCGGCGTCCGGGCCTCATCGATGAGGATGGAGTCCACCTCGTCCACGATGGCGAAGTTGAGCCCCCGCTGGACCTTATCTTCCAATCGGAAGGCCATGTTGTCCCGCAGGTAATCGAAACCGAACTCGTTGTTCGTCCCGTACGTGACATGGGCTTGATAGGCCTGTTGCTTCTCCGCGTACTCCTGACGCGGGACCACGACCCCAACCTCGAGCCCCAAGAATCGATAGATCCGGCCCATCCATTCCGCGTCGCGGCGGGCCAGATAGTCGTTCACGGTGACGACGTGAACGGCCCGATCCGCCAGGGCGTTGAGGTAGACCGGGAGGGTGGCGGCCAGGGTCTTGCCCTCACCCGTGCGCATCTCGGCGATATTCCCTTCGTGCAAGGCCATCCCGCCGATCAGCTGGACGTCGAAATGCCGCATCCCGAGGGTGCGCCGACTGGTCTCGCGCACCACCGCAAAGGCCTCGGGCAGCAAGTGGTCCAGTTTGGCCCCGCCGCGCAGACGCTCCCGGAACTCGTCGGTCTTACCGCGCAGCTCGGCATCGGAGAGGCCTTGCATCTGGGGCTCGAGCTGATTGATAGCTTCGACCTTCTTGCGAAGCCGTTTGAGGACGCGCTCGTTGCGGCTCCCGAACGTGCGCGAGAGGATATTTCCAAACATAGATGTCGCCGAAAGAAGCAGGTGAGCGGGCTAGGATGACGAGGCCACGCGGAGGCGGGCGGTGGACTCGCGGACCGCCCCGAGCGGTTCCGGGGTCGCATCACCTCCGCCTTCGTCAAGCGTGCGAGTATACCATGTTGAGCGTGAGCCGCCCGAATCGGATCGATCGCGGCCGATAAGGGCGGCTCATCGCCTGGGATGCCGATGGCTACAAGGGGGCCGGCCGCTGGCCCTAGCGCTCCAGATAGCGGGTCGGGTCCACCGGTTTGTCGCGGTGTCGGACCTCGAAATGAATGTGGTTTCCCGTGGAACGTCCCGTCGAGCCGACCAATGCGATCTTTTGTCCCTTGGAGACGATGTCGCCCACCTCGACCAGGTTGCGCCGGTTGTGCGCGTAACGGGTGCGGTAGCCATTGCCATGATCGATCTCCACGAGGTAGCCGTAGCCATCGACCCATGTGGACCGACTGACGACACCCGTTGCGACGGTCCGGATGGGGGTGCCGCCCGGGACGGCGATATCGACACCGCTATGGAATGAGTTGTCGCCGCTAAAGGGATCCAGCCGATGGCCGTAGGCCGATGACACCCAGCCGCCGGTCACGGGTTGGCCTTCTGGGGTCCGGGCGGCGTGGCTGGATTGGTCTTGTAGGAACCCGGCGATGACCTCAAGATCCTCCGCTTTAGCTCGGAGAAGTCGTTCGAAGGTGCTCAGGCGATGTTGTAGGCTTCCCCAGGATGGCGGGGCGTTGGCGGCCTCGATGGGTTGGTTCAGGCCACCGAGGGCCGGCGGACGATTGAAGTCGAAGCCCTCCGAATCGAGGTCGGCCAATTGCACGAGGCGCTCTCCTAGCGCATCGACCCGGTCGACATGGGCGCGCAGCCGACCGAGTTGGGCGTTCAACCCCTCGGCTTCGGTGCGTGATTCCTGCTTCAGGGCTGCCAGTTCGAGGCTCATCGCGCGGATCTCTTGGCGCATCGCGGCCCGATCTTGGGTCGCCGCGGTCGCACCTTCTCGTTGCTGGCCGATGTACAGACCGCAACCGAAGACGGTCACGAGGACCAAGGCCAGCGGGAGGGCGCGTCGCCCCACGCGTCGAATGCGTCGTGGCCAAAGGAATGTCTGCATGCGCAGGGATCGATCGATTCGACCAATGGAACCCATAAGCCCTTCTCGTTTTCAATGAATCAGGTCGTGTGTACGCGCGGTTGAACCATGGAGACGTGGGCTCCCGTATCGGCTATCACGCGGCACTCGAACCCTGCTGCGCGCGGTCCCGATGCCCCGGCGGTCGTCAGGGGTCAGCGAGGGCAGCCGGAGTGTTGCGCAATAACGCCCTATCCCGGGATGTGCGCGGTACAGCCCCGCGCTCGTCGTTGCTCGAGCTGCCGGGTTGTTATGTCGAGGCGCAGCGCCTCGGATGGCAGGCAAACCCCAACCCGTTCCAACCCGCGTGGTTTCGACGGTTCGGGTGGTGCGGCGGCTGCGCGCCTCCCCACCGCAATGGCATTGGAACCGGTAGGCCCTAGGCCTGGCACACGACGGCAGGGGTCGACTCGGCGGGGGCTTCCAGCTGGGCGTGCGGGAATTCCTCGCACGTGATCTCCTCCCAGGCCGTCGGGTCGGCGAGTAACGTGCGCAGCAGCTGGTTGTTCAGGGTGTGGCCGGATTTGTAAGCCGTCACCGCACCTAGGACGGGTCGGCCGAGCAGATACAGGTCGCCGAGGAGGTCGAGGATCTTGTGGCGAACGAACTCGGTGTCATAGCGCAACCCGCCCGGATTGATGATCGAATTGTCATCCAATACGACGGCGTTGTCCAACCCGCCACCTCGGGCGAGGTTGTTTTGACGCATGTACTGGATATCCCGGGTAAACCCGAAGGTTCGGGCCCGACTGAGCTCTTTGATGAAGGAGGTGGTCGTGATATCAAAGGTTTCCGTTTGACCACCGGGGGGAAAGAGCGGATGGTCGAAGTCGATCGTAAATCGGATGCGCAAGCCGTCGTGGGGCTCGAGACGAACCCACCGATCAGCATCGCCGACTGTCACCGGGCGCTTGATCCGGATGTAGCGTCGGGGCGTCGGCTGTTCGATGATGCCAGCGGATTGACAGAGAAAGACGAATGGACTGGCGCTACCGTCCATGATCGGCACCTCCTCGTCATCCACTTCGACGTGCACGTTGTCGATACCGAGCCCCGCCAATGCGGCCATCAGATGCTCGATGGTCGATACCGTGACCCCGTCCTGCGCCAGCGTCGTCGAGAGCGTCGTGTCTCCCACGCAGGCCGGGCAAGCCCCGATGGTGCGATGCGACGGACCATCCCCTCGACGAAACACCACCCCGGTGTTGGGCATCGCCGGCATCAGTCGAAGACCGATACGACGCCCTGTGTGGAGCCCGGTGCCCGTTGCCCGGATCGCATTACGTAACGTTCGTTGACGAACCAAATCACCCTCCTCGCCCCACCGGAAGCGCACGTGGCCGAATCGCCGGTTACGGGCACCGCTAAGACGTCATCGAATAAAAGCCATCGATAATACAGACTTTGTGGTCTCTTTGCAGCCAACCATGAGCCATCGTCGGCGCCAGACCGGGGCCGCCCCTGAGGCGGTCGACGCGATCCACCCGGGTTAACCCGTTCGCTCCGTGGTGACGGAGCGAACGGGCCCCTGTACCACGCGTGTCCTCCGTCTTCTCAGTCCGCTTGACGGCGGAGGAACGCGGGGATGTCGAGATACTGATAGTCGGGTTCGTCGCTGGCTTCGTGACGTACGGCTGTGGGACGACGGGCGGAGTCGGCCTCACCTTTCCCCTTGCCTTCGACGAGGCGAACCTTGGATTGATTCTTGCTACTTCCGCCGCCGAGGCCTGTGGCGACCACCGTCACCCGCAATTCCCCGTCCAGGTTCGGATCGATGACGGTTCCGACGACAACGGTGGCTTCTTCCTGGGCAAACCCCTTGACCGTATTGCCAACCTCGTCGAATTCGCCAATGGTCATGTCCATGCCGGCGGTCACGTTGACCAGGATGCCGTGGGCCCCCGCCATGTCCACGTCTTCAAGCAGCGGGCTGTTGATGGCGCTTTCAGCCGCTTCCCGGGCGCGGTTTTCGCCGGTCGCCGAGCCACTCCCCATCATCGCCATACCCATCTCCGCCATGACGGTGCGGACGTCCGCAAAGTCCAGGTTGATCAGACCGGGTCGGGTAATGAGCTCAGAGATACCTTGAACCGCGTTCTTCAGGACGTCGTTCGCGGCATTGAAGGCATCGATCAAGGCGCTCGTCGTTCCCAGAACGGGCAGCAGCTTTTCGTTGGGAATCGTGATGACGGAGTCGACATGCTGGCTCAACTCATCGATTCCTTTGGTCGCCATCTGCATGCGGCGATGGCCCTCAAAGGGGAACGGTTTGGTGACCACCGCGACCGTCAGGATCCCGAGCTCCTTGGCGATCTGGGCGACCACGGGCGTGGCTCCGGTCCCGGTTCCACCGCCCATCCCGGCGGTAATGAACAGCATGTCCGCCCCCTCGATCGCCTCCTGGATGCGATCGCGATCTTCTAGGGCGGCCTGACGGCCGACCTCGGGGTTGGCACCCGCGCCGAGTCCCTTGGTCACGTTGCTGCCGAGTTGCAGAGCCACCTGGGTGTGGGTGTTTTGCAGCGCCTGCGCATCGGTGTTGGCGCAGATGAAATCCACCCCGTCGATGCTGCTCGTCACCATATGCTGGACGGCGTTACCGCCCCCGCCACCGACACCAATGACCTTGATGACCGCGTTTTGGTTGTAATCATCCATCAGTTCGAACATGGGACACCTCCCGCCTCTGGGTTAACTGTCGTGCACTAGAAAAGGTCGCGTAACCAGTGATGAAAACGCTGCCAAACTCCTTGCTCGCGGCGTTCCGAGTTTGGCTCCGGCCGATACTCCATGCGGGCCTCTCGGCCGTATAGCAACAATCCGGCGGCGGCTGCATGCGCCGGATCGTCCAAGAAATCCGGCGAACCGGCAATGTGTCGGGCCGTCCCCAGACGGACTGGCATTTCGAAGACCTCTTCTGCCAAGGGGACGACACCTTCCATCTTGGCCGCTCCACCCGTTAAGACCACGCCTGCGGCGACGAGCTCTTCCAAGCCGCTGCGTCGCAGCTCAGCGCGGACCAGGCGAAACAATTCCTCGTACCGGGATTCTGCCACCTCCGCGAGTTGGCCGCGCGGGATCATCCGTGGGGGGCGGTCGCCGACGCTCGGGACCTCGACCTCCTCGTCGTCCTGCACAAGGCGCCGTAGCGCCGCGGTCGATTGCACCTTGACGTTCTCGGCATGCTGGACCGGGGTCCGAAGCGCCACGGCGATGTCGTTGGTGACCTGATCCCCGGCGATCGGGACGACGGCCGTGTGTTGCAGAGCGCCATCGGTGTAGATCGCGACGCTGGTGGTTCCCGAGCCAGCGTCGACCAGGCAGACACCGAGTTCTTTCTCATCCTCGGTGAGCACCGCGAGGGCCGAAGCCAGTTGCTGCAAGACCAGCGTGTCCACGTCCAAGGCGCAGCGTTGCAGGCACTTGATCAGGTTTTGCGAGGAGCTGCTCGAGCCGGTGACGAGATGGATCTTGCCTTCGAGTCGGACGCCGGACATCCCGATCGGATCCTTGATGCCCTCCTGATCGTCGATGACGAATTCCTGCGGCAAGATATGCAGAAGCTCCTGGTCAGCCGGGATGGCCACGGCACGGGCGGCCTCGACGACGCGGTCGACGTCCTCCTGGGTGACCTCATCGGCCTTGATTCCCACGATGCCATGGGAGTTACGACTCCCCACGTGGCTGCCCGAGACGGTTGCAAAGACCGAATGGATTTGACACCCGGCGTCGGTCTCAGCGAGTTCCACGGCCTGTTGAATGGACTGGATCGTGGATTCGATATTGACGACCACCCCGCGTTTCAGGCCGTGGGAACGGGCGACCCCGTGACCGATGACGGTGATCGTCCCGTCGGCACCGGTCTCTCCCACAACGGCTGTGACTTTGGAGGTCCCGACGTCGACCCCGACGATCCAATTCTTGCCCGTTTTGCGCGCCATGATTACCGCGGTCTCGAATGAGTGAAAATCGGTTTGGTTCGTTGTGCCCCGCACGGGGCTCGTTGGAACGAGCGGGGCGCCGTGTTATTCCGTTGTCAACGGGTGTTCCGTGTCCCGCCCGTGGTTAGACGCCTAGGTCTCGTGTCCGCGATCGTGCCAACCGATCGCAAATCCGGAGCTGTGGCGCATGTCCAAATAGCGGATGGTGCCGGCGCGATCCGCGACGACCTCCGGGTACCACTGGCGGAATCGCGCAAACCGCGCGTCCGGGTCGTTTCGTCCGAGCCGTACCTCCAAGCCGTTATTGAGCACGACGCGGCACGCCCCTCGGGCATCTTCCATCAACCGTTCCAACCGCAGATCCAGCGGCTTCAGGGAGGTGTCCCAGTCTCGAAATCGCTGCCATAACGAGCTCGCGCGATCGGCTTGTCCGGTCAAACGGGGTAGCTCGTTTGGGATAGACGCCGGCGGTGGTTCGAAGACGTGACCCGAGGCGCTGATGACTCGATCCGCATTCCATCGTGCCGCCGCCTCCCACTCGCGGATCTCCAAGCGAAGGCCGTTCGGCCAGACTCGTCGGACGCGGGCCTCTGCAATCCAGGGCAGGGCTCGGAGATCATGGCGCACCGCCGCGAGCCCAAGTTGGAACCATCCGTGCAGCAACTCGTCGCGAACCGCCTGCTCCAGGGCCGGTTCGTGGGTTTGCAGCCTCGGTCCCAGAAGCTCGACCCGAGCGACGGGAAAGGTGTCCGGTTGGGCGAACCGGTTTGTGATCCCCATCCAAACCCCCAGCAGGGCGAGCGCCAGCAATCCCTGGAGGATCCGGGCCAGCCAGTGGCCCAGATCCACCAGCCGCCATCGCGGTCGTGCCATGCGGCGGGCCGCGGGGCTGCGCCTCGGGATGCGATCGGAAGCGAGCGGTTTCCGAACCATCCTCAGGCCCCCAGCATCCGGACTTCAGGGATGAGTTTCACCCCGAAACGGGTCTCGACGCGATGCTGGACGGTGTCGATCACGCGTTGGATCTGGACGGCCGTTGCCCGGCCGTGATTGATAATGAAATTGGCGTGTTTGCTGGACACCGAGGCATCCCCATCCCGATAACCCATGAGCCCGGCCGCTTCGATCAACCGCCCGGCGTAATCCCCCGGTGGATTGCGAAAAACCGAACCACAGGTCCAACGGGTAATCGGTTGGGTTGCGGCGCGGTGCGCGAGTAGGCGCCGGACTTCATCGCTTCCATCCTGCCCCGGCGGTGCGTCTGGAAATCGGAGCACGGCTGCCGCGAACCACTCGCCTGCAGGCCCATCGACCTGGCGATAGCCGGGGCGGAAATCACTGGCCGGTCGGTGGCGCAGGGTCCCCTGCCGATCCAGGGTCGTGACGGATTCAACCCGTTCCCAGGTCACACCGCCGAAGGCGCCGGCATTCATTGCCAAGGCGCCGCCGAGGGTGCCCGGGATACCCGCGAAGAATTCGCCACCGGCGAGCCCGGCACGGATACTGAAACGTGCCAACCGGGCGCAGGGCACCCCTGCTTCCACGGTGATCCGGCGATCGCCGATGGCCTCGAGTTGGTCCAGTCCACCGTGCGTGAGGATGATCGTTCCCGGAAACCCTTGATCGCTCACCAGGACGTTGCTCCCCAGACCGAGCCAGGCGAGCGGTTCGGTGACGCCGCGGCGCAGCCGCTCAGCGAGCGCCGCGGCGCTGCTGGGTCGGATCATCCAGGCGGCTGGCCCGCCGACACGCCAGCTGCTTAGAGGCGCCAACGGGATGTCAGCGATCGGGTCGTCGCCGAGCTGTGCCTGGATGCGGCCCCTCATCCGTCTGCCTCACCGCTGAGTTCGGCAATAAGCCGTGGCGGGAGTCCACCGATGTTCCCGGCGCCCAGGGTGCAGAGCACGTCCCCAGGCTGCAGCGCACGGATGACCCGCGCGGGGACCTCCTCCAAACCCTGGCAGAGGTGTAACCCCGTCTGGCGCCCGCTAAGGCTGCGCGCCAGGGCCGCGCTGTCGGCGGCCGGGATCGGCGCCTCGCCGGCCGGATACACGGGGGTCAGGAAGAGGGCATCCGGCTCGCGCAGCACCGTCACGAAGTCATCGAATAGATCCCGGGTGCGGGTGAACCGGTGAGGCTGGAAGACCACCACGAGACGACGGTTCGGCCAGCCCGCTCGCAGGGTCGCGAAGACCGCCTCGAGCTCCCGGGGATGATGGCCGTAGTCGTCCAGTACCAGGACGTGGCCCCCTGCGAAGGCGTGCTCTCCGTGGGATTGAAGGCGGCGCCCAATGCCTTCAAACCGGGCCAGTCCGGTCCGGATGGACTCGACGCTGACCCCGAGCTCCCGGGCGATGCCGATGGCCGCCAGGGCGTTCAGAACGTTGTGTCGGCCGGGAAGGTTCAGCGTGACGGGGAATGGGGCGTCGCCGTCCGCGAGGACCTCGAAATGGGTCTGCATCCCCTCGGGTCGCAGCCGTTGGGCGCGGATGTCGTTGCTTGCGCCAAAGCCGTAGGTGCGAACCCGTCGCGTCGCCTGTCGGTGGATCGCCTGTACCCCGGGGTCGTCGCCACAGACCACGGCGAGGCCGTAAAAAGGGACGTGGTGGAGGAAATCCGAGAAGCTCGCCCGGAGACGCTCCATATCCCCGTGATAGGTCTCCATGTGGTCGGCGTCGATGTTCGTGATGACCGCGAGGACCGGATTGAGATGCAGGAACGAGCCGTCGCTCTCGTCGGCCTCAGCGACCAGGTATTGGCTCTGCCCGAGGCGGGCGTGACTGGCCGTGCTGTTTAGACGCCCGCCAATAACAAACGTCGGATCCAATCCGGCTTCACCCAACAGGCTCGCAATGAGGCTAGTGGTGGTGGTCTTACCGTGGGTACCGGCAACGGCGATGCCCCAACGGAAGCGCATAATCTCCGACAGCATCTCGGCGCGGGGCACGACCGGTATCCGGGCCTCACGCGCGGCAACAACCTCCGGATTGGCCTCGGTCACGGCGCTTGAGATCACCACGGCATCCGCGCCGACCACCTGGCTGGCTCCATGCCCCTGGGCGATGTGGGCACCGAAGCCTCGCAGTCGTTCGGTCATGGCATTCTCGAGTAGGTCCGATCCGGAGACCCCGTATCCGAGGTTCAGCAAGACCTCTGCGATCCCCCCCATGCCAGCGCCCCCGATGCCGACGAAATGAATACGACGGGTTCGCCCCATCGGGTTGAAGTGCGGTTGATCCTGCATCGGCATCAGCCAGTGATTCCCGGTGAGGTGTTTCATCGGGTTCCTTCCGTCGTTGGGCTGGCCGCTCGGGTGGGGTGCCGCCCGGCGCGCAGACAATAACCCGCGACTTGGGTCGCGGCGTCGGGTTGAGCCAGCCCGAACGCCGCTTCGGCCAGCCGCTGGCAGTGGGATCGGGAAAGGCCTCGCAGTGCCTCGGCGAGACGGTCTGCCGTGAGTTCCGCGGCTGGAAGCGGAATCCCGCCGCCCGCCTCGAGCAGGGTTCGGGCATTGGCGGTCTGGTGATCGTCCACGGCATAGGGGTATGGGACGAGAATGGCCCCAAGGCCGATCGCGGTCAGCTCAGCGAGGGTCAGGGCACCAGCGCGGGCGATCGCCAGGTCGGCCCAGGCGTAGGCGGCTGGCATATCGTCCACGAATGCCTCGACGGTGGCCGCAAGGCCATGTTCGCGATAGCGTTCGCGCGTCCCCTCGGCCTTATCCCGTCCCGCGAGGTGCCAGACGGTGGGACGTTGCGCCCCGTCGACCCGGGCCAGGGCGGCCGGCACGACCTCATTGAAGGATTCGGCCCCTTGACTCCCCCCGACCACGAGCAGGCGCAGGGGACCCGTTCGCGCCTCGAAGCGAACCCGCGGTGGGGGGGGCTGGGTGAACCCGGGGCGCACGGGATTGCCCACAGTGACCGCGTTGCGTTGTGCTGGGAAGCTCTCGGGGAAGGCTTGGAGTACCCGGGTCGCGGGGCGGGCTAACCAGCGATTGGCCAACCCCGGCACGGCATTCTGTTCGTGCACGATCAGCGGGATCCGAACCAGCAGGGCCGCGATCGCCCCCGCAGCGGAGGCAAAGCCGCCCATCCCCAGTGCGGCCCGCGGACGGCGGCGAAGGAGAAGGAGCCCGGCGCTCGCCACCGCCCGGACCAGCCGAAACGGCCAAATCAGACGATCCCAACGGCCCTTGCGGCGATAGCCGCCGATCGCGAGGCCCTGGAATTCCAGGTCGTGGGCGGGGACAACCCGTGCCTCGAGCCCCCGATCGGTCCCGATCCAGAAGACCGGTACGTGCTGGTTGCGGAGTGTCTCGGCAACCGCCAAGGCGGGGAACACGTGCCCGCCGGTTCCTCCCGCCAGGATCGCGACAGGGCGTTCGCGTGGTCCCCTGGGGCCCATCATGGATTCCCCCGGGGGATGGCATCCCGGCAACGGTTCTCGTGGGCGATCCGAAACAAGAGTCCGAGTCCCAGGCACGTGATCACAAGGCTGCTGCCGCCATAGCTGACGAGCGGCAAGGTGAGCCCCTTGGTCGGCAACACGCCGAGGTTCACGGCGATGTTGATAAAGGCTTGGGTGCCGAGCAGCAGCCCGATCCCGTACGCGGTGTACGCCGCGAATAGGCGTTGTCGCTCGACGGCGATCCGACCCACTTGGAGGGCGCGAAGGAGTAACCCCCAATACAAGGTGATCAGCAGCAATGAACCGATCATCCCGGTTTCTTCCGCAAAGACGGCGAAGATGAAATCGGTATGGGCCTCCGGGAGATAGGCGAGCTTCATGACGCTACCGCCAATCCCCTGGCCAGTCACGCCGCCATTACCGATGGCGATCAGCGATTGAACCAGCTGGTAGCTGCTGTCGTAGACGTGCGCCCACGGATCGAGAAACGCGAACCACCGCTCCACGCGATAGGGGGCCGAGACGATCAGCCCGGCCAATACCGCCATCGCGACGGCGCCCGTTGCGAGGACGGCCACTCGATTCAGACCCGCGAGGAAAAGTAAGATGAGTCCGACGGTCATCAAGATCACGGAGGTTCCCAAATCCGGCTCCAGCAAGAGCAGGCAACAGATCGCCAGCAAGATGATGAGCGGATTGATGGCCAACCGGGTCGAGCTTGGCAAGTATTCTTGATGACGGGCGAGATAGGCGGCTAGGAAAAGCACGACCAGCAGCTTGGCCGGCTCGGAGACCTGCAGGTGAAACAGCATCAGGTCGATCCAGCGGGTGCTACCGTTGATCTCCGTGCCGACGCCCGGAATCAGCACGATCGTGAGTAAGGCGAATGCGCCCCCGAGGAGCATTCGCGGCCGCTGTTGAAACTGCGTCAGGGGGATTCGACTCACGAGCCAGAGGCCGATCAACCCCAGGATCAGATAGACCGCTTGGCGTTTCGCGTAATGGAGCGGATCGCCGAAGCGCTCTTCAGCGAGGGGGATGGACGCGGACGTCACGGTAACGAGGCCAATGGCCATGAGCGAGACCACCAGCCCGGCCAGCCAGGGATCCCAGTAGAACGCGCGTGAGCGGCGTCCCCGGGTCAAGGTGGGTGTCATCATGGCGTCACCTCCTCGACGCGGGCGGCGAACCGGCGGCCACGTTCTTGAAAATCCTGGAATTGATCGAAACTGGCGCAGGCGGGCGAGAACAACACGGTGTTTCCGGGGCGGGCTTGCCGAGCCGCCTCGGCGACGGCGTGATCCAAAGTGCCGCTCGATTCCACGGGACACATCGGTGTCAGCGCCTCGGCGAGGGCGGTTGCATCTCGGCCGATCAGGAAGGCGCGTCGGACCCGCCCGGCGGCCACGGCGGCGAGCGCGGTGAAATCATCATCCTTGGCGACGCCCCCCGCGATCAAGAGGATCTCACCGGCCATACCGTTCAGGGCCGCGGCTGTCGCCGCCGCGTTCGTTCCTTTGGAGTCATTGATCCAGGTGATCCCGTGGGCCCGTTTGACGACCTGGCATCGATGGGCCAGGCCGGTGAATCCGCGGACGGCTGCGACCCCCTTGTCCTCGGGGATCTTCAGGGTTTCAGCCAACGCCATGGCGGCCAGCACATTGCACGTATTATGACGGCCCGAGAGGGGCAAAGCCGATTCCGGTACGACACGGCGTGGGCCGTGGCTCAGCCACACCGTTGCTCCGTCCCGGTGCAGACCGAATGCCGTGGAATGGGCATCGGTGCCGAAACTGCCCAATTGTTGGTAGTGCGCCGCGTCAAAGTCCACGAGGGAAGCCGCATCGGGGTCATCCCGATTGACGAGGGCCCAGCGGGTGTTCTGGTAAACACGGCTTTTGGCGGTGCGATATGCGCTCATCGTTCGGTGCCGGTCCAGATGATCACGCCCGATGTTGAGGACCACGCTGGCGTGAGTTCGGAGTGACGTGATGGTTTCCAGTTGAAAGCTCGATAACTCCAGCACATAGAACCGTGGCGCCGAGCGTTCCAGGAGATCCAGGGCCGGGACCCCGATGTTGCCGCCGGTCTCGACGGGTACCTCGGCCGCCCTCGCCATCGCGGTCAGTAGCTGCGTGACGGTCGTTTTGCCATTGGAGCCGGTAATCCCGATGACCGGTCTTGCCACGCGGCGTGCGAAGAGTTCCACATCGCCGATCACCTCAGCGCCTCGGTTCGCCGCTTGCCGGATGGCCGGCTCAGCGGGATCCACGCCGGGACTCAGGATGATTTGCTGCGCCCCGTCGAGATCGCGTGTCGACCAGGCGCCGAATCGGTGCCGAATGCCTCGATGGCGCTCCAAGAGATCGAGAGCACCGGGCGGGTCATTCCGGTCGTCCAGCCACATCGGGTCCTCACCGTTTCGCAGCAGGTGCTCGACGACCGAGCGCCCGGTTACCCCGGCCCCAATGACGACGATACGATCCCCCACGGCAGTTCCTCTTCCCCCGTTGATGTGAGTCGTGGATTCCTGCGAGCTCCATGCCACCCAATGGCCCAAACCCGTTGCGTATTGTTGTCGGTCCCGAGAGCGCCGGGATGTGCCCGGTCAATAGGGCCGCGGCCGAATACCTAGCGAATCTTGAGCGCACTCAGGCCGATCAGAACCAGGATGAAACTCACGATCCACAAGCGCACGATCACCCGGGGCTCGGGCCACCCCTTGAGCTCGAAGTGGTGGTGAATTGGCGCCATCCGGAATACCCGCCGGCCGGTTAATCGAAACGAGAGGACTTGGACCATCACGGACACCGTCTCCAGCACAAAAAGCCCGCCCATAATGACGAGGACGAGCTCCTGGCGAACCATGATGGCCAGCACGCCCAGGGCGGCACCAAGCGACAAGGCACCCACATCACCCATGAAGACTTGGGCCGGATAGGTGTTGAACCAGAGAAAACCCAACCCGGAACCGATGATTGCCCCACAGAACACGGCCAGCTCACCGCTACCGGGCAGGGATGGAATCATCAAATACTCGGCGAAATTGATGTTGCCGCTGGCATAGGCAAAAACACCCAAGCCACCCGCTACCATCACGGTTGGGAGTATGGCCAATCCATCGAGGCCATCCGTCAGGTTGACGGCGTTGCTCGACCCGACAATGACCAACATGGCCCATGCCAGAAAGCCGACCCCGAGGGGGATGGCCACATCCTTGACGAAGGGAACGATCAGGGTGGTTTCGATCGCCTGGCTCGCGGTCAGGAACAAGGCCGTCGAGGCGGTGAGCGCCACGGCGATCTGCGCGATCAATTTCTGGTAGCCGGGCAACCCGCGACTGTTTCCGAGCACGAGTTTGCGATAATCATCGATCCCCCCGATGCATCCAAAACCGAGGGTCGTCAACAAGGCGATCCAGACGTATCGGTTGGTCAGATCCGCCCAAAGCAAGGTTGTCCCCGTAATCGCGACGAGGATCAGCACGCCCCCCATCGTCGGGGTGCCGGCCTTTCCGTAGTGACTCCGAGGGCCCGACTCCCGAATGTACTGTCCCACCTTGTAGCGGGTCAGCCGCTCGATCATCCACGGCCCAACGGCGAGGGCGATCGTCAAGGCGGTCACCACGCTCAAGATGACCCGCAGGGTGATGTACTGAAAGACGTTGAAACCGCTGTAGGCGTCGATCAGCTGCTCGATTAAGAACAGGAGCATGAGTCCCCCGAAGGTCGCGGATCGAGCGAGGTGGCGACGCCGGTCCGCGACGCTCGACAGGACAGGGGAATCACACGTGTGTCCTCCTGTCCCGGTGCCGGGGTTCCCGCCGGTTCGCTCGCCGACGCGGCTAATGGCTCAGATCCGATCACAGGGCATGCTCCATCCCTCCGGCCCAGGCGCGTACGAGGGCTCGGTCGTCACAGGGAACGGTGGTGTTGCCGCGAATCTGGACTGCCTCATGGCCCTTGCCCGCAATGACGACACAATCCTCAGGTCTTGCCCAGGCGAGGGCTGAGGTAATGGCAGCATGACGTTCCGGGCAGATGGTCAGCGTGTCTTCGCTCGGCAATCCGTTGCGGATATCCCCGATGATGCGCTCGCTCGGCTCCGTTCGCGGATTGTCGTCCGTCAGGATGAGCCGGTCGCTGTGATGGTAGGCAACGCGGCCCATGAGGGGACGTTTCCCGGGATCCCGGTCGCCGCCGCAGCCGAAGACGCAGCTGAGGCGCCCGGTACAGTGGGCACGCGCGGCGCGCAAACAATGATCGAGGGCATCCGGGGTATGGGCGTAATCGACGATCACCAAGGCCCCGTTGGGCAGGCGGAAGGGCTCCATGCGGCCTGGCACCGGTGTGAGACGGGACGCCGCTTGGCGCAGCTCGCTTAGTTCCCAACCCCAGCCCAGCAACACCGTCAAGGCCGCGAGGAGGTTTTCGCCCTGAAATGGCCCGATTAGCCCGGGGATCTCAAGGAGGGTTTCCTTTCCCTGGTGACGTAGCGTCATCTGTAATCCGCCCCCGGGCCGAGCCAGTACCTCCCCGGAGACGCCCCGTTTATAGGCGACGTCGGGCTGTGCAGGGCTGAGCCAAAAGGCCACGTCCTGGATGTTGGCCGGCAGTTCGTTCCACAATCGCCGTCCGAAAGGGTCCCCGAGGTTGATACACGCCCGGCGTAGGCCGGGCGTGTGGAATAGTTTGGCCTTGGCTCGGTAGTAAGCCTCCAGGGAGCCGTGATAATCCAGGTGTTCGCGGGAGAGGTTCGTGAAGACCGCCGTATCAAAGCGGACCCCGGCGACTCGCTCCTGGGCGAGGGCGTGGGAGGAGACCTCCATGGCGACCCGCGTTTGACGGGCCACGCGAAACGCGGCGAGCCAACGATGCAGCTGCGGCGCATCCGGTGTGGTGTGCGCGCCAGGAACGAGGTCACCCGCGGTGCCATAGCCTAGGGTCCCGATTAAACCGGCCGGTACGTCGCCGAGGCTCGCCATCTGGGCGAGGAAATAGCTCGTCGAGGTCTTGCCATTGGTGCCAGTAATCCCCGCGATCTGGAGATCGTGGGAGGGGGATCCGAACAGTCGATCCGCGAGTACCCCGCTTCGCTGACCGAGGCGGGGAACGCGGTGCAGAACAGCCCCCATTCGGCTTGCGGTCTCGGCCACGTTGGCCAGCGTCGCCTCGGGGGCGGGGGGTTCCCAGAGGATGGCAATGGCACCCCGCGCGAGGGCGTCCCGGGCATATTCCAGCCCGTGTACTCGCGCCCCGGTGCAGGCCAAAAACGCCCAGCCCGGTTGAATCGCCCGACTGTCCGAATCCAGACCGCGGAGGACGGGATCCGGGCCGTCGGCCGAGACGTCGGCTGCCAGTAGATCACCAAGGGTCAGGGTCGGGATTGCCGTGTCCAGGCGCTCAAGATTTGGGGTGTGTTGGGGTTCAACCATCCGATGGCCCCTCCGTGGTCGGCCTCGCAGCGATGAACTCCTCCTTTCGTTCACCCGAGGCATCGGGTGGAACGGCCAGGAAGCGCAATGCCCCCCTCATCACCTTTTGGAAAACCGGGGCTGCGACTTGGCCCCCATAATATTGCTCACGACTCGGTTCGTGGATCGCGACGACAACCACCAACCGCGGTTGACTGACGGGGGCGAAGCCGGCGAATAAGGCCAGGTAGCGTCCCCTTTCGTAGCCGCTCGCCCCGACCTTGTGGACGGTCCCGGTTTTACCGGCCACTCGATAGCCGGGTATTTGGGCCGCATCACCGGTCCCCTCCGGTCCGACGACCGATTCCAGCATCCGATTCACGTGACGCACGTTGTCGGCGTTGAACGCCCGGCGACCCTCGGGCCGTTGCTCACGTGTCAGGAAAGTCGGCGCGCGCGCGATGCCCCGCGTCGCAAAAACGCTGTAGGCGTGTGCCAATTGTAGGCCGGTGGTCGACATCCCATAGCCGAAGGCCATGGTCGCCTGTTCGAGACGTCGCCAACGCTCGGGGGCCCGCAGGACCCCTGAGGCCTCGCCCGGAAATCCCGTCAGTGTCGTTTGTCCGATCCCGGCTCGGTGATAGATCGACCACAGGGCGTCGGGCTCGAGCTGCATCGCGATCTTCGTGACCCCGACGTTGCTGGACTTGCGGATGACGCCGGCGACGTCCAGTTGACCGTAATCGTGGACATCCTGGATCCGGTGCCCCGCCACTCGCCACGTCCCTGGACTCGTCGCAATGGGCGTATCCGGGTGGAAACGACCGGATTCCAGCGCCGCGAGGATCGTGAGGGGTTTGATGGTCGACCCCGGCTCGAAGACATCGGTTACGGCGCGATTGCGGTAGCCTGGTCCCCCATACGTCGATCGATCGTTGGGGTTGAAGGTCGGCCAATTGGTCATGGCCAAGATCTCCCCGGATCGGGCGTCCATCGCAACGACACTTCCCCCCTTGGCATCGTGCTGATCGACCGCTTTCTTCAGGGAGCGGAAAGCCAAGTATTGGATGCGTCGATCCAATCCGAGTCGCAGATCCCGCCCGGGCGACGGCGGTTCGATGACAGTCGAATCGTCGATGACTCGCCCGCGGCGATCCCGAAGGATGCGCCGTGTCCCCGGTTCCCCGCGCAGATGCTGCTCGAAGGCCAGCTCCAATCCCTCTTGGCCCACGTCATCGATGTTGGTGACGCCCACGACCGGGCCGATCGCCTCGCCACTCGGATAGAAGCGCCGGTACTCCCGTTGGGTATGGATGCCGGGGAGGTCGAGTGCGAGGATTGTCTCGGCGAGCTCCGGGCGAACCCGTCGCTTCAGGTAGACGAACGCCCGGTCGGATTGCTGGCGGGCCTTGGCGCGGATGCGAGCCACGGGGGTGTCGAGACACTCAGCGAGTCGTGCCACCCGTTCATCGTCCATCGGCAAGCGGCGCGGGTCCATCCAGATGGAGGGCATGGGTGTGCTCAAAGCGAGCGGCACGCCGTGACGATCGGTGATTTGGCCGCGATGGGCCGGTACGGGGACCACGCGGGCATAGCGGGCCTCGCCGCGGGCTTGCATCACGTCGCTTTGACGTCCCTGGAGATCGAGGACCCGAACGCCGAGGATCATCGGCACCATGGCTAACACAACCACGAGCAGGCGGCGGCGTTGCGCGTGGATCTGGCTTGGTTTCGGGGCTTCCCGTTCGTCCTTCGGGGTCGAGCCCGTGGATCGACGCGACTTGAGATCGGTTGCGCGCGGGGTCATGGGGGGGTCACTCGGAGAATGGTTGTGTCGCCGGGCATCACCATATTCAGGTGTTGACGGGCGAGGGGTTCGATCCGGGTGTGCGCCGAGAGGCTTGCCTGTTCGAGTTGTAGGCGGCCCCACTGGTAGCGCAGTTCGTCTCGATCGCTGCGGAGGGCTTCCAACTCGGCTGCAAGCATACGGTTTTCGTGTCGGATCCAAGCGACCCCCACACCCGAGGCCGCGACGAAGACGATCAGGACGACGATGAGGCCTCGCGCGAGATTGGGACCGATGAGGCTCACGAGCGCGCCTCCGCATAACGCAGTCGGGCGCTGCGGGCTCGCGGGTTGCGGGCCGATTCGTCCGATGTTGGGGTGATTGGTTTGCCTACCATGCGCAACGGGCCTTGGAGGTGGTCTGCGCTAACAGGTATTTCCGCTGGTATATCAATATTTTGAGAATTATTCCTCAGAAATCGCTTCACTATTCGATCCTCGAGCGAATGGAAGCTGATAACGGCGATTCTAGCGCTTGGGGAAAGATTCTCAAGTATAAATTGAAGTCCTAACTCTAGTTCACTCAATTCACCGTTTATCTGAATCCGAAGGGCTTGGAAGACCCGGGTGGCTGGATGCTTACCCGCCTCCCAAAAGCGTCTCGGTACCGCTTGGGCGACCCGGTCGGCCAATTGGCGCGTTGTTTGGATCGGTGCCTCAGCGCGATCCCTGATCAGTCGTCGCGCGATGCGGCGGGCGAATCGTTCCTCTCCGTACCGCTTGAACACGTCGATCAGCTCGGCTTCCTCGGCGGTTGCCAGCCAATCCGCCGCACTGGGTCCGTGTTCGGGATCCATGCGCATGTCCAGCGGCCCATCGGACTGAAAACTGAACCCACGCCGGGGGGCGTCTAACTGGGGGGATGAGACACCCAGGTCCATGAGGGCCCCGTCGATACCTGCGCTTGGTAAGACGCCGGAAAGCGCGGACTGGAGCCTAGAGAAAGGCGCCCGGACCAGGTGTAGGCGAGGCTCCTGGGCGAATACCCGCTGCCCCCAGGCGATTGCCTCCGGATCGCGATCAACGGCGATGAGTTGTCCGGCGGGTCCAAGGGCCTCGAGTATGCGGGCTGCATGGCCCCCGCGACCGAATGTGGCATCGAGGTAACAACCCGAAGGTCGGATCGCGAGCGCGGCGAGCGCCTCATCCAGTAGCACGGGCGCGTGGCCCGAGGCCTTGTCGGGGGAGTCGACCGCAGCATCGCTCATGAGCGGGGAACCCCCTCGGCATCCACTCGGCCGGGCTGACTCATAGGGAGAGGTCGCCCAGATCGGTTGGCCATTCGCTATCGCCCATCCCGGTTTCCAGCCACTCCTCTTTCTTTTGGCGCCACGTCTCGGCGTCCCACAACTCGAAGCGCCTCACCTGACCGATCAATGCCACTTGTTTGACGATGCCAGCGTGTCTACGGAGCTCATCCGGGAGGAGGATGCGTCCGCTCGCGTCGAGCTCGACCTCGGCGGCATGTCCGATGATCAACCGCTGTAACCGACGGACCGTCGGATTGAAGTTCGGTAGGTTAATAAGCTGCTGTTCGATCGCTTCCCATTCCGGCATGGGATAGAGAAGCAAGCACGGGGTTTCCACGTCGATCGTCGCGACTAGGTTCCCTTGACAAAGGTTGTGCAAGGGGTCCCGGTACCGGCTCGGGATGGTCATGCGGGCCTTGGTATCCAAGGCCAGGTAACTGATGCCACGGAACAAGGCCCCACCCGCCCTGCCAGCTGACCCACTTTAACCCACCTAACGTACCCTACTGGACCCTGAACGGGGTGTCAACCGAACATCGAAAAAATTTACTAATAAAAAACAAATAGTTATACAGCAAATAGCAAGCCGTTTATGAATTTTCGCTCGCCGGGCAATATTGACTATTCACCCGGTAATTACACATATAATTTAAAGTAAGTTATTAACTGTAAAAAATAACAATCTATAAATAATGAATTTTTTTGCTCGTATTGATCGCTTATCGGTGTCGCGAATTTCGATCCGTTAACTCGGTCGTGCCGATTGCGACGATGGCTGGGGCTTCGGGCTCTATGAGGGGTATTGCAATTGCGCTGACGGATCCGAGGGCTTCGGGAACGCAGGAAGACCCTTCGTGTGGGATGCGGGCCGGTCGGGCGGTTTGGTTCAGCGGGCGGGATTTTGGATGACGAGGCGGGTGGCGCTCGAGTTTGGAGGCGTTGATCGTCGGGACGGCGATCACCGAGCCTCCAAGGATGGATCCACGGCGTCTCCCAACGGCGAGGTCCCGAATCCCCCACTGCCGGTGGGCCGAGCCCTCGGCGCTGCCGGAGCCGTGGCACAGGAGGTGTTGCGGTCGCGTACTCGGTGGGCCCATCGGCGGCGGGATCGCCGGCGAAAGACCGTCGTTGCGAGACCGAGGTCATCGAGGGTTGATCTGGCGCGCGACCCGCCTGGGGGATACGTCGAGCCTTCGGGGCGGGATCCATCGGGTGACGCACCACGCCAATCCGAGCGCCCTCCTGCATCCCAGGGTGCAGGCCACCGCCGTGGATTAGCGGATCGAGAAATGGGCGTTGATCGACGGCTCGCGCCAGTCCTTGGGTCCGCCTGTCAAACTAGACCGTTCTGTGGCGGCGTAGGTCGAGTCCGGCCGGCTCGGGCGTCCGAAGGGCGGCTTCAGCAAGACGGGCCGGTATTCGTTGGGCACAGAACCCGACGCGCGGGGTTTATGCCAGGGTCGGCAGGGCGGTCATAGGCCTTGCCGCTCGGGTTCGAGTTAATGACGAGCGGCAAGCGGGATAAATAATAAGGAGTTGGCCTGTAAGCCGGGTTCTGTCGAGAGCCATCATTCATCTGGGACCCGCGTTACCGCGAGCCTCAAGCGACCGACCCGGGTGCCGTGCGGGCCACACGATCGCACCCCTATTTGGTCTTGCTCCGAGCGGGGTTTACCCTGCCGTGCCTGTTACCAGGCCCGCGGTGCGCGCTTACCGCACCTTTTCACCCTTACCTGTGCGCCCCGGGTCACGGGGGCCATCGGCGGTATGTTTTCTGTGGCACTTTCCGTCGGCTCGCGCCGCCCAGGCGTTACCTGGCGCTCTGCCCTAGGGAGCCCGGACTTTCCTCCACGTCCATGCAGCGATGGCTCGGCCAACTCCAACCTAATTTGAGTGCAGGCAACGTCGGCGAGTTCATTCCGTATTGAGTTGCAGTGCGCGTTGATAGGCGGCATTGCGTGAGCAACCGCTAATCTCGGCGGCCACTCGGGCGGCGGTGCGAAGCGGGAGCTCCCGGACGAGGGGGCGGAGGATGCGGTCCAATGCCTCGTCGTCGTGACGTGATGCCGGGGTACGATCGCCGGCAATGACCAACACGTGCTCGCCACGGGTCTGATCGAGGCCCTCGGCCCGAGTCTGGAGCTCGCCGAGGGTGGCGCTATGCACCGTCTCATGGCGTTTCGTGAGTTCCCGTGCCCATGCCGCAGGGCGTTCGGCACCGAGTTCGGCGACCAGGTCGGCCAGGCTTGCCCGAATCCGGTGACTGGACTCCAAGAACACCATGGTGCGCGGTTCCGTCCGCAAGGCCGCGATATGGCGTCGACGCTGCTGAGGTTTGTGGGGGAGGAATCCCTCAAGACTGACCCGATCAACCGGTAAACCGCAGACGGATAGGGCGGCGACCAGGCTGCTCGGTCCCGGTATCGGGACGACTGAGTGGCCCGCGTGATGGGCCGCACGCACCAACGGGTAGCCAGGATCGTTAAGAACCGGCGTGCCCGCGTCGCTGACCAACGCGAGTCGTTGGCCCGCATCCAGATCAGCGATCAGGCCCGGGATTCGCTGCGTTTCATTAAAGATGTGATGGGAGATCAGGGGGGTGGCAATCCCGTAGTGGTTGAGCAGTTGGCGCGTCCGGCGTGTATCTTCGGCGACGACCCGATCAACGCACTCGAGGACGGATAGGGCGCGTCTCGAGATATCCTCAAGATGGCCGATCGGTGTTGCGACGACATACAAGATGCTGGTCATGATCAGGTCCGGGGACTCTCAGCGGCCTGGGTCAGGAGGTGCGGCCTCGGTCTCCGTCGACCGAGGGATGCGTTGTTCGAACGTAGGTGCATGTCCCGAAGGGAGGCTCAAGGATTTCCCTGGGCAAAGCAATCGATTACAATTACGATGATTGATTGCGTTACATGCCCGGGTCTAATGAATAGGGGAGTGTGTTTGGATGGCCAAGTCAAGTCATGAGCCCTTGGTCTGGTACCTTGAGGGTATGTTACAACCCGGTAAGCGCCTCCTGATACCGATCGAGCAAGATACCTTCAGCGTCGGCCGTGACGATGCGTGCGACCTGACCCTCGCCTCGAAGGACGTCTCACGGCGCCACGCCGAGGTCGTGCGAAGCGGTGAGGGGCTGACGATTCGGGACCTGGGGAGTACGAACGGGACCTTTGTGAATCGGGAGCGCCTCGGCCGTGGTAGTCGAGAGGTCCCGGTCGCCGAGGATGATATCGTCCACTTTGGGACCCTCGAATTTCGCGTGGCTCGTTATAGCGAGGCTGCGAAGCGTCCCTATTTAGCCGGTGACGATACGACGGCTTACAATCGGCGAGACCTGCCTCAGCAGTTCGTTCAATGCGAGACCGAATTCTACGAGATGCTCGAGCAGCGGGCATTGACTGCGTTGTTCGAACCGGTCGCGCGGCTGAATGATCGGCGGGGGCTAGGCCACCGTATGCTGCCGCGAGGCCGTCATGAGGGCGTTCCGCGTGATCCCTTCGAGTTGTTGGAGATCGCCCGTCGGTTGGGCCATTCGCAGGAGCTAACCGAGCTCTTGCAGCAGCTCGGCCTTAATAAGGCGAAGGTCTTGCCGGACGCCGGCAAGCTCTTCGTTCCCCTGTATCCGAACGAGTGGGAGCTCAGGAGCTTTCTCAAGGGGGTGCAGAATGTGCGACGTCTTGCGGGTGACCTGGCCGTCGTTGCGACCATCGCAACCGATGTCTTCGAGGATTCGGCGCTGATGCGTCAGATTCGTGATACCTTTAGTCCCGGGAGCGGTTTGGAGCTCGCCTATGAAGGCTTTGGGGCAAGTCAGGACCAGCTCGACCAGCTCGCGAATGCGCCGCCTGAATACCTCCTCTTCGCACCGGATACTGTTCGTCAACTCGAGGACAAGCCGTCGGCGACCCAGAAGCGCTTGCGCCATTTGGTGAAGGGTGTTAGAGATCTCAAGGTTACGCCGGTGGCAACGGGTTTAGATACGAGCGTCACGGCCGCCGCCTGCCAGAAGCTCGGTTTCGAATATGGCGCGGGCACGCATCTCGGGGTTCCCTTCGCCCCGGAAGGCATTTAACGAACTATTAACAAACTATTGCATCATCAAGCGATGGTGGGTATCATTCGAAGGATTAGACTAGAGGCGCGTAGCTCAGTGGTAGAGCACCACCTTGACATGGTGGGGGTCGGTGGTTCAAGTCCACTCGCGCCTACCAAACGGATCAAGCATCGCTTGCGCGGTGCTTTTTTTGTTTCGAGCAACCGGTCGATGTCGGCCGATCCATCCGACGTCCGGAGTCAGCCCCATGCCGGCAATACGTCTACCCGATGGGAGTAAACGACAGTATTCGCACGCGGTGACACCCGCGGAAGTTGCGGCCGATATCGGTTCGGGCTTGGCCCGTGCGACCGTAGCGGCGCGGGTCGATCAGCAGCTCGTCGATGCGTCGTACCCCATCACCGAAGACGCGCGTTTGGAATTGGTGACCGGGCGAGACGCGGAGGGATTGGAAGTCATTCGCCACTCGACGGCCCACCTGCTGGCTCAAGCGGTCAAGGTGCTCTATCCAGAAGCACAGGTCACGATCGGGCCCGTTGTTGACGACGGTTTTTATTACGATTTCGCCGTCGATCGCTCCTTCACCCCCGAGGACCTCGAGGCGATCGAGGGGAAGATGCAGGAGCTCGCCGAGGCCGACCTCGAGGTTCAGCGCGAAGAGTGGCCCCGGGACGAAGCCATCCGTGCATTCGAGGGGATGGGTGAGCGCTACAAGGCCGAGATTATTCGAGACATACCCCAGGGCGAGACGATCTCGCTCTATCGACAAGGGGATTTCGTCGATCTCTGCCGGGGTCCCCATGTGCCATCGACGGGCCGGCTTGGCGCGTTCAAGCTCACCAAACTGGCGGGTGCGTATTGGCGAGGTGATCCGAACAACGAGATGCTTCAACGCATTTACGGGACCGCCTGGCCCGATAAGAAGCAACTCAAGGCCTACCTCAAACGCCTCGAGGAGGCGGAAAAACGGGATCATCGGCGTCTGGGGAAACAGCTCGACCTCTTCCACTTCCAAGAAGAGGCGCCGGGTATGGTCTTTTGGCACCCAGCGGGTTGGCAGCTCTATCAGGCGGTCGAGGGGTATATTCGTCGACTGCTCGATGCCTATGAGTACCAAGAGGTCAATACCCCGCAGATATTGGATCGTAGTCTCTGGGAGCGCTCCGGGCACTGGCAGAAGTTTCACGACATGATCTTCGCCACCCACTCGGAGAACCGGGACTATGCGATCAAACCCATGAACTGTCCCGGTCATGTTCAGGTCTTCAATCAACGGCTGCGTAGCTATCGCGAACTGCCGTGGCGGATCTCGGAGTTCGGCATCGTGCACCGTAACGAGCCCTCGGGAACCTTGCACGGATTGCTTCGAGCGCGGCGCTTCACGCAAGATGATGCGCATGTCTTTTGCACCGAGGACCAGATCCAAGCCGAGGTGAGTACACTCATCGATATCACGTTCCGCGTTTATCGCGACTTCGGTTTCGATGATATCTCCATGGCGCTGTCGACACGGCCCGATCAACGGGTTGGTTCCGATGAGCTCTGGGATAAGGCGGAGGCCTCCTTGGAGCAGGCCCTCCGAGAGAAGGGGTTGGCGTTTACTCTGCAGCCGGGTGAAGGCGCGTTCTACGGTCCGAAGGTCGAGTTTGCGCTGCACGATTGTCTCGGACGCGTCTGGCAATGCGGAACGATCCAGGTTGACTTCTCGATGCCGGAGCGGTTGGACGCCGCCTACATCGGGGAAGACAGCCAGCGGCATACACCGGTCATGATCCACCGAGCGATTCTTGGGTCGCTGGAGCGCTTCATCGGTATCCTGATCGAGCATCATGCCGGGGCCTTGCCCACGTGGCTCGCACCGGTCCAGGCCATGGTCCTCAGTATTACTGATCGGCAAGCCGACTATGCCCAAGAAGTTCGGAACTCGCTGAAAACCTCCGGTTATCGGGTTGAGGCCGACTTGAGGAACGAGAAGATTGGATTTAAAATCCGCGAACATACACTCCAACGGGTGCCCTACTTGGTCATCGTGGGTGACCACGAGATGGAGTCCTCGACAATTGCGGTTCGGACTCGTGGCGGAGAGGACCTAGGACGCTGGAATCTTGACGATTTCAGACGCCACCTCGAGGAGGATTGTGGTTCGATGACGGACCGGTCGGACGCCTCCATGACGGGTGAACAGCAAGCGAGGGTCGCCCTATCGTAATCCATTCTCTGTAGGAGGAATCGATCATCGCCGCTGGAAGACGAGAACAGCGTCAACAAGAGACTCACCGGCGAAACGAGCATATCAAGGCGTCGGAATTACGTGTCGTCGACGCCGACGGAGAACAGGTCGGCATCGTTTCCCGCAGTGAGGCGCTGCAGATGGCCGAAGAGGCGGAGCTCGACCTCGTTGAAGTATCTCCCCAGGCCTCGCCACCGGTGTGTCGAATCATGGACTACGGAAAGTTCAAGTTCGAGCAGAGCAAAAAAGCGAATGCTGCTAAGAAAAAGCAGAAGCAGATGCAGGTCAAGGAGGTCAAGTTTCGCCCCGGTACCGATGAGGGCGATTACCAAGTTAAGCTCAAGAACGCCACGCGTTTCCTCGAGGAAGATGACAAAGTGAAGGTGACCTTGCGTTTCCGGGGGCGGGAGATGGCCCATCAGGACATTGGTCTCAAACAGCTTGCTCGTCTCGAACAGGATGTAGCTGAATATGGCACAGTCGAGCAGAGGCCGAAACTCGAGGGTCGCCAAATGACGATGGTCATTGCCCCAAAAAAGAAAAAATAGGCGGGTCGAGCTTACCACGCCCAACCCTGGCCGCTGCGGGTTCCTCTCCGACCTTCACGGCCGAAAATCAGCAAACGGAGCAGGCTATGCCGAAAATCAAGACGAAGAAATCAGCCGCTAAGCGGTTCGTCCGAACGGGCTCGGGTGGCTTCAAGCGTATCCAATCCCACCGGCGCCACATCCTGACGAAGAAAGATCGTAAGCGGAAACGTCATCTGCGCAGCCCGGCGCAGGTTCACGCGTGCGACGTGCGGTCGGTCGAGCAGATGTTGCCGTACGCCTAAGCGAGTCAGGTTCACGCATCGGGAGAGGTTGAGTTTATGCCACGGGTCAAACGCGGCGTTATCGCCCACGCGCGCCACAAAAAGGTGCGCGAGCAAGCGAAGGGTTATTACGGGGCCCGACGCAATGTGTTTCGGGTCGCCAATCAGGCGGTCATTAAGGCCGGTCAGTACGCCTACCGCGACCGGCGCCAGAAGAAACGCCAGTTCCGTTCTCTCTGGATCGTGCGGATCAACGCCCAGGCGCGCGAAAATGGTCTGTCGTACAGCCGACTGATCAACGGCCTCAAGAAGGCCTCGATCGAGATGGACCGGCGGGTGCTCGCCGACCTCGCCGTGCATGACAAAGAGGCCTTCAACGCCTTGGCTGCACAGGCTAAATCGGCACTCGAGGCCGACGATTCGGCTGAATGGGCCGAGCAGCGAGATCCCAAGATGGATCTCCAGGGTACCTCGACGCTGGCCTGATCGGCCGCTTTCACCCCTTCCTTCTGTTACGACGCCTTCCTCAGGCTTGGGATCCCCCGTTGTTGTCGCGTGTGTTGTCGCGTGGCCGCAACGGCTCGGTGATCTCGGCCGCCTGGGCGAACCATGAACCGGGCGAGTGCACACGTGGAAACCGACGAGATTAGGCGGGCGGGACTCGAGGCGATTGCGGGGGCGACGAGTCGGGATGACCTCGAACAGGTGCGCGTAGCCTTTCTTGGCAAAAAAGGGCGACTAACCCGTGAGCTGAAGCGCCTCGGGGATCTCCCGGCGGATGAGCGTCGACTCCGCGGTCAAGCGATCAATGCCCTCAAGGACGAGCTGACCGAGGCCATCGAGGCCCGGCGGCTTGAGTTGCACGAGCGAGAACTCGAGCACCGACTCGAGGCGGAGCGCGTTGATGTCACCCTGCCGGGGCGACCGAGCCCCCGGGGGACCGTGCATCCTGTGACGCGGGCAATGGATCGTATCGAGGCGTTTTTCGGTCGGGCCGGCTTTCGAGTCGCTGAAGGGCCCGAAGTCGAAGACGAGTACCATAATTTCGAGGCCCTCAATATCCCGGAGGCCCACCCCGCCCGCGCGATGCACGATACGTTTTATTTGGCGGCGGGCGACTGGCTGCTTCGGACCCACACCTCCCCGGTTCAGATTCGGGTGATGAAGAACGGCGAACCGCCGTTTCGCGTGATAGCTCCCGGGCGCGTCTATCGATGCGATTCCGATCTGACCCATACCCCGATGTTCCACCAAGTGGAAGGTTTGCTCGTCGATCGCGGGGTCAGTTTTGCGGACCTCAAGGGCATGCTCGACGCCTTCCTGCATCATTTCTTCGAGCGCGATGATTTGGCGACGCGTTTCCGCCCCTCCTACTTCCCGTTTACTGAGCCCTCAGCGGAGGTTGATATCCGTTGTGTCCGATGCGGCGGAGCCGGATGCCGGGTCTGCAGCCAAACCGGCTGGCTCGAGGTCTTGGGTTGTGGGATGGTCCATCCGAATGTCTTGCAGCACGCCGAGGTTGATCCATCGATGTTCGGCGGCTATGCCTTCGGGATGGGGGTGGAGCGATTGACGATGCTCCGCTATGGCATCGACGACCTGCGTTTGTTCTTCGAGAACGATCTCCGATTCCTGACGCAATTCGACTGATCGATCGATCGGCGCGGGCGCCGTCTTGTACCACCACTGCATATTGCCATAGACGCCGTCATGAGATTCAGTAAGCGCTGGCTTGATGAACGATTCGACTCCGGGCTGTCGACGTCGGAGCTCGCCGATGCCCTGACGATGGCGGGGTTGGAGGTTGACGGCGTCGAACCGGCGGGCCCACCCCTCGATGGCGTCCTCAGTGCTCGCGTCGTTCACCTCGAGCCCCACGGGGCGGCGGATTCGCTGAAGGTGTGTCAGGCGGACACGGGTGCGGGGGATTCGGTTACCGTCGTCTGCGGGGCCGATAACGTCCGTACGGATATGATGGCCTGCCTCGTGACCCCGGGGACCTCGTTGCCTGATGGCCGGACCGTTGCCGTCACGAACATCCGGGGGGTGACAAGCCATGGGATGCTGGCCTCGGCGGCCGAGTTGGGTTTGGGGGATGACGATCGTGGTTTGCTCGAGTTGCCGGGGTCGGCGCCGGTGGGGGCGCAGCTGGCGGAGCTGCTCGGGTTGGACGATGCGGTCATCGAGGTGGACCTTACCCCCAATCGGGGGGACTGTCTCAGCATCGAAGGGATGGCCCGGGAGCTCGCGGCCATTACGCGACGACCGCTCCCGATGATTGAGTCGGTCACGGTCCCGCCCCAGGACTCGGACCGGATAACGGTCCACGTGGCGACCCCGGAAGCATGTCCTCGGTATCTTGGACGGATCATCACAGATATCGACGCGACTGCTTCGAGTCCGCTGTGGTTGACCGAGCGGCTTCGCCGCAGCGGTGTGCGTCCGGTTTCACTGGTCGTCGATATCACCAATTACGTCATGTTGGAGTTGGGGCAGCCCCTGCACGCCTTCGATCGACAGCGGATTGCGGGTGATATCGCGGTTCGGTGGGCTCGACCGGACGAATCCGTGACGCTGTTGGGGGGGCAATCCCTGAGCTGTCGTGGCGACGAATTGGTGATTGCCGATACCCGGCAAGTGCTTGCCCTGGCCGGCGTCATGGGCGGAGCCGAGGCGGCCGTGACCGAGACGACGGGGACGGTGTTTCTCGAGAGCGCCCATTTCACACCGGTGGCAATCGCAGGGCGGGCACGCCGATATGGCTTGCATACGGATGCGTCCCATCGCTTCGAGCGGGGTGTCGACCCCACCTTGCCGAGGCGGGCCTTGGAGCGGGCGAGCCAGTTGCTCGAGGCGATCGGTGGGGGGCGTTGCGGTCCAGTGATCGAGTCGGGCCGTGGGGGCGGGGATGACCCGCCGCGGGTTATCGAGTTGGCTCGCGCGACCCTGGATCAGCGTCTCGGCCTCGCGCTCGGTGATGGGGTTGTCCACGAGATCTTCGAGGGGCTTGGTGTTCGCTATGAATCCCGCCCTGCAGGGTGGCAGGTTGAGGTTCCGAGTCACCGTTTCGATTGGGAACACGAGGTGGATCTCGTCGAGGAAGTCGCTCGGCTCTACGGCTACAATCGGCTGCCGATGCACGCGCCCACCGTCCCTGAAGTCGTCTCGCCACCCGCGGAGACCCATAATTCAGCCACCGCGATGCGTCGCTACCTTGTGGAGGCGGGTTACCACGAGGCGATCACCTATAGCTTTGTCGATTCGGCTTGGCACGAGGCCCTGCAGCCCCAGGAGGCCGAGGCTGTCACCCTGCGTAATCCCCTGTCCGCGGATCTTGCCGTCATGCGGACGAGCACGTGGGTCGGGCTGTTGCGGGCTGTCGCCCGCAACCTCAATCGTCAGCAGGAACGCATCCGTCTCTTCGAGTTGGGGCGCCGATTCGAATGGGATCATGGGGGTGTCCGGGAGCATCCGGTCCTCGGAGGCGTGGCGACTGGGGCACGGACCCCGGAGCATTGGGACGTCCGCCCAGCCCCGGTTGATTTCTTCGACGTCAAAGGGGACTTGGAGCGCCTATTCCACGGCCTGGGACGGTCCGAGGCGCTTGTCTTTCAGCCGGCGACGCATCCCGCGCTCCATGCGGGGCAAACGGCTCGCGTGCTGTTGGGCGGGGTGGCCTCGGAGACACCCCAAGCGATTGGTTGGTTGGGGCGGATCCATCCCCGCTTGGCGGAGCAGCTTGATTTGCCGGATGCGATCTATCTCTTCGAATTGGCGACCCAGGATCTGGGGATCCACCCGCTCCCGGTCTACCGCGACCTGTCGCGTTACCCGTCCGTGCGGCGGGATATAGCCGTTCGAGTGGAAACGGGTGTCAGCGCCGCCGAGCTCCTTCGCACGAGTCGCCTCCCTGAAGAGCCACGTCTCCGCGAGGTCCGCATCTTCGATGTCTATCGCGGTGCGGGCATCCCGGAGGGCTCGAAAAGCGTTGCCTTAGGGCTTATATTTCAAGATGTCGCACGTACACTTACGGACCGAGAAGTCGACGAACTGGTCGTCTCGGTGGTCGACCGGTTGCGGTCGCGGCTCGGTGCAACCTTGAGGGAATGAATCCATGGCACTAACAAAAGCAACGATGGCTGAGGCCCTCTTCGAAGAGTTGGGGTTGAATAAGCGAGAAGCAAAGGAGCTGGTCGAGACGTTCTTCGAAGAGATCCGCCTCTCGCTCGCAACGGGAGAAGAGGTCAAGCTCTCGGGGTTCGGCAATTTCACACTACGTGAGAAGAACGAGCGCCCCGGACGGAATCCCAAGACGGGGGAAGAGATCCCGATTAGCGCCCGGCGGGTTGTGACCTTTCGGCCGGGCCAAAAGCTCAAGGCACGTGTTGAGTGCTTCGAGAACGGTGATGACCCGGACTGAGGAACTCCCGGCTATCCCGGGCAAGCGCTATTTCACGATCGGCGAGGTCAGCGACCTGTGCGACCTCAAACCCCACGTGTTGCGTTACTGGGAACAGGAGTTCGAGCAGCTTCGCCCCGTCAAACGGCGGGGCAATCGGCGTTACTATCAACACGAGGATGTGCTCTTGATCCGCGAGATCCGGCGGCTGCTCTATGAGAAGGGGTTCACGATCTCTGGCGCGCGCCAACAGCTGATCGAAGGGCCCGATGATGAGCTCGGTGAAACGGCCGCCTATGAACTCGCCCGTGAGTTGCGTGGGGAATTGGAGGCCGTGCTCGAGCTCTTGAGGGCCGAAGAACCCCGTGACAAGCCTTTGCCCTGATCTCAAGGCATGTTAACCTTGTTGGTCTCGTTATCGGGGTGTAGCGCAGTCTGGTAGCGCACCTGCATGGGGTGCAGGTGGTCGGAGGTTCGAATCCTCTCACCCCGACCAATCATCAAGACCCTAGGTCAGGGTCCCGTCGATCGGCCTGTGTGCTGGCGGGCCCGTCGCGTTTAGGCGTTAGGTCGTTGATCCAATCCGGATGACGCCAGTCTCCTGGGTCGCCAGACCGCGGGTTGGCGACCGCGCCCTGTTCCCTCCCCCTCACCACCTCTGTCAATCATCCCGGATCGTCACCGGATCGACTCGACGCCCTGGCCGATCCGATGGGTTCCGCGGCCCGACCCGAGGGGCGGTGGTGCGCTTATCCTGGATGGCCTGTCCGATGACCGGATAGCCGCAGAGCCTCCGCCTCGCTGCCGACCGCAATCGGGTGTGCCCCGCCGAGGGATTGGCCTATGGGGGGCCCCTGTCCGAATCCCCCGATCCGCTCATTCCGGTGTTCCCGAGGTGTGCGGCGATGCGTTCGGCTAGACGGGATTGCCGGGCGGTCGATTGCCCGAGCGCGGTCCGCAAGACCGCTCGATCCGCCAGGATCGTCAGTTGGCCTCGACTTCGAGTGATCGCGGTATACAGGAGCTCCCGGGTAATCAGCGTTTCACTTCCCGGGGGCAGTACAACGAGTACATGGGTGAATTCCGAGCCTTGACTCTTGTGGATCGTCGTCGCGTAGGCCGATTCGTGGGCGGGCAGGCGGACCGTGGGGATCAAACGAACGCCCGCCTCGCCGATCCCGGGAAAGGCGACCCGCACGCGCCGGGTTTCCGGATCTGTGAGGGCCAACCCGAGATCCCCGTTGAACAGGTCCACCTCGTAATCGTTCCTCTGAATCTGGATGGGGCGCCCCCGATACCAGGGGCTTTGCCATCCCGTGGGCGCCAGGGTACGCGTCAGTCGCTGGTTGATCAGCTGACTGCCGAGCATCCCGTGTCGTCGGGCCGACAGGATGCCGAACTGTCCAAGCAGCCCGATGAGGGTTGCGCCGCTTTCGGGTATTCGGTTCGCCTCGCGCTGGAGGGCGGCGTAGGCTGGGCGCGCGAGCTGAACGATGCGTTCCAAGGCCGTCCGAGGATCGCCGATCGGCTCCCAGTGGATCCGCTCATCGGAGGTGTCCTCAACGCGCTCCAGGAATCGCTCGACGGAACCGGCCAGACAGGATTCCGCGAGCTCGCGCAGCGGGGAGTCGCCATCGAATCGGTGCCCGGTCCGCAGTGCGACGGTGCTGGCGGGCAAGGGGCCGGGCGCGGCGACGGCGCGGACCTGCTCGAGTGACTGCCCACTTAGGCCGGCCACTTGCGCCTCGACCTCCTCGCCCCAATCGGCGCCGGGCTGGGTGAGATCGGCGAGTACCGAACCGACCTCGACGGCTGCGAGTTGATTCGGATCGCCGACCAGAATGAGCTGGGCGGGCTCCGGCAGCGCCTCCACTAAATGATCCATCAGGGCCAGATCCACCATGGAGACCTCGTCGACGATTACCGTGTCATACGGGATGGGGTGCCCTCGGTGATGACGGAAGCGTTGCCCCGGGCGATGGGCTTGCGGGCCGAGTAGCCGATGTACGGTGACGGCCCCCGTGGGCAACGCGTCCGCGGAGTCGCCGAGTTCGCTCAGGCGCGCGCGGGCAGCCTCCAGGGCTGAGGTGAGTCGGACGGCGGCCTTGCCGGTCGGCGCCGCTAGGGCGATCCGTCGGTGGGGACACGCGACGGCCAGGGCGCTCAGGAGCCGGCCGACTGTCGTCGTCTTACCGGTTCCCGGACCCCCGACGATCAGGGCGATGGGGCGCAACAACCCGATGGCGACGGCGATGCGTTGCGCGGTGTCGACCGCCGCGTCGCCTCCGAGCAGTGGTTGCAGTCGATCCGCCCAGCCTGGCTCACGTGCATCGATCGGCATCGGCCCGGGTTGTCGGGACCGATCGGCCAGGCTCTCGGCCAGTCGGTTCTCGTGTTGCCAATATCGGGTCAGATACAACCAGCGTTCGTCGGCACAGATGAGGGGAGTCAGACGATCGCCGAGGCCGGTGATGCCCATGCGTTCCAGAGCGGCCACCCAATCGGACCGCGATGGCGTGGGCCAAGGCGCATCCGCAGGGCCGATGGCTCGATCCGCCCAGGCCTCGAGGTCGACGCAGCTGTGGCCGAGGCGGGTCAGGCGACTGACGAGGGCCATCGTGACCGCGGCCAAGGCCGGTGGGGCCTCATTCGATCCGAGGGATGCGGCGGGTGTCTCGAGCACGTCGCGTCCGCGTCGTCCCCCGAGTTGGCCATCGAGGCCCCGGACCGCCATCCGTCCCAGGTGGTAATCCAGAGGCTCGATCCAGTCCCCGGCCAGCCAATGGGCCAGCGGTTCGAGGGCGGGATCGTCGCCCTCGGGGCGTGTGATTGGGTCATCGGGGGGCGGGTGGGTCGACATTTGGTGTACGGCGTCTGATCGGATTGAGTCTCGAATCAGCCCTCAGGGGCCGGTGTATCGCATGTCTTATCGGGAAAGTCGCACAGGTCGGCGATCGGACACGCCGGACAGCGGGGGCGCCGGGCGGTGCACACATACCGGCCATGGAGAATGAGCCAGTGATGGGCGTGCTGCTGAAAGGCGGGTGGGACCCGCTCCATCAGGCCCTGTTCCACCGCTTCGGGGGTCTTCCCCGGTGCGAGCCCCGTGCGGTTGGCAACCCGAAAGATGTGGGTATCCACGGCGATGGTCGGCTGACCGAACGCGGCATTCAACACCACGTTGGCGGTCTTGCGGCCGACCCCGGGTAGGGCCTCGAGGGCCTCGCGTTCGGCCGGCACCTCGCCGTTATGTCGGTCAAGAAGCTGTCGGCTCAGGGCGGCGAGGTTACGCGCCTTATTGTTGAATAAACCGATGGATTGGATGTAGGTCCGGATCCCATCTTCGCCGAGCGCGGCGAGCCGCTCCGGGTCCGGGGCGACGGCAAATAGCTTCCGTGTGGCCTCGTTGACGCTGCGATCCGTCGCTTGCGCGGAGAGCACGACGGCGACCAGCAGTTGAAAAGGCGAGTCGAAGCGCAATTCGGTGGTGGGCGCCGGGTTGGCGGCCGCCAGTCGGGTGAACAGGGTCTCAACAGCCGAATCGGTCACGGTTAGCTCCTGGAAAACCCGGAATTCGCCCTCAGGCTGATGACACGCCCTGGGCTCGCTTGAGTGGCTTCGTCCAGAGGCTTTGACAGGCCTCGGCGAAAACGCCGTGTATCCCCTTTCGCCAACGCGTTAGGCCCTGCTTCTGATCGCACGCGGGCCGGGGACGACGCGACGTGCATCGGTCGCCGGGGTCGACTCGGCGCCGCGTGGATCGAGACGAGGGGGCCGTCGGGTGTTTCGAGAGGTTTCCTGTTACGCTCGAGACACCAAGGTATGCGCGTCGGAGGGTCTTGTGTCCGCTAACGGCCCCCTCATCCGATCTCACGCGGTCATCTTCGTGGCCAGCGCCCTTTTGTTGATCAGCGTCGTGCTGATCTGGCACGGGCTCGACCGTGAACGGCGGTATCAAGCCGCTCAAGCCGCCCTCGCCGAGGCGGTTGCCCGGGGCGCAGCCGGGGCGATCGGGCTCGAGCTCGGTAACCTCCAACACCGCCTCGAGGTGTTCGTTGCCGATTACCGAACCGCCCTCGGGCGCCTGGATCAGCGTCCCGGGGATCGGACCCTCCATGAGGCCCTCGAACGACGGGTTAGTCGCCATTTTCCGGAATACTTCGCCTTTACGCTGACCGATGGGCGCGGTAACCCTCGCCTCGAGGATCTCGAGGGGTTGGTCGGTGACGTTTGTCGCGAGAACCTCGAGCGCTATGCCAATCGGCTGGAAACCGAGTCCGGGCACCCGGTGAGTAACGAGGTGTTTATCCATCCCCAACCAGGACGTTATCACTTCGACATCATGGCGCCTTGGTCCGATCAGCAAAGGCGCGGGATCTTCTTTATCAGCATCGAACCGGGCGCATTGGCCCGCACCCTGCAACTGTACACCATCCCCGGGTTTGACCTGATGCTCGTGAAACAGACCGACCCGAGCTTGATCGAGATCGCCGCCGGAGGGGCCCGAAATCGCCTCGACCGGTCGTTGCGACTGAGCGATCAAGAGCAGGACCGGGTGCTGGCACGTCAGAGCGTCGCCCATAGCCTATGGGACGTAGCAGTCATCGCGGAGCCCGGTTTGTTCGGTGGCTACCGGCAGCATATCGGGCGCGAGTCTCTGCTGGTGTTCCTGATCACCGCCGTCGTGGTGATCGGTTTCGGTATCGCGGGTACGCGCATTCCCCACGAGGGCCGATGAGCCCTCGCGAATCGGCGGTTCGGCGGATGAGCTGAGGTCACGCCGTCTGCTCGGCTGCGTCCGGGGGTATGCTCGTGTTGCCGTTGGTGAGGCGATACACGGCGATCTGCCCGAAGAGATTCGGGATCCACCGCATCAGCCAACTGGTGCGATGGGTGTTATCGACCACATTGCGCTCGATGATATGGATCGATTGCTCCTCGCAGAGCCGCTCGAAGTCCCGCAGCGTGCACAAATGGATGTTCGGGGAGTCGTACCACCGATCCGGCAGGGCGGAGATTACCGGCATGCGGCCCTGGAGGGTGAGTTTCAGCCGGCTCCGCCAGTGGCCGATGTTGGGAAAGGTGACGATGACCTCCCGACCCACGCGCAGCATCTCCGCCAGTAGGCGGTCCGGGTGGCGCACCGCTTGGAGGGTTTGCGTCATGACGACATAGTCGAAGCTTTGATCGGCGAAGTAGCGACCCCAGTCCGCATCCAGGTCGAATTGGAGCACACAAACGTCCTTCTGAAGGCAGGAGAGGATGTTCGACGGGTTGATCTCGAGGCCGTAACCGCGAACGTGGCGGTGCGCCTCCAGAAAGGTGAGCAAGGTGCCATCCCCGCAGCCCAGATCCAGGATGGACGTTTCCGGGGCGATCCACTGGCTGATGAATTCGAGCTCACGACGCATCGGGGATCTCCTCGGCAACCCGGCGGAGATAGCCGCGCAAGATCGTCATGTATTCGGGGATCGCGATCAAGAACGCATCGTGTCCGTGATGGGCCTGGATCTCCGCATAGCTCACAGGCTTGTCGGCCTTGACCAGGGCCTCGACGATCTCTCGGGAGCGTTCCGATGAGAAGCGCCAATCGCTGCTGAAGGAAATGACCAAGAAGCGCGCGAGCGCCCCTCGAAAGGCCTCGGCGAGGCTTCCGTTGTGGTCGGCCGCCGGATCGAAGTAGTCGAGGGCCTTGGTCATCAGCAGATAGGTATTGGCGTCGAAGCGGTCGACGAAGGAACGGCCCTGGTAGCGCAGGTAGCTCTCCACCTGGAACTCGACATCGAATCCGAACTTGAGGCTGTCGGCCCGGAGCTCCCGGCCGAACTTGTTGCGCATGGCGTCATCGGAGAGATAGGTGATGTGACCCAGCATGCGCGCGAGGGCCAGCCCCCGACGGGGCACGGTGTCGTGCTCGTAGAACTGACCGCTGAAGAACTCCGGATCGGCGGTAATGGCTTGGCGGGCGACCTCGTTGAACGCGATGTTTTGGGCGGACAATCGCGGGGTCGCCGCGATGATGACCGCATGACGAAGTCGTGCCGGGAAATCCATCGCCCATTGCATAACCTGCATACCGCCAAGGCTGCCCCCGACGACCGCCGCCCATTGCTGGATACCGAGCCGATCGGCCAGGACGGCCTGACTCCGCACCCAGTCCCGGACCGTGACGACCGGAAAATCCAAGCCATAGGCCCGTCCGGTCTCTGGGTTGATGGTATTGGGGCCGGTCGTCCCCTTGCAGCCGCCGAGGTTGTTCGGTGAGACCACGAAGAAGTGGTCGGTGTCGATCGGTTTGCCCGGGCCAATCGCCGTCTCCCACCAGCCGGGCTTGCGATCCTCGGGTGAGTGGTAACCGGCGGCATGATGATCGCCGGAAAGGGCGTGACACACCAAGATGGCGTTGCTGGCATCGGCGTTCAGCGTGCCATAGGTCTCGTAAGTCAGGTCGTAGAACGGCAGCGCTTGACCGCAGTCCAGCGGCAGCGGTTTGGCGAAATGCTGCGTTCGGGGCGTTACCAGGCCGACGGAGTCGTTCGGTATGGAGACGGGCATAGGAGACTTCCAAGACCGCGGTAATTGGCTTGGCCTACGTCGCGGTCAGGCGTTCGACAGCGCAATCGATCAATATAACACCGGGCCGTCAAGACGGGCCATCCGTGGGCCACGACACGCCGTCGGGTAGTCGGTTGGGCGCGCTAACCCGGACCCGCTTATCCCGGCCGGTCGTCCCGGCGACGAGTGCCACACGCCCGTTCGCGACCCCACAGGCGGTGGCGATGAATGAACGCAACGCGGCATTGGCCTTGCCATCCGTGGCGGGCGCTGCGATCCGAATCCGACGCTGATCCTCCAGCACCTCGCCCCAACCCCCATGACGAGCGCCGGGTTGCACCCGCAGGCGCAACTCCAGTTCCAGAGCCGGGGTCGATGATCGCCAACGATACCAACTCATGCACGGATTCGGATGGTTCGAGCCGTCATCGGGGGGTATTGGCTCGGTTTATGCCAAGCCAAGCAGGGGGGGCAATAAAAGCCGCTTAAGTACTTGCAGGGCGATCAGCGCGAACAACGGTGACAGATCGATCCCCGAGATAGGCGGAATCAGGCTGCGGACCGGCGCCAGGATGGGCTCGTTGATCGTGCCCAATATCTCGAAGGCCGGGTTGTCGTAGGATTGGCTCGCCGCAGCCACCCAACTCAGGATGGCCTGGGCCAGGATCGTGAAGAAGAAGAAGTCGAGGACCACGCGTATGACCTCGGCCAGGGTCAGGACGAGGAGGCTGCCGGGTGGCACGGCCACGCCTTTGAAGGCCACCGCGAGGGCGATGGCGATGGCCTCGATCAGCACGATGAACACGAGTGAGGCGGTATCCTGCCCACCAACCGGGGGGATGACGCGTCGGATCGGTTGCAGCACCGGGTCCGTGACCTGCACCGCGAACTGGCTCACGGGGTTGTAACGGGGCGCGCCCACCGCCTGCAGCATGAAGCGCAGGAAGAGGACGATCACGTAGAGATCGACGAAGGTCTTGACCAGAAAACTGATCGGATCGTTGAGGTAGGCGTCGCCCATAATCGGTTTATTCTCCCAGTCGTTCGGCGAGCTCGGAAGCGCGGTCTCGAGCCGCGATGACGGCGCGTCGAACCGCTTCTTTCATGTCGGCTTGTTGCAGCACATTGAGGGCCTGTTCCGTGGTCCCGCCCTTAGAGGTGACGCGCACACGCAGGTCAGCCGGTCGCTCCGAGGCCTCAAGCGCCAGCTTGGCCGCTCCGAAAGCGGTCTCGACGGTGATCAGGCGCGCCGCCTCTTCGGTCAGACCGAGTTCCACGGCCGTCTCGTGAAGGGCCTCCATGAGCAAGAAGTAATAGGCCGGTCCACTGCCGGCGAGGGCCGTTAGGATATCTAACTGCGCCTCCTCCGCAACCCATAGGGTGGCCCCGACGGCGCGCATCAGCGATTCGGCGACATCGCGTTGGTAGGTGGATACCTGCGGATTGGCGTATAGCCCGCTCATGCCGCTGCCCACCATAGCCGGGGTATTGGGCATGGTGCGAACGATGGCATGGCTGCCGCCCAGCCACCGGTCGATGGCCTCGGACCGCACCCCGGCGGCGATCGAGACGATCAACGGTTGATGCGTGGCGGCCGCCGGGGCCAAGGCTTCGGTCACCGATTTTAAGATTTGGGGCTTGACCGCGAAAACGACGACGTCGCTGGCCTGCCAGACTCGCTCGTTATCCGAGTCGATGACGACTCCGTGCTGCTGCATCCCGTGACGTTGGTCCGGATCCGGGTCGGCCACCCGGATCCGCTCCCGGGGAAAGCCGTCGGCGCAAAGTCCGGCGACCAGGCTTTTCGCCATGTTGCCGCCGCCGATAAATCCGAGGGTGAGCTCGTGCATGATGTTCGCGCCTCGTTCGTCGATGGGTGGGGCGAGTGGCGATCCGAGTCGGGCCTAGCGGCGGGCTCCGAATAGGGCTGTGCCGATGCGAACCAACGTACTACCCTCGGCAATGGCCGCTTCGAGATCGCTCGACATGCCCATCGACAAGGTGTCCAGGGCGAGGCCCTCGTGGTTTAAAGCCTCGAAGCATTCGCGCAGCCGTTGAAACGGGACGCGTTGGGCCGATGGATCCTCACTCGGCGCCGGAAGCGTCATCAGCCCCCGCAGCCGCAGCCCCGGTAGGCCAGTGATCGAGTGGGCGAGCTCGGCGACGGCCTCCGGTTCAACGCCCGCTTTGCTCACTTCCCCGCTGACATTGACCTGGACGCAGACGTTCAACGGCTCCCGATGCTTCGCTCGGAGTCGGGCCAGACGTTCGGCGATCCGCAGCCGATCCACGCTGTGCATCCAATCGAAGCGTTCGGCGACCGCCGCCGCCTTGTTGGTCTGCAACGGGCCGATGAAGTGCCATTCGAGGCGTGGATCACGGGGGGCCGAGGAGGCCACGGAGGTCATCTTATCGACGGCCTCCTGGACGTAGTTTTCGCCGAACCGAGTCACGCCGGCGGCCAGGGCCTCGACGAGCGCGCCGGCCGGTTGCCCCTTGCTGACCGCTAGCAACACGACCGAGCCCGGCGTCCGTCCGTAGCGTGCCTCCGCCGCCCGGATACGCTCGCAGACCCGTGCGTGGCGTGCTGCAAAATCCTCCGCCTCGCCTCGGTTCATCGGGACCCACCCCCACTCCGCTCCGGGCTCGGCTCAGGGGCGTCAAGGCCGAGTCGGGGCCCGCCGGCGGTTGCGTCGCCGGGCACGAGTCGGTAGCTTGCATCGGACGAGATAATCGCGCAGTCAGGGCCTCGGCGCCCGCTCCTGCGGATTGCGGTTTGCTCCCGTTGCTTCGAGGTATCGCTGGTGGACATCGCCCAATTGCTTAGCTTCTCAGTCAAGAACAATGCCTCGGATCTGCATCTATCGGCCGGATTGCCGCCGATGCTCCGGGTCGACGGTGACGTGCGCCGGATCAATGTCCCGGCGATGGAGCACACGGAGGTCAATGGGATGGTGTACGATATCATGAACGATAAGCAACGGAAGACGTACGAGGAATTCCTCGAGACCGACTTCTCGTTCGAGATCCCGAATCTCGCCCGCTTCCGCGTCAACGTCTACAACCAGAACCGCGGGGCCGGGGCGGTCTTCCGGACCATCCCCTCGAAGATCCTCAGCCTGGAGGATCTCAACGCCCCCGGGATCTTCCGCGACATCACCGATAACCCCCGGGGTATCTGTCTGGTGACCGGGCCGACCGGCTCGGGTAAGTCGACGACCCTCGCGGCGATGATCGACTACAAGAACAACAGCGAGTACGGACACATCCTCACCATCGAAGATCCCATCGAATTCGTGCACGAGAGCAAGAAGTGCCTGATCAATCAGCGGGAGGTGCACCGCGATACGATGGGGTTCAATGAGGCGCTGCGCTCCGCGTTGCGGGAGGATCCCGATACCATCTTGGTCGGCGAGCTGCGGGACCTCGAGACCATCCGGCTCGCCCTGACCGCCGCCGAGACTGGCCACCTGGTCTTCGGGACGCTGCACACCACCTCGGCGGCCAAGACGATCGACCGCATCGTCGACGTCTTTCCGGCGGCCGAGAAAGATATGGTGCGCGCGATGCTCTCGGAATCCTTGCGCGCCGTCATTTCCCAGGCCTTGCTCAAGAAGGTCGGCGGCGGGCGGGTTGCCACCCACGAAATCATGATCGGGACACCAGCCATCCGCAACCTGATTCGTGAGAATAAGATCGCCCAGATGTTCTCGGCCATTCAGACGGGGCAGAACGTGGGCATGAAGAGCCTGGATCAAGACCTCAAAGAGAAGTTGAGTCAGGGGCTGGTCACCCGGGAGGAGGTCCTGACCAAGGCCAACAACCGCGACAATTTCAAGTGATCGATCGCCAGCCAGAGCCCTGGCCGAATCCTGTAAAGCCCGCGAGGTGAGACATCGTTATGGACCGCGACAAGGCCATACGCTTCATGCAAGATCTCATGCGCCTGATGGTGCAACGCGACGCCTCGGATCTGTTCATCACCGCCGGTTTGCCCCCGGCGCTCAAGATGGACGGCAAAGTCCAACCCATCGCTGGGCAGTCTTTGACGGGGTCGCACACCCAGACGCTGGCCCGGGCCATCATGAACGACAAGCAGTCTGCGGAATTCGATCGGACGCAAGAGTCGAACTTTTCCATCGCCCTACCCGGGCAAGCCCGGTTCCGGGTCAATGTCTTTGTCCAGCGAGGCAACGTCGGGCTCGTGCTTCGCGTCATCAAGGCGACCATCCCCTCCCTCGAAGAATTGGGCTTGCCTCGCATCCTCAAGGACCTCAGCTTGAAGAAGCGCGGCCTGATCCTCTTCGTTGGGGGCACGGGATCGGGCAAGTCCACCTCCATGGCGGCCATGGTTGACTACCGCAACCAGCACAGTTACGGCCACATCATCACCATCGAGGATCCGGTCGAGTTCGTCCACGAGCACAAGAATTGCGTCGTCACCCAGCGCGAGGTGGGGCTCGACACCGAGTCCTATGGCATTGCCCTCAAGAACACCCTGCGCCAAGCCCCGGATGTCATCCTCGTCGGTGAGATCCGGGATCGCGAGGCCATGGAGCACGCCATCACCTTCGCCGAGACCGGCCATCTTTGCATTTCGACGCTCCACGCCAACAGCACCAACCAGGCCATGGACCGGATCATCAACTTCTTTCCTGAGGAGCGCCGGGCCCAGCTGCTCATGGATCTGTCCTTCAATCTGCAGGGGTTCGTCTCGCAACGCCTTATTCCCCATAGTGAGGGGATCGGGCGGGCCCCCGCCGTGGAGATCCTCGTCAACACGCCGTTGATGGCGGATCTCATCTTCAAGGGTGAGGTGCACGAGATGAAGGATCTGATGAGCCGCTCGCGGGAATTCGGCATGCAGACCTTCGATCAGGCCCTGTTCGATCTGTACGAGGCCGGCGATATCTCCTACGAGGACGCCCTGCGTAACGCCGATTCCGTCAACGACCTGCGCCTGCGCATCAAGCTGGAGAGCCGGCGGAACGAAGACAACGACGCTGAGGCGCCGAGTCTGCAGATCGAGAAGCCCGCGACCGAGGAGACGAGCACCGGGCCCTCCAGTGGCATGTTGCGCTGATCGCTCGGATCCAACGCGGATGCATGACGAGTTGACCCCGATAGGCAAGGCGCGCTGACAATGAATATCGATCGCTATCTCCGCCTGATGGCCGAACGCAATGTCTCCGACCTGTTCTTTACCACCGGTGCCCCGATCAGCATGAAGGTCGAGGGGACCATCCGCCCGGTCGGGTCCAAAACCCTACCGCCGGGGACGACCGAACAGATCGCCAACGAGCTCATGGATGAGAAACAACAGGCGGAGTTCCAAGAGATCAAGGAGATGAACCTCGGGCGCTCCTTAGAGGGGGCCGGGCGTTTCCGGATCAACATCTTCCGGCAGCGTGGTGAGGTCGGGATCGTCGTGCGCTTTATCCGCAGCGAGATCCCGAGCATCGATCGGCTGATGCTGCCGAACGTTCTCAAGGATCTCGTGATGGAGCAGATGGGATTGGTCTTGGTCGTGGGCGCGACTGGTTCTGGGAAATCGACTTCGCTCGCCTCCATGCTGGACTACCGCAACCAGCGACACACCTCTCATATCCTCACCATCGAGGATCCCATCGAGTTCGTCTTCCAGCACAAGAAATCGATTGTGGACCAGCGCGAGGTGGGCATGGATACCCTGTCCTATGGCAACGCGCTCAAGGAGGCCATGCGCGAGGCCCCGGACGTCATCATGATCGGCGAGATCCGTGACCGGGCCAACATGGAACATGCCATGACGTATGCGGATACCGGTCACTTGTGTTTGTCGACCTTGCACGCGAACAACGCCCATCAGGCCCTCGAGCGGGTCCTCAACTTCTTCCCGACGGATATCATCCGCCAGCGGCGCATGGAGCTCTCGCTGACCCTCAAAGCGATCATCTCCCAACGGCTGGTGCTTACGCCCAAGGGGCGCCGGATACCCGCCGTTGAGATCATGGTCAACTCACCCTTCATCGCCGAGTTGATCCACAAAGGTGAGGTGAGCGGGATCAAGGAGGTGATCGCCAAAAGCGCGAGTCTCGGGATGCAGACCTTCGATCAATCCCTGTATCGGCTCTATCAGGACAACGAGATCGACCGTGAAACGGCGTTGAACCACGCCGACTCCCGGGCCGATCTGGAATGGCAGATGAACTTTGGTGGGGACGTGCAGCAATCCGCGAATGCGACGCCGGATACGATTGACTTCCAAAGCCCGTTTCAGGAGTGATCCGTGACCGAGTGCCCGCCTTCCCGGGACGAGGGGGTTGGGACATGGCTTATCCGATCCATGAGGGCAAGGAGCACGCCGGAGACGACGAAGGCCATGTGGATGCCCACCTTCCAGGCGAGTTCGGCGTTGGTATAGTCGGCCATGTTCACGAAGGCCTTGAGGAGCTCGATCCCGGAGATGGCGACGATAGAGGCGATCAATTTGATCTTCAGCCCGGCGTAGTCCACCTTCCCCATCCAGCTCGGACGGTCCTCGTGGTCGGCCGTGTCGATCTTGGACACGAAATTCTCGTAACCGCTGAAGATCACCATCAGTAGGAGATTCGCGACCAGCGAGAGGTCCACGAGGGTCAAGACGGCCAGTATGATCTCCTTCTCGGAGTAGGCGAAGGTGTTGGGGATGAGCCCGACCAGGGCCTGGCCAAATTTCATGAGCAACACGAGTAGCGAGAGGACCAGACCGAGGTAGAACGGGGCCAGCAACCACCGGCTCCGAAAGATAAAGGACTCGAGCTGGCGTTCGATCGTTTTCGGTTTTAGCATATCGGGAACTCGATAACGATGACCGGCCGGATCGGCGGGCGTGAACCGGCCGGCGGTCGGATGGGGAAGCGCCTCGGCCCCGAGGGGCGGGGCGCCCGTGGGGGTCATGGCGACACCCCGCGCGCCGGTTCCGTTCCTCGATCGGCCGGTCACGGCGGCCTGTGCGTGTGACTGGCTCGTCGATGGGCTTCGATTCCTTATCCCGCGCTGCGGAGGTGTCCCGCGCAGGATAACGCGATATGCCACCGCGTGCGCGCTGGCTCCGCCGTCACGCGACGGATCCGTCTTACCGACGCCCAGGCGGCCCCGAGGTCTATGGCACATCCGCCGTCCCATTCGTCCCTGCCCGATCCCGAGGGCCTGCGTGCCGATCTGACCTTCGTCTCGGAGGTTCGCGGTGTGCGCTTGGAGATGCAAAGCACCTGGGGGCTATTCTCCCCCCGAGGCTTGGATGCCGGCACGCAACTCCTGCTCGAGCACATCCCGCTCGTGAGCGATGCCCGGTGTCTCGATCTCGGGTGCGGCCACGGTGTGCTCGGACTGACCCTCGCCGAACTTGCCCCGCAGGGACACACCACCCTGGTCGATCGGGATTTCCTGGCCATTGATTACAGCCGCCGCAACGCCGAAGCCAACGGGATTACCAACTGTACCGTCGCCCTGAGCAATGGCTTGAGCCACATCCGCGCGCAACGCTTTGACGTGATTGCCTCCAACCTACCGGCCAAGGTCGGCAACGAGCTTCTCTACCTGTTTTTCTTCGACGCCTATACCCAGCTCGTCTCCGGGGGGACACTCACCGTGGTCACCATCTCCGGGTTACGACGCTTCGTGGAACGGGGCTTTCAGGGCGTCTTCGGCAACTACACGAAACTCAAGCAGGGCCGGGAACACACCGTGGCCCTCGCCTACAAGCCCTAAATGAGATCGGCGCCGGGAACTCGGCCCAGCCTGAGCTCAAACCCCATGCGGATCCAGGGCCCGGCGCAATGACTCGGCCTCGCTTCGGGCGGCGTCGACGGTGTCGGCCAGGACGGTGACATGACCCATCTTTCGCCCCGGTTCCGGCGTGTGTTTGCCGTAGAGGTGCAGGGCGGCCCGCGGATGGCGCAAGACCGGTCCCCAGTCGGGGCCCCCCTGGGCCCAGAGATCGCCGAGCAGGTTGATCATGGCGGCCGGCGTGTGGCAATGGACAACGGCGGGGGGGAGATCGCACAACACCCGCAGTTGTTGTTCGAATTGCGAGGCGCGGCAGGCGTCGAGTGTGTAATGCCCGCTGTTGTGGGGGCGCGGAGCGATCTCGTTGACCAGCAATTCACCGGTCTCCGTGAGGAAGAATTCCACGGCCAGGACCCCGACGTAATCCAATGCGGCGGCAAGTCGCCGGGCGATGCGTTGGGCTTGGTCCCGGCGTTCCGGGGTGAGCCGGGCCGGTACCAGACTCATGGACAGGATGCCGCGTTCGTGGAGGTTTTCGGCAACCGGGTAGGTCAGGTCGCTGCCATCCGCGTGGCGCACCACGAGTACCGAGATTTCCTGGGTCAGGGCGAGCTTTTCTTCGAGGAGACAGGGGGTTGAATCCGCCTCGTGAAAGGCCTGCGCGAGACTTGCCTCATCCGTGCACACCCATTGGCCCTTGCCGTCGTATCCGAGTGCCGCGCGTTTCAGGATCGTGGTCGGTGCCACCGCAGTGCCGGCCCCGATCAAGTCCTCGGGGGATCGGATGGGGCGATGCCGCGGGGTCGGGAGTCCCTGCTCGTCCAGGAAGGCCTTTTCCCGAATGCGATCCTGAGCGACCCGCACCGCCGCCGCAGCGGGCCGGACCGGCCCGTAGGACGCCAGGTATTCGAGGGCTGTGGCCGGCACATTCTCGAATTCCGTGGTAAAGGCCGCGGCTTGCTCGCCGAGGGTTCGCCAGGCCGACCGGTCGGTGTACTCGGCGCAAAGATGACGATCGGCGATCTGGGCCGCGGGGCTCTCCGGTTTCGGATCCAGAACGATGACACGATAGCCCCGTTGACGGGCGATCAGCGTGAAGTAGCGTCCGAGCTGGCCACCGCCGAGGATGCCGAGGGTCTGCCCGGGTTGGATCATCATGTCGGCGGGACTCGCATCTGACGGACCCGGTCGGCCTGCGCCTCCCGAAATGCCTCCAAACGCCCACGCAGGGCCTCGTCGGTTCCGGCCAGCGCGGCCACGGCGAACAGTGCCGCATTGCCCGCCCCCCCCGAGCCGATGGCGAAGGTCGCAACCGGTACCCCCCGTGGCATTTGCACGATCGAATACAACGAATCCTGTCCGTTGAGGTGGGTCGTCGGGACGGGTACGCCGAGGACCGGTACCCAGGTGAGGGCCGCCATCATCCCGGGGAGGTGCGCGGCCCCGCCAGCCCCCGCGATGATGAAGCGCAGGCCTCGCGGGCCGGCGGTGCGGCCATACTCCCAGAGCCGATCCGGGGTCCGGTGGGCGGAGACGACGCGGGTCTCGTAGGGTACGTCGAAGTGCTCAAGGCGCGTGGCGGCGGCCTCCATAACGGACCAATCGCTGTCGCTGCCCATCACGATGCCGATGCGGGGAGCGGGTTCCAAGGCTATCCTCCTCGTACCAAATCCGGGATTATCGGGCCGATGTCGGACCCGAGACAAGCGGTTGTGCCTGAGCGCTCGGCGTGGCGGATTGACGCCCGGCCTGCCTAGGTCGAGTGACCCAAGGTCTGTAAAATAACCGATCGTTGGATGGTTTGTGCACTCAGGCGACCCGTTTCGCCGGCGACGGACAGGGGGTAGTGTGGATCAGATTCTTCTCGTCGATGATAGCCGTGTCCTCGGGGCGTCTATCAAGGATAAGGTCGAGCGTCGGCTCGGTTTACGTGTGCGCTGGGCACCGACCTTTACCGAAGGTCAGGCGCTTATCGAGTCGGATCCCAACCGATTCTTCGTTGCGTTGTTGGATCTCAATCTCCCCGATGCCCCGCGTGGGGCCATCGTCGACGTCGCCCTGCACTACCGCATCCCATCGATCGTCTTCAGTGCCGAGCTCAGTGAACGGATGCGGCAGAATCTATTGCGGCGGCGGATCATCGACTTCATCGCCAAGGAAAATCCCCAGAACATTGAATACGCCATCGGCCTGGTGCAGCGCATCTACCGCAATCGTTGGCTGAAGGTCCTGGTGGCGGACGACTCCTGGACGGCCCGCAACTGGCTCTATGATCTGGTCAAGGTCCATCAGTACCGGGTCATCGACGCCTCGGACGGCGTGGAGGCCCTGCGGGTCCTCCACCGCCACCCGGATATCCGGTTGGTTATTACGGACTTCTACATGCCCCGCATGGACGGCTTCGAGCTCACCGCGCGGATCCGCTCGGAGTTCCATAAAGAAGAGCTGGCGATCATCGGCCTGTCTTCGTACGGGGACCGGGCGCTAGCGACCCGATTCATCAAGAACGGGGCCAATGACTTCATCAACAAGCCCATCATGCCCGAGGAGCTCTACACCCGACTCACCCAGAACATCGAACGGATCGAATACATCCACACGATCCGTGAGGCATCACACCGCGACTACCTGACCGGGATCTACAATCGCCGTTATTTCTTCGAGACCGGTCACAAGCTCTACGCGAGCGCCCGCCGGGGGCACCTCAATCTAGCCCTGGCGATGATCGATCTGGATCGGTTCAAGTCGGTGAATGATCGCTATGGTCATGAGGCGGGGGATATCGTGCTGGCCGCGGTCGCCCGTCGATTGACCAGTCAGCTCCGCGAGGCGGATCTGGTGGCGCGCCTGGGCGGCGAGGAGTTCGCCGTTCTGACGGTCAACATGGATCCGGGCTATCTCATCGACAAGTTTGAGTTGATCCGCAATGACATCGCCGCCGAGCCGATCACCATCCCGGGACACGATCTCTTCGTGACCGTGAGCGTCGGCCTGTGCGACGAACTCGCCGATTCCCTGAGCGGCATGGTCAATGCCGCGGACCGCAATCTCTATACGGCCAAGGCGTGGGGGCGGAATCAGGTGGTCGGACCGGCGTCGGAGTCCATCGATGGCTCCAGTGCGGCTGGGGACGGTCACGGGTGATGGCATCAGCATCAGCGGATCGAGCCCGAGGCCTAGCTTGGTCGGCCAAAAGGCATGGCCTTTCGAGGCGGCCCGATCGAGCCGTCGCGTCCCTCGGCGGCGGCAATGGCTTCCAATGCCTCCAAGAGGGTGTCCACCTGGGCCTCCGTATGCGCGGCAGATAGGGTGATCCGTAACCGGGCCTGTCCGGCGGGGACGGTGGGCGGACGGATCGCGGGAACCCACAAGCCCCGCTGCTCGAGGGCCTCGCTCCAGGCCAAGGCCCGCTCGCTTGCGCCGAGTAGAACGGGCTGGATGGCTGTGTCCGAAGCCAGCCGGGTTAGGCCGAGCCGTTCGGCCCCGAGGCGCCACCGGGCGATGAGTCGGTGCAGATGGGCTCGACGTTCCGGTTCCTCCTGCAGTACGGCCAGGGCCTCGATCGTCGCTGCGGCGAGCGCCGGCGGCGGGGCCGTCGTATAGATATACGGCCGCGCGTGCTGCATGATGAAGTCGATGACGTCGTCGGGTCCGGTGACGACCGCCCCGAAGGTCCCCAGGGCCTTGCCCAGGGTCACGATCAGCACCGGGACCTCGTCCTCGGTGAGCTCCGATTCCGCAACCACGCCCCGACCGTTGGGGCCGAGCACACCGAGGCCGTGGGCATCATCCACCACCAACCACGCCGCATGGGCCTGTGCCGTTCGAGCGAGGGCCGATAAGGGGGCGCGATCCCCGTCCATGCTGAATACGCCATCACTGGCGACCAGGCGGCGACCTCGCCCGAGGCGTGTCAGTCGGCTCTCGAGGGCCGTCGCATCCCCGTGGGCGTAGCGCCACTGTCGAGCCCCGGTCAATCGGCCCGCATCCAGCAGCGAGGCGTGGTTGAGACGATCTTGGAAGAGGCTATCGGCGCGGCCGAGCAGCGCCGTGAGAACCCCTAGGTTGGCCATGTAACCGGTCCCGAAGAGCACGGCACGCTGGCGGCCCAGGAATTCGGCCAATGCCGACTCGAGCTCGTCGTGGGCCCGATGATGGCCGTTGATGAGTTGCGAGGCCCCGGCCCCAACCCCGTAGGCATCGGCACCCTGTTGAAGGGCCGCCACCACCCGCGGGTGGGCGGCGAGCCCCAGGTAATCATTGCTGCAGAAGGCCAGGCGGGTCTGGCCGTCGACGCGCTGGTCGGGGCGATGGGCGCCGTCGACGGCGTGTCGGGTCCGGTAGAGCCCCGCCTCGGCGCGCGCCCGAAGGGCCGGGCGTAGGTCCTCGCGGCTCATCCTGAGGCGGCGACGGCGCCGTCGTCCGGGGTTTCTTCCGGGGCCATGCCGAGGCGTCCCAGTAGTTGGTGATCGTGGTCGTCGCCCGGGTTGTTCGTGGTCAACAATCGATCGCCATAAAACAAGCTGTTGGCCCCGGCGATGAGGCACAGGGCTTGGGTCGCATCGTCCATGTCGGTTCGTCCCGCCGCCAGGCGCACATAGGAACCCGGCATCAGGAGGCGAGCCGTGGCCACGACCCGGACCAGTTCCAGGGGATCCAGGGCCTCGGTCCCGTACAGAGGCGTCCCCGGTACCTGCACCAGGAGGTTGATCGGGACGCTCTCGGGATGGCGGGGCAGGTTTGCCAGCTGCTCCAATAGCCCCGCGCGGTCCGAACGGGATTCACCCATCCCAAGAATGCCGCCACTGCAGACATGGATGCCGACGTCGCGGACGTGTGCCAGGGTCTCGAGGCGTTCCGCGTAGGTCCGGGTCGTGATGACGTGCCCGTAGAACTCCGGCGAGGTATCCAGGTTGTGGTTGTAGTAGTCCAGGCCCGCCGTCCGCAGGCGCTCGGCCTGAGCAGCCGTCAGCATGCCCATGGTCAGGCAGGTCTCGAGCCCGAGCCCACGCACCGCCTCGACCATGGCTGCCACGTGTTCCACATTGCGGTCGGTCGGTTGCCGCCAGGCCGCTCCCATGCAGAAGCGTGTCGCGCCTTGATCCCGCGCGGCCCGGGCGGCGTTTGTCACCTCGTCGAGGGGCAACAGGCGTTCCGGCTCCAGGTCCGTGGCGTGGTGGGCGCTCTGGGGGCAGTAGCCACAATCCTCCGGACACGCACCGGTCTTGATCGACAGCAAACGACTCATTTGTACGCGGTTAGGATCGAAGTAGCGGCGATGCATCCGTTGCGCCCCGTAGATCAGGTCGCTCAGGGGCTGATCGAGCAGCGCGAGGATCTCGTCTCGCTGCCAGTCGTGGCGAAGTGTCTCCGGCTCGGGGATCACCGGGGTTAGGCTCATGGATGTACCTCCTGGCCCTTCGTGAAGGAGACGTCGTCCCAGGTATCCCGTCGGATCGTGATCAGATCCCAGACGGACAGCGGCAACAGGATGGCGAGTCCGATCGCCCAGGTCACGAGATAATAGGTCAGCTCCACTGGGAAGGCGGTAGCTGCGACCACGAATACCCCCATGACGCCGTAGAAGCGCGTCGCACCCCGTTGCATGTAGCGGGCGACTTTCGGGTTGGGATGATGACGATTCATGGCGTAGATCACCATCGAAGCACCGAACCAGAAGATGAGCAACGGGAACGGGATCAGGATGGCGACGATGTTCCCGTAGTGGAACAGCGAGGCGGCGAATCGGGCGGAGCGTCCGGAGACGACCCCTTCATCGCTACCCGCGCTAGGCGGTGGTGTCGGCTCTTGGGCCATGTGGAACGTGTCCTCCCGCAGGCTGAATCGGTTCACCCGGAGGTGGGATCGTCTCGACCGGTACGGTGGCCCGTGTTCGACGCCCTGCTGCGTCAGGGGCTGCATGGGGCACTCGAGACGCTCCTCCCCCGGGTCTGTGTCTTATGTGAGTCACGGCTCGGCGGTCCGGTTGCGGCCGAACCTGCCCCCCGGCTGTGCCCGGGGTGTCGCGGCGATCTGTCCGCACTGCCGACCCTCCAGCGCTCCTCCGGGGCTAGCGCTCGCCCCATTGATGCGTTCTGGGCGGCCTTCCCCTACCGCCAACCGGTCAGCTACCTGGTTCAGCGCCTCAAGTATTCCCGCGATCGCGTCGCCGGCCAGGTCCTCGCCCAACTCGTCCAAGAGCGTGTGGCCGAGTGGCTGGAGGCAGCGGCTCCGGAGGCGATCTTGCCAATCCCCTTGCATCCTCGGCGCTTGCGTCATCGGGGCTTCAACCAGGCTGCGGTCTTGGCCAATCATCTGGCCATCGGGTCGGGTTGTCCGCTGGATACCGCTCGGCTTCGCCGCGTCCGTGCCACCCGAGCGCAGACCGAGCTCGATCTCGAGGCCCGGCGCCGCAATGTTCGCGGCGCCTTTCGGGCTGTCGACGGGAGGCCCTACCGGCGTGTGGTGCTCGTCGACGATGTCATGACCACGGGTGCGACGAGCGAGGCCGCTGCCCGGGCCCTGCGCGCGGTCGGCGTCGAGTGGATCGCCGTGGTCGCGGCGAGCGACGCCGATCCCACCTACCACCAGCGTTCGTAACGGATCCGCTCGGCTGGGAATCCCCGCGCCTGCAGACCCGCGTACACCCCTTCGACGAGTCCCCCCGGGCCGCACAGGAAGGTGATCGCTGCAGGGTCCGGGTCGAGGGCGTCCAGACTCGACGCATCGACCCGCCCTTGGGGCCCGGTCCAATCGGGGCTCGGTTGGGTAAGCTGGATGCGAACCGAACCAGGCCCCGATGTCGCGGCAGCCCCGAGCAATTCCTCGCGAAAGGGGATCTCCGATTCGTCCTGTGTCGTGTACAAAAAATCCACCCGGGTGTTCTTCGGATGATGGCGCCGGAGCGAGCGCCAAATGCTCATCAGCGGGGTGATCCCGATGCCTCCGCCGACGAGGAGCACGGAGTCCCCCAATTCGGGGGTGTAGCAGAACGCCCCTTGGCCTGCCGAGAGTGCGACGCGGTCCCCGGGGCGGGCCGCGGTGCACAGATGGCGAGTCACTGGGTGATTCGCCGAATAGCGGATGGCGAGCTCCAAACGGGGCAGCTCGTCGGGAACGGAGGTGAGGGAGTAACCGCCCACCTGGGGGGTTCCCTCGATGTCGACAAAGCAGTCCACCCATTGACCAGGCCGGAATCCAAAGCCCGATTGCAGGACCTCCAGTTCCAAGCGCGTGATGGTGGGCGTGACCGACTCGACGGTGCGGATCTCGGCGGGAAACGGCACGGTTTAACCTCAGATGACGTGAATAGCCCCGCTTGGGCGAGCGGGCCCCGTGGGCAGGCGCGGCCGGGTCGGTTTAGGCGCCGCCCGAGTCCCACGCCGCGCGTACGTCCTGGTACAGGGTCTCATCCTGGGTTGTCGCCCCGCGGATGCCGCAGATCGCACTCGCCAGGCTCTGGGCGCGCTCCACCATCAGGGCGTAGGGCCACCCCTCGGCGAGCCCCAGCAGACAGGTGGCGGCGAAGGCATCCCCCGCGCCGACGGCATCGACCAGCGTCATGGGACCCGGTTTCGCCTGATGGACGGTGCCGTCGGCGGCGGTCACCGTGGCGCCTGCTTCGCCCCGGGTGACGATGATCCCGGTCAGCTCGAAGCGGCGTCGCAATTCGCTCACCTGCTCGTCCGGCGTTCCAGCCGCCAAGGGCACCGCCGCGGCGAGTTCGCCCAACTCATCGCCGTTCAGTTTCAACCAGGAGGCCCCGTTTAGGGTCTCGACGAGCCAGTCCGGCGTCCACCAGGGCGCGCGCAGATTCAAATCGACGAAGATACGGATCCCGGAACCGCCACGCAAGCGACGCAAGGCCTCCCGGGAGGGCTCCGAGCGCCCCGCTAAGGTCCCGTGATATAACCACCCGATCCCGGCGTCCAGCGGCAGATGGTTGGTGTCGATGTGATCGTAGGCCTGATCCGGGCGGATCGCATAGGTGGGTTGGCCCTTTTCGAGCTCGATATCCACCCGGCCGGTCGGGGCGGCCGGTTCCCACTGGAGTCCACGGCGATCCAGGCCCCAGGCATCCATCGCCTCGGCAACCTGCTCACCCTGAGGGTCGTTGCCGACCCGGCTGACCAGCAGGGGATCCGCCCCGAGTCCACGCAGATGCCAGGCGACATTGAATGGGGCCCCGCCGAGCACGGCCTGCCCGTCGGGGAAGTGATCGAACAGGACCTCGCCGAAGATCGTGATGGGTGTGTTCATAGGCCTCGCTCCGGGGTGACGTCGGAGGGCTGGGGTGCCCGGTTCAATTGCACGATGTTTTGGATCGCGAGGGGTTCAACGCGACTGTACCATGCCGTGGACCGGCCCTTGTCACTCGCCCCGTGCCTCACGGATTGTCGGTGTCGACCGGGACCCACTCATGTCGGGCGGTGAGGTCCCGGGCGAGCAGCATCCGGCCCGGGCCGACACCGCCGGTCACGTCCAATCGACTGATATCGAGCCACCGCCCGGCCACGGGATGCAGGCGTCTCGTCTCGCTAGCCCCCCGGTATCGGGGCGTTGGGCCTGCGTGAGAGGGGCCAAGGGCGAACCGACAACGGGGTCGATGGGTGTCCCGAGATGGCGCAACTCGACCCCGAGGAGATCGGCCGCCGCCGGGTTGCGGTCGAGGACCCGACCCTCAGGATCGAGGCGCACGAGGCCGATGTCCATGGGCTCGATGAGTTGATCCCGGGCCAGCGGGGCCAGGCGCGAAGACCCGCGCGTCTTTGTGAAATAGGGCCCCGAAGTCCATGAGGCCGCTTGCGAGGAAGGCAATCGGGGTGATGTTGAGGGTCACCGGCGTCAGCCCCAGGGCGTAACCGGTCGCCCCGAGTAGGGGGATGAACGGGCCGAGGGCGATCCATCCCGCCTGCCGCCGTCGCAACACGGCCGGACCGAGTTCCAGCTGGGCCAGCACCATCCCACCGGCGATTACATACCCGTAGCCGCAGGCCAGCACCCAGAAGAAGCCGGGGCCATGCTCATCGACGGCCAAGCCCGTCCGGGGCTCGGCCCAGCGGACCTCCACCCAGATCCAGCCGTGCCATGGATGGGTGGCGACCCGGAGCAGGTTGGCCACGGGCAGTCCGACGATGACGACCCATAGCAGGCGGGGGATGCCCTCGGTTCGTTCGGCGAAGGCCAGGGCAAAGAGCAGGAACCCGAGCATGGCCCCGCCGGACCCGACGTATTCGAGGGTGGACCCGAAGCGTTTGGCCGCCAAGCTGTCGGCGGCGTCGACGCCTCGGCTCCGATCAACTGCGACTCCACGACGGGAGGATTCGGTTCGACGGCTCGGTGACGCGCCCGCGTCCCGTGCCGATGGGCCTCCGTGGGGTTATCCTTGGGGTTGATGAGGACGTTTGGTTTGGCGATGCTATGACACCATCCTGCCTGGGAGACGGGCTGGGGCGGTCCACCGCGCCCAGGCTAAGATCCTGGAACCGTCGATCATCGATCGGATGGGCCCATGAAAGAACACTGTTGATCCCGTTCATTGAACGCGATCGGCCCCCCACGGAGTTGCTATGAAAGCCGTTATCCTTGCCGGTGGCCAGGGCTCGCGCCTGCGGCCCCTGACCGAACAGCTCCCCAAACCCATGGTGACTGTGCTGGGTCGCCCCATGATGGAGCACATTGTCGATCATCTCCGCCACCATGGCTTCGACGATGTGGTGGCAACCCTCCATTATCGACCCGGAGCGATCAAGGATCACTTCGGGGATGGGAGCGATTGGGGGATCACGCTAGATTACACCTTGGAGACGGAACCCCTGGGGACGGCGGGTTCGGTGAAGCTCAGCGAGCGTCACCTGGACAGCACCTTCCTGGTGATCGCTGGTGATGCGCTGATGGACTTCGATTTGGGGGCCTTCCTCCGTTTTCACCGGGCGAATCAGGCCAAGGTGAGCCTCTGCCTGAGTCGGGTCAATAATCCGAGCGAGTTCGGGATCGTGATCACCGACGAGGTGGGGCGGGTCCAGCGCTTCCTCGAGAAACCGAGTCCCGGGGAGGTCTTCAGCGACACGGTCAATACCGGGATTTATCTGATCGAACCGGAGGTCCTGCAGGATATTCCCCCCGGCCGTTCCTTTGATTTCTCCGGCGATCTTTTCCCGACCCTACTCGAGCGGGGTGAGCCGATCTACGGTTATGTCGCCGACGGGTATTGGAGCGATATCGGGACCCTCGAGCAGCTCCGTCAGTCCCATTGGGACATGCTCGATAACAAGGTCAGCCTCCCCCTGGCGGGTAACCGCGTGGACGAGCAGGTCTGGCTCGGGGACAGCACCGAGATCGCCGAAAACGCCATGATTACCGGCCCGTGCTGGATCGGCCGCAACGTGCGGATCCACGATGGGGCGCGTGTCGGTCCCTACGCGGTCATCGGGAACAACGTCGAGGTGGATCGCTTCGCGACCATCCATCGCAGCCTGGTGATGCGCAACAGTTTCATCGGCGAGTCGAGCGATCTGCATAATTGTATCGTGGCCTCGAAGAATATCGTTGAGGCCCGATGTGAACTCGGCGATGATGTGGCCATCGGGGCAGGGTGTCGGCTCGGTGCCCAGGTCGAGGTCCGGCCCGGTGTCCTCGTTTGGCCCGATAAGCAGGTCTACGCCAACTCGACCCTGGTGGAGAATCTGATCTGGGAGGCTCTGAACCGTCCGTCGATCTTCGGTTCCCGCGGGGTGAGCGGACTCGCCAATCTGCATGTGACGCCGGAGCTCGCTGTGGTGCTCGGCAAGGCCTATGGGACCTGGATCGGGATGGGGCGACGGGTCTCGGCGAGTCGCGATAACCATCCGTTCTCACGCATCGTGCAGCGCGCCATCGTTTCGGGGCTCCTCTCCGTGGGTATCCATGTCGACGATCTCGAGGAGAGCAGTTCGCCGGTGACCCGGTTTCTGGTCGGCAACGCACGGCGCACCGCCGGCGGGATCCATGTGCGGCTGAGCGAGGAGCACCCGAGCATGGCGCTCATCGAGCTGTTCAACGGTGAGGGGCTTCCGCTGGTCCGCAAACATCGGCGGAAGGTGGAGGCTACCTTCCATCGGGGCGACTTTCCCAAGGTCTCCGTCGATCAGGTGGGTCAGCTCCGGTATCCCGGTCAGGTCCACGGGCGCTACTTGGATCAACTCCTCGAGGCGACCGGCGGGGGGGATCTGGCCCGGCAGGGCAAGCGCATCGTCTACCACGCGGCCGATCCGGATACGGCGCTGGTCCTGGCGGATCTCCTCGGGCAGAGCGGTCTCCCGATGCTGAATCGCGCGGCCGATGACCCGACCCTCACCCATCAGGTGAGCGAGATCGCTCGGCTGAATCGGGCGCTTGCCTTGATCTTGCACCGCGACGGCGAGACCCTCGGAGTGGTCGATGAGTATGGCCACCTCCTCGATCCCGAGCGGGTCGAGGCCTTGTTGACGGTGGTCTTCATGCGCACGGCGCCTCGGGACCAGCCCCTGTTCCTGGCGCCGGATCGGCCGGCCTTTCTGGTGGATCTGGCCAAGCAGCAGGACCGGCCCGTCCTCATCACCCGCAAGGAGCACGCCGCTCGTTTGGCCGAGATCCAGGAGCAGGTCGGTGGCGGGTCGTCGTGGCTGGAATTCCGCCACTTCTATCTTGGGCTCGATGCCCTCGCCGCATCTCTGAATCTGTTGGCGTTCTTGAGCGCGCAGCAGATTGGCATCCACGAGCTGGAGCGCGAGATCCCGACCACCTATCGCTATCGCACCACGATCCCCTGTCCGTGGGATCAGATGGGACGCATCATGCGGGAGCTTGCCCAACGCCCCGAGGCGGATATCGAGCAGGTCCCCGAGGGTGTCCGGTTGATCTTTGAGGGACGGTGGAGTTATGTGGTGCCGAGTGCGGATGCCCCGGAGTTGGAGCTCACCACCGAGGCAGGCAATCCGGAGACCCTGAGTCGCTTCTTGGAAGAGATTCAGGGTCAGATCCGGCGCCTGATTGGCCGGTGAGACAGGGCCGGGAGGCGATCCGGTCATGAGTGCGATCCCAGCGGGTCTGTTGGCCTCCGATCTAGACGGGACGTTGATCCCCCCGGTGGACTGTGCGGAGGCCGCGTCGTATCTCGAGCGCACCCGAACCTGGCTCACGACATGGCAAGGGGCGGGTGGGATCGTTGCCTACGTCAGCGGCCGTTACTATGGCCTCGCGCGGCGCGCCGTGACCGACGATGGTTTGCCGCCGCCGGATTGGTGGGTGTGCAATGTCGGCACCGAGATCTACGCCGGTGACGGTACCTTCGATCGAGGGTGGTATGAGCGATTGGGGCCGCCGTTGGCGATGGATGCCCTGTGGGCGAATCTCCCCGCTCTCCCGGGGCTGATCGAACAGGAGTCGGAGAAGCAAGGGCCGCATAAGCTGAGCTATTACGCCGATCGCCCCCTTGAGCCCGCGGAGCGCGAGGCGGTGCGTCGTGCGGCACGGGCTGTGCGCGAGGATCTGATCCTGATCCACAGCGTGGAGGAGGAGACGGGTCGGGCCTTGATTGATCTCATCCCCGGGACGGCGGGTAAGGCCGCAGCGGTCCTGTATCTGATGGAGCGCATGGAAATCGACCCGAGCACGACCGCATTCGCGGGGGATTCGGGTAACGATTTGGATGCGTTGGTCAGTGGCGTCGGTGGCATTCTGGTGGGTAACGCGAGTGAAGCGGTCCGTTCGGAGCTGGATGCATGGGTTGCGCGTCGGCCCCAGGCCCGGCTCGTGACCCCGTCGGGTTTTTATGGGGACGGGGTGCGGGAGGGGCTCGAGTCCCTCGGCCTTTGGCCCGATCGCTAAGCGGCGGGCGGGTCGTCCTCCCGGGGCGATCCCGAAAACCGTAGGTTCCGACTTTGGGTCGATCCCGCCGGAGGTGGGTGCAGCGACTCATCGTGGCCGAGGCATCGAGGCGGGTCC
>CAYFWJ010000001.1:80574-86777 GCA_964346755.1 uncultured Ectothiorhodospiraceae bacterium
GCCGCTGTCACCGATCACGCGCATTGTCCCCGCTAACTCAGCCCTGTCTCACGCGTCGGTGCTGGGGAGATTCGCCGGTCGATCGGAGCGACCGCTCCCGTATGCGCCCCGAGCCCCATGAGGTATCCATGCGTATCGCCTTTTTCGCCCCCCACAGCGACCCCTTGGCCCGCGCCGGTGAACCGGATTCCGGGGGACAATGCATCTACGAGGAACGGGTCGTCCGTCAGCTCGCCCAGCGTGGCCACGAGGTCCGGGTCTACAACCGCCAGTACGGTGACAAGCCGGCCCGGGAGCCCATCGCCCCGGGCGCCGAGGTCCATCGATTCCACATGGGTCCGGAAGGCTTCCTCCGTAAGGAGGACATGGGTCCGCATCTGCCAGCCTTTGTCGAGGCGGTCCTCGCGGCCGAAGGGGATTGGTTGGCCGAAGCGGATCTCTGCCACGGGCATTACTGGGACGGGGGCGCCAGCGCCCTCATGGCCAGTCTGGCCCTTGGTCGACCCTTGGTGTTCACCAGCCACTCCCTCGGTATCACCAAGCGCGAGCGGGTCCCGGACCCCGACCCGAACGGGGCGACTTACCGCTACCCGATTCGTATCGCGGCCGAAACCCGCATCCTCGCCGCCGCCGATGGGGTGATCGCGCTCAGTGAGGTAGAACGCCAGACCCTCACCGACCATTACGGCGCCCCGGATGAGGCGATCCACATCGTCCCCGGTGGCGTCGACGTGGATTGGTACGCGCCGGCCGCCGACAAACGAACCCTCAAGGAGCAGGCTGGGCTCGACCCGGATCGCTTGACCTTATTCACCGTCGGCCGCCTGGACCCGCGCAAGGGCTTCCTCGAGTTGGTCGAGGCCCTGCCGACGGCCCGGCAGGCGCAGCCGGACATCCCGTTTCAGCTCCTTCTGCCCTCGGGGCCTGCCCAGCGCAACGACGCGGAGGAGCGTTATTACCAGGCCATGCACGAGCGGGTCGAGGCCCTGGGCCTGAGCGATGTCGTGACGTGGTTCCCGCGGCTCGACGACGACGCGCTACGGCTCCGCTACCAGGCCGCCGACGCCTTTGTCTGTCCCTCCCCCTACGAGCCCTTCGGTCTTGTCGTCATCGAGGCCTTCGCCGCCGGCACGCCGGTCATTGCGACTCCCTTCGGGGGACCGCGCGTCATCGTCACCGAAGACCAGGACGGCTTGCTTGCCGATCCCACCGACCCCGAGGTCCTCGGGCAGGCCATCGCACGGTTTCTCGCCCTCGAGCCGGAGCAGCGCCAGGCGATGGCCCAGCACGCGCGACAGACGGCCGAGTCCTGCTACGCGTGGGGTGCTGTTGCGGCGCAAATCGAAGCCGCCTACGCCGCGATCTGTGCCGCGCAGCGCTTCGGTGCTGCGAGCCGATGACATCGAGGCCCGAGCCGCCCGGTGGTTGAGGTGACGCCTCGGGGCCTACCCGACGCCGGGTCCGCGGTCGAAGGACTCCCCCACCCGGACGTGGGGCGAGGCGAGGGGCGGATGAAAACGAACAGCCGACAACGCCGGTGAAGGGCGGTTTCCTGACGCTTATCGGATTCGGGAGAAGCGACCCAAACGTGGCCGCAACCCCAGCGGCACGTAGGATGCGCTGACGAAGGAAGCGCATCGTTTGCTGATTCACAGGGAGCGCGGTGTGGTTGGCAGATGACCGGGGTCGAGTGGCCGACCGGGGCTTGCCAAGGGCGTGGGCGATCGGGAGGAGGGGGCAGTGGGTTGGGGGCGGTGCGCCGACCGGGGGCGGCGGGCGACCCCGCCGCGGGATGGGGCGCGGCGGCCTCGACGGGCTTCCCCCACGCCCCAGCGATGCGTTACAGCAGCACGCGTTCGATCCCGCCCCGATTGGCGGTACGCACGAATTGGGCCTGCCAGTCCTCGCCGAGCAGCCGTCGGGCCATCTCGACGACGATGTAATCCGATTCCAGGCCGGTTTCTTGGCGGTAGCGATCCAAGCCTTGTTGGCAGGCGGGACAGCTCGTCACGAGTTTCACCCGCTCCGGATCGGTGACCGCGTCTTCGCCGGTGAGCCGTTGGATTCCCCGTTTGAGTTCCTCTTGTTTGCGGAAGCGCACCTGGGTGGCGATGTCGGGTCGGGCGACGGCAAAGGTCCCGGCCTCGCCGCAGCATCGATCGGACTGGGTGAAGGAGCCGCCCAACAAGGCCGCTCCGGTCTCCAAGGGGTCGTAGCGTTTCATCGGGCTGTGGCAGGGGTCGTGGTAGAGGTAATCGACGCCGGTGGTGTCCGAAACGCTCATCCCGCGTTCCCGCAGGAACTCATGGATGTCCATCAGGCGGCAGCCCGGGAAGATGCGCTCGAACTCGTAGCCGAGGAGCTGATCCAAACAGGTCCCACAGGATACGAGTACGGTATGGATGTTCAGGTAGTTCAGGGTGTTCGCGAGGCGATGGAATAGGACCCGGTTCTCGGTGATGATGCGCCGTCCGGCTTCGAAATCCCCGGAGCCGTTTTGCGGGTAGCCGCAACAGAGATACCCCGGCGGCAGCACGGTTTGGACGCCGGCCTCGTAGAGCATGGCCAGACTGGCGAGGGCGACCTGACTGAACAGCCGTTCGGATCCACAGCCCGGGAAGTAGAACACGGCCTCGGCGAATTCATCGGCCCGGGCTGGATCGCGGACGATGGGCACCGTACGGGAATCCTCGATGCCCAGCCAATGCCGTGTTGTGCCGGTGGGGAGATTTTTGGGCAGGGGGTTGCGGATAAAATGGATGATCTCCTCGTTGACCGGTGCACGGCCGGTGGTCGCCCGCGGTTGCGGTGGGACCTCGCCGAGATGTCCGGGGAGTCGGCGCAGCGAGGCGTTGGCGAGCCGCTGCCCCCGGTACGCGAGATCGACCATGACCCGTCGAAACAGCCGGATGGCTTGGCTGTTTCGCTGATTCAAGAAACTCAGGGATAACCACGCACCGGGTTGGACGTGCCGCTCGCCCCGTTCCTTGAGGATGTGGCGCATGTGCATGGAGACGTCGCCGAAATCAATGTTCACCGGACAGGGTGGCTGACAGCGGTGGCATACGGTGCAGTGGTCGGCGATGTCGTTCATGGCTTGGAAATGCCGCCGGGTGATGCCGCGCCGGGTCTGTTCCTCATACAGGAAGGCCTCCACCAGCAACCCGGTCGCCAGGATCTTGTTGCGCGGGGCATAATCGAGATTGGCCCGGGGCACGTGGGTGGTGCACTCGGGCTTACACTTGCCGCAGCGTAGGCAATCCTTGATGGATTCGTTCAGGGAGCCGAGGGCGCTCGCCTCGAGGATCAGGGCCTCCTGTTCGACGAGACGCAGCGAGGGGGTGTAGGCGTCGGCGAGCCCGGACTCGGGCATGAGCTTGCCGGCGTTGAAGTGGTGCGCAGGATCCACGCGGTGTTTGTACGCCGCAAAGGCCGCCCGTTGCGCGGACGTCAGGTATTTGATCTTGGTGAGACCGATGCCGTGCTCACCGGAGATCACCCCGCCCAGGGATTGTGCGAGGTCCATGATCTCGTCGACGATACGGTCCGCCTCCTCCATCATCCGGTGATCGTTGGAGTGGACGGGGATATTGGTGTGGACGTTGCCATCCCCCGCGTGCATGTGCAGGGCGACGAAGAGTTTGCTCCGGCGTACCCGCTCGTGGGTGTCCGTGAGGGCCTGGCGCAGACCGGCGAGGTCGCGGCCATCGAGCCACTCCTCGAGCCAATCCCCCACCTCGCGCCGGTAGGAGATGCGCCACGCGCGACGCAAGAGGCGCTCCATGACCGTCGCGGCATCGGTCCCGGCGGGGCGCAGGCCCGCGGGGTTGCTCGCGTCGATCGTATCGGCCGGCTCATTCAAGCCCTCGGCGAGGCGTTGCCAGCGGGTGGCCACTGCATCTAGGTGGTCCAACGCCGTGTTCCGTCGTTCGGTCAACAGGGCCCGGCAGTCCGCGTCTGTCCCCAGTTCGGTGTAGGGCAGGAGTTCGTCGACGGGCCGATCCAGGAAGGCCCGCAAGGCCGCGACGATGGCCCGTTTGTTCGCTACGGACTGGCGGATGTTGATGCGCTCGACCGCCACGGTGTAATCGGCGAGCCGGTCGAGGGGGATGACCACGTCCTCGTTGATCTTGAAGGCGTTGGTGTGGGCGGCGATCGCCGCGGTGCGCCCCCGATCGGCCCAGAAGCGCTTGCGCGACTCGGGGCTCACGGCGATAAAGCCCTCGCCATCCCGGGCGTTGGCCAATCGCACCACATGGCTGGCGGCGGTCGCTACGGCCGCTTCCTGGTCGGCGGCGATGTCCGCGAGGAGCAGCATCCGCGGTGCCTGCCCCCGGTTCGCCTTCGGCGTGTAGCCGACGGCGCGGATGTAGCGGTGGTCCAGGTGCTCCAACCCGGACAGCGCGATCCCGTCCGAGCCCTCGAGGTAGTCCTTGATCTCGACGATGGCGGCCACGGCTCGGCTCAGGTCGTCGCCGTAGAACTCCAGGCAGAGGGTCCGCGGGTGGCTCGGCATGCGATGCAGGATGAATCGAGCCGAGGTGATGAGCCCATCGCAGCCCTCCTTCTGGATCCCGGGCAGCCCCCCGAGGACCTTGTCGGTGACGTCCTTGCCGAGCCCGGGTTGGCGAAAGGCCGAGCCCGGTTGCTCGAGGACGGTCGGTTCGTCGAGGGGGGTGGTGCCATCGTCGGCGTAGCGCTGCACCGCGAAACGCACGCGCGCGGGGTCGTGGATCTTGCCGAGGTTGTGGTCCAATCGTTCCACCTCGAGCCATGTCCCGTCCGCATCGACCATGCGCCAGCTCGCCAGGTTGTCGAGGGCGGTACCCCAGAGGACTGCCTTCTTGCCGCCGGCATTCATGGCGACATTGCCGCCGATCGTCGAGGCGTCCTGGGAGGTGGGATCGACGGCGAAGACGCGACCGGCCTCGGTCGCCACCTCGGCAACCCGGCGGGTCACAGCGCCCGCCCCGGCGTACACCGTTGGCACCGGGGTGGTGCAGCCGGGCAGATCCCGGATCTCCACGGGGCCGATGGCGTCCAGCTTCTCCGTGTTGACCACGGCCGTCTCCGCCGACAAGGGAACGGCGCTACCGGTGTAGCCGGTGCCCCCGCCCCGAGGCAGCAAGGTCAAGCCCAGCTCGATACAGGCCTTGACCAGGGGCGCCACCTCCGATTCCCGATCCGGATAGAGGATGACCCGTGGGTAGGCAACCCGCCAATCGGTTGCGTCGGTGACATGGGCGACGCGTGCATAGGCGTCGAAGCGGATGTTGTCCCGGTGCGTGAGGCCTCGCAGGCGGCGCAGGACCTGGGCTCGGCGCTGGCGGGTGCGCTTCAACCCCCGTTCGAAATCGGCAACCGCCGCGCGGGCCTGTTGCGCGAGCGCAATCGCCCGTTGATTCCCCCCAGCTCGGGCGATGATCCCGTCCAACCGCTCGATGAGCGTTCGCATCCAGGAACGGCGCCGGCCGCGATCCGCGATCACGTCATCCTGGATGTAAGGGTTCCGCCACACCACCCAGAGATCGCCCAGGACCTCGAACAGCATCTGGGCGGAGCGACCCGTTCGACGCTCGTCGCGCAAGGCGTTCAGGGTCTCCCAGGCGGATTCGCCCAACAGGCGAACCACGATCTCGCGGTCCGAGAACGAGGTGTAGTTGTAGGGGATCTCGCGGGGTCGTTGAAGGGCTTCACGCGCCATAGGGTCGTCGTCCCGATCAGGATGTAGCGCTATTGTAGGGCGTGGTTGAGATCATAGGCCACGGTCCCGGCGGCAAAATCACCGGGAAGTTGATCGGGCGCAAGGTTTCTGCCAACCGTCCCTTGACGTGGGCCGTGGGTGACATCGGAGATCGGTGATCGCGGGGCTCGGATGTGGGATTCGTTTTCACCTAGCCAGCCTGAGAGGGTAATAACCTGAATTTAATGGGGTTTAAGAGATCGAGTACTGAGCCGGTCGGCTGTTTCTCGGGATTTTTGACTGAAAAATGGTGGTGATGGTTTTGTGGCTTTTCGCTGCGAGCCCGGTCAGCCGTGTTGTGTGCGAAAATGCTTGGTGTGTCGTTTTCCAGCAGCGTTGTGCTTGTTTTTCAATGCGGCTTGTCGACGGCTCCCCGGTGTTCGGTCATGTCAAGAACCGCCGCGATGGGCGCGAGCCTTGGTGTTTGACTGCGGTTGGCTCGGATCGCCGGACGCACGGG
>CAYFWJ010000002.1:0-85145 GCA_964346755.1 uncultured Ectothiorhodospiraceae bacterium
CGATGCGCCTCCTGCGTCGGCACATCCTACGAGTCATCGCCGATGGGCCGTTTCGCGGGTTGCCCGTTGCGTCATGCTTATCCGTTCGTACTCAACGTTAGCTCGTAGCGCGTAGGATGTGCTGAGCGGCAGTGAAGCGCATCGGTTGCTCGTGCGGGGTTCGGCGCTCCATCCTTTCCCGGATCCGGTTTCGGGGCCGTATCGGTTCCCAAATCGGGCTTCAGCGCCGTGTCGATTACCGGCAACCGCGGTGGAGCCGCTGAACGGCTAACGGCTCAACCAACCACGGCGCCTCCAGGTGGCGAGTAGGCGGGAGCCACCGCAGGAACTGATGACCAAGCCCTCGCGGGCCCGGGTCAGGCCGACGTAGAGCAAGCGTCGGGCCTCGTCGTCGGGATTCTGGCGGGCCGGTGCGAGCTGATCCGCCCAGATGAGGATGACCACGCGGTACTCTAAGCCCTTGGCGCTGTGAATGGTCTGGAGCTTGATACCGGGCTCGGCGATACGATGCCGCGCCCGCGGTTCGGCGTTGAGCCAGATCACCGGGGCCAGGGTCCCGATCTGGGCGGCGAGGTGATTGGGGTCTCGGCCGCGAGCCGGGTCGCGCCGGGCGTATAGGATGCCGATTTCTTCGGGGCGCAGCGGTTTCCGCCAGCCCCAGCGGCTCGTATCACCGGCGAGCAGCCGACGAATCCAACCGAGCACCGCCACGTCCTCGCCGGCCTGCCGGTGACGGCGCAACCAAACCGGGCGCGGCCCGGGGCCGCGCCGGGCCTGTTCGGGGCGTGCGGGCACCCCGAGGTGACTTGCACTCGCCGCGTCGTCGATCACATCGGCTGCGAGCCGCAGGATCTCCGGGGTGTTGCGATAATTCCGGTCCAGCTGCAGGCGCTGCATCGCGGTCCGCCCCCGGGCCTTGATCCCCAGGGCGGACCAAACGATCCGTTCGTCTCGGTGGTAGAGGCCCTGACAACCGTCCCCCACGATGAGCCAATCACCGGCTTCTGGATCCGCGAGGGCAAGCCGTAAGCACTGGAACCAGCTCGGAGGAAAGTCCTGTGCCTCGTCGATCAAGACCCCGTCGATTCCCCCCGCGTCCCCCGCGCCCGTGGCAAGCCGGGTTTTCAGGCGTTCCCCGAGGGCCTCGTTCGGCTCGCCGGCACGTCGCACGACGTGATTGGTGCGGGCCCATGCATCAAAATGATGCACGGCGACGTTCGGTTGGGTTGCGAGCTCGCCCCGCAGCAGGGCGGCCGCGCTCGCGTTGAAACAGACCACGAGATAGCGCCCCTCCGGATCCCGATCCCCGAGGTAGCGGGCGCGGGCGATCACCAGGCGGGTCTTGCCGGAGCCTGTCACCCCATAGACGATGCGATGACCGGAACCGAGGCTGGCGGCCTGTCGTTCCTGGCGGAGGGTCGCAAGGGCAAGATCGAGGTCGTGGTCGGTTTCGTCAACGGCTTCCGTCACCGTGGCCAGGGGGTTGAGGCAGGCATGGATGGCCTCGGCCTTGCGGCTTGGGGGGGCGGCGGGCGGATCCCCGTCGATCGAGCGGCCGATCAGGGTTTCCAGTAGGGCCTGCGGCGACGATGCGGCGAGGGGATCCGGGAGTTCATCGGCGAAGCGTAGCCGGCGTTGGGGGTCGTCCGCCGTCGGCCAAACGTCGCCTCCACTCGCCCACACGGCGCGGGGCAGTCGCGGGAGCAGGGATCGAATCCCCCCGTCCTGGAGCGCGATGGGGGATCCGGCGAGATAGCGCAGGTCTCGTTGTAGGGCCTCCCAATAACGGCTCGCGAGCACCTTGGGGTGGGGGACCCGCGTGGGCCCGTGGCGCCCGATAATCCAAACGTCCGGTCCGTCAATTCGCAGGAGCTCGGTGGCGCGCCACGGATAAACCGGAAAAAGCCAAACGGCGGGCCCGGGCAGCAACACCGCCAGGCTCGGGCGATGCGGGCCGATGGCCGGTCGCCAGTACAGATAACAATCCGCCGGGAGATCGGCCAGCCGGTCCCCAATCCGTCGGATAGGTGCGGGGGTTGGCTCCGGTGGGGTGGGGGGGAAACACTGGGCCATGAGGATCTGGGGTCGATGGCGAATGCCGGGGTTGGGCGCTTTTTCCCGAGTCGCGGATGCGATATGCTACGGGTTCAAAATAAAGGATTGACTCGATATCAAAGCGAATTCCTTCAAAAGCCGATAATTATCCACGCGGAACCGTTCAAAACAACACGATGACCGGCAAAACCCTTTCGTGCCCAAAAAATTACCGCCGACCCCCCGCCCCGGAGGCCTCGGCGTGAGCGTTAAGACCGATGAGGTGTTGATCGCGCTTCGACGGATCATGCGGGCCGTCGACCTGCACTCCCGCCAGTTGACACGCGGCCTTGGGGTGACGACGCCGCAGCTGATCGTCTTGCGTCGGCTCGCTGAGAGCGGCCCGGTCTCGGCCGGGCATCTGAGCCGGGCGGTCGATCTCAGCCATGGTACCTTGACCGATATCGTGGGTCGCTTGGAGGCTCGGGGCTTGGTCCATCGAGATCGCTCGCCACTGGACCGCCGCAAGGTCGTTGTTGCCCTGACGGACGCTGGACAGGACACCATCGATCGGGCCCCGCCGCTGCTTCAGGAACACTTCTTGAATGAGTTCGAACGGCTCGAAGAGTGGGAACAGTACCTTATTCTCTCCAGTCTGCAGCGCGTTGCCTCGATGCTCCGTGCGGACCGTTTACCGGTAGCGGCCGTATTGAGCGACGAACCCTTTACCCATGATGACGAGTCGCCACGAGGTTAGGTGACGAATACGTCGGGAGTTAGCCGCACGATGTGTGGAATTGCTGGTGAATTCCGATTCGACAACCAGGACGCTCGGATCGAGGCCGTGGCTGCCATGACCGCGGCGCAGGCCCCGCGGGGTCCGGACGCTCAGGGCCTATGGGCCCAGGGCGGCGCGGCGTTCGGGCATCGCCGCCTGCGGATTATCGATCTCTCCGCCCATGGTGCCCAGCCCATGGTCGATAGCCATCTCGGCTTGACGGTTGCCTTCAACGGGATGATCTATAACTACCGAGATCTCCGCCAGCGCCTCGAGGCGGAGGGCTATGCCTTCTTCTCCACCAGTGACACGGAGGTGATGCTGAAGGCCTACCATCGGTGGGGCGGCGAGGCCCCCCAGTACCTGCAGGGGATGTTTGCCTTCGCCATCGCGGAGCGGGACAGCGGTCGTTTGATCCTCGGTCGGGATCGACTTGGCATCAAGCCATTGTATTACGCGCCGATTCCCGGGGGATTGCGATTCGCCTCAACCCTGCCCGCGCTGCTCGCCACCTCGGATATCGATCGCCGGCTCGACCCCGTGGCCCTCAATTACTACCTCAGTTTCCATGCGGTCGTCCCGGCGCCCTACACGATCGTGGCGGGAGTCCGTAAGTTACCTCCGGCGACGTTGCGGGTTTATGAACCCGATGGACGCCTGGCGGACCATCGTTATTGGCAATTGACCATGGGTCCGCAGCCTGGTGACGAGGCGATTAGCGACGCGGAATGGGAGGAGCGCGTGGGTGCGGCCCTCTCCACGGCCGTGGAGCGACGCATGATCGCCGATGTCCCGGTGGGCGTGTTGCTATCCGGCGGACTTGATTCCAGCCTGATTGTGGGTCTTTTAGCGCGCAATGGTCAGCATGACCTGAAGACCTTTTCGATCGGCTTCGAGCGTGCCGGCGGGGAGACCGGGGACGAGTTCGAATACTCCGATGTGATCGCCCGCCATTTCGGTACCGAGCACCATCGCATACCGATCGATGGTTCCGAGACCCTGGCCGAGCTCCCCCGCGCCATCCGGGCCATGTCGGAGCCTATGGTGAGCCACGATGCGATCGGTTTCTACCTTCTCGCCCGCGAGGTCTCCAAGCAAGTGCGTGTGGTCCAGTCGGGGCAAGGAGCCGACGAGGTCTTCGCCGGCTACCACTGGTATCCGCCCCTCGCCGATAGTGCCGATCCCGTGGCGACCTACGCCGCCCACTTTCGGGATCGGGATCCTCAGGAGCTCGCGGCGGCTCTTATGCCGGACTGGACCACCCCGGATTATGCCGGTGAGCTCATCCGGGATGCGTTCTCCGGCCAGGGCCATGCGGATCCCGTGGCCCGAGCCCTCTGGCTTGATACCCATGTGATGTTGGTCGACGACCCGGTGAAGCGGGTCGACAACATGACCATGGCCTGGGGCTTGGAGGCCCGGGTCCCCTTCCTCGATCATGAACTCGTGGAGTTGGCTGCGCGCGTACCGAGCCGGCTCAAGACCTCTGAGGATGGCAAGGGCGTACTCAAGCGCTTCGCGCGACGCGTCATCCCGAGTGAGGTCATCGATCGACCCAAGGGCTACTTCCCAGTCCCCTCGCTGAAGTACCTTCAGGGGCCATTCCTTGAGTGGGTCCGGGATGGGCTTAATAGTCGCGTCGCCCGCGATCGGGGCCTATTCCGACGCGACTATCTCGATACCCTCCTCGCCGCACCCGATCAGCACATCGCCCCGCTCGGGGGTGCCAAGCTGTGGCAGCTTGGACTCTTGGAGTTGTGGCTGCAGGAGCAAGGTCTCTAGGGATGCGCGGCGCGGGCAATCCGTAGGCGTCGGACGGCGGCAACCTCGCCCGACGCCATGAAACCCCTCCGCTGATTGCGGTCCAAGCATCCTTGTCGGCATGGTTCCGGGCGCGCGCGAGGAATGCCGTTCGCGATCGCCGTGCGAGGAGATTGTCTTCCGGTACCAATCGGCGGATCCATTCAAATCCAATGCTTATTGCTCGGAGGTGGCCTTGTGCGACCCCTCACTGTGGATCAGGACTACATACTCGATCTCTTGATTCGGCTCCTCGAGACGCCGAGTCCCGCCGGGTATACGGATCGCATCGTGCATCTCGTGTGCGATGAGCTTGAGCGATTCGAGGTCCCCTTCGAACTCACTCGACGCGGGGCCATTCGGGGCAACCTGGAGGGACGTGTCGAATCCCCGGATCGGGCCGTGGTGGCCCACGTCGATACCCTCGGGGCGATGGTCAAGGCCCTGAAGCCGAACGGTCGGCTCGAGGTCGTGCCGATCGGTCATTGGAACGCGCGGTTTGCGGAAGGCGCCCGGGTGACGATCTTCAGCGATGTCCGCCCCTATCGGGGTACGATCCTGCCGTTGAAGGCCTCGGGTCATACCTTTGGACCGGAGATCGACAAGCAGCCCTGTGGTTGGGAGCACGTGGAGGTGCGTGTCGATGCAGAGGCCCGCAATCTCCAGGATCTGATGCACCTTGGGTTTCACGTCGGGGATATGATCGCCGTCGATGCCCGCCCGGAGATCGATAGCAACGGCTTCATCAATTCACGCCATCTGGACGATAAGGTCGGCGTCGTGGTGTTGTTGGGGGCGATCAAGGCCGTGCGCGAGGCCGGTCTAACCTTGCCGGTGGATTGTCATCCCCTGTTCACGGTTTCCGAGGAGGTCGGGTCGGGGGCATCGGCGGTGCTGCATCAGGACGTCGCCGAGATGATTACCTTGGACAATGGGACGACGGCCCCGGGGCAAAACTCGAGCGAGTACGGAGTGACTTTGTGTATGGCGGATATGAGTGGCCCCTTCGATTACCATCTGACCCACCGCCTGCTTCAGTTATGCCGCGAGTTCGAAATCCCCCACCAGCGGGACATTTTTCGATACTATCGGTCCGACAGCGCAGCGGCGCTCGAAGCGGGCAATGATCTACGCACCGCGCTTGCCACCTTCGGGATCGATGGCTCCCATGGGTATGAACGGATCCACTGGAACGCCTTGGATTCCCTGATCCAGCTGGTCACGGTCTATATGCAGTCGCCCCCGGTCTACCGGCGTGACCGCTATGATATCGGCCCCCGTGACGGTTTCCCGATGCAATCCGTTTAAGCATTCGTTCTGGCGATCCCCGAGCGGCTCGGGGCGTGGCATGAACGCCTGACCTGACATGTGCCAACCCGAGTGCACCTCAACCCAACCCGTTGATTGATGCCTGAGCGAACCGTCTACTTCCTCTCCGACCGAACGGGGATCACCGTCGAAACGGTCGGACACATGCTCTTGACGCAGTTCGAGCAGGTCCCGTTTCGTTCGGTCAATTGGCCATTCATCGACGATTCGACCAAGGCCGACGAGGTTGTGGCCGCCATCAACCGTTCGGCCCAGGAAGACGGTCTACGCCCGTTGGTGTTCAGCACGCTGGTCGACGCCGACATGCGGGCGATCATTCGGGCCTCGCAGGGGGTATTCTTTGATCTGTTCGACGCCTTCATCGATCGGTTGGAAGCGGAGTTGGGGGTTCCGTCATCGCCGATGCAAGGGCGCTCCCATAGCATGGGGGCCGTCGCCCGCTACGATACCCGCATCAGCGCCCTGAACTACGCCTTGAATCACGACGATGGGCTCGCCCGTCAGGGCTACGAGGGCGCCGATATCCTGCTCCTCGGGGTGTCTCGCTCCGGCAAGACGCCGACCTGCCTCTACCTCGCCCTGCAGTATGGCCTGTTCGCTGCGAACTACCCGTTGACCGAGGACGATCTCGATACGCACACCTTGCCGGCCGGCCTGGAGCCCTATCGCCCCAAACTCTTCGGTTTGACCATCACACCGCAAAGGCTTCAGCAGATCCGAAGTGAACGGCGGCCGAATCGAACGTACTCCGCCTTGGATCAATGCCGCTATGAAGTGCGTCGAGCCGAGCAGCTCTACCTCCGCGAGCGCATCCCGTATCTGGATACCAGTGCAATCTCCGTGGAAGAGATCAGCACCACGGTCCTTCATCGAATGCATCTTGAGCGACGTTTTTGAGCGGTTCAGGGGGGGTCGGCGAGCGGTGCCTTCGTTAGTCCTCGAGGTAGGTGTAGCCCGATAGGCCATTGGCGAGGATCTCGGTGCATCGATCCCGTTGCTGCGGGGATAGGCCGGCGGCCTCAAGCTTGGCCGCAAAGGCGGAATGGATCCGCTCGGGGTCAAAGTGGACGTAGCGTAACAGGGCATCGATGGTATCGCCCTGTTCCGGTTGGCTCAGGTGATACCCGCCGTCGGCGGTCAACTCGATGTTGATCGAGTCCGTATCGCCGAAGAGGTTGTGGAGATCGCCGAGGATCTCTTGATAGGCCCCGACGAGGAAGATCCCCAGCAGATAGGGCGTGTCGTCTGTCAGCGCGTGCACCGGAAGCGTCGGTTCAATGCCATCCGGCCCCACGTAGGCCTGGATCTGCCCGTCGGAGTCGCAGGTGAGATCCCCCACGACAGCCCGGCGCTCGGGGCGCTCATTTAGGCGGCTCAAGGGGAGGATGGGGAAGACCTGGTCGATCCCCCAGACATCCGGCGTCGATTGGAAGACGGAGAAGTTACAGAAGTATTTATCCGCGAGCTTCTCATTGAGTTCCTGCTGGATCGCTGGGGCTTGCCGAGGATGCGTCTCAAGCCATTGCCGAACTCGAGCACAGGTGTGGATGTAGAGTTGTTCGGCCAGGGCCCGTTGTTCGAGGGATAGGACACCGTAGGTGTATAGATCCTGTGCCTCGGCGAGCCAGTACGCGGCGTCGTGGTAACGCTCGGTTGCCGAGAGTTCGGGGTCGTCCTCCGTCAGGGCACGGAGATTGTGCAGAATGGCCGGCGCCTCCGAGGACAACGGCAGGGCGGGTTCGCTCGGCTCGATCACCTCCGTATCGATGACCGAGGTGATCAAGACCGCGTGGTGGGCGGCCATCGCCCGTCCGGCCTCGGTGATCAGATGGGGATGGGGCAGGTCCTGTTCAGCGCATACCTCGCGGAAGGTCCGCACCACGTTGTTGGCATACTCGCGGAGACCGTAGTTGATCGAACAATCGCCCCGGCTACGCGTGCCTTCGTAGTCGATACCGAGGCCTCCACCCACGTCGACAATCCCCATGGGGGCACCGAGCTGACAGAATTCGCTGTAATAGCGGGCCGCCTCCCGCAAACCGTTTTGAATGGCCCGGATGTTGGCGATCTGTGACCCCATATGGAAATGCAACATCCGCAACCAATGCAATCGCCCGGTGGCCCGCAGCCGTTCGACGGCGGCTTGGGCTTGGGCGGCGGAGAGGCCGAATTTCGATTTCTCGCCCCCGGTGTTCTGCCAATTGCCTGTGCCCAAGGAGGCGAGTCGTATCCTTAGTCCGAGTAGGGGCTCGATGCCGAGTTCCTCGGCAACGGCTGCGATCCGATCCAGCTCCGAGGGCTTCTCGATGACCAGATAAACGGGATGACCGAGGGCCCGACCGATCAGGGCGAGCCGGATGTACTCGCGATCCTTGTAGCCGTTGCACACGATGAGCCCGTCCGGTTGCCGTGCCAGGGCAAGCACGGCAATGAGCTCGGGTTTGCTACCCGCCTCGAGGCCGACTCGGTCGCCGTGCTCAAGGATGCGCTCCACCACACTACGCTGTTGATTCACCTTGATCGGATACACCGCTGTGTAGCCGCCGGTGTAGCCCATCTCGTCCCGGGCACCAGCAAAGGCGTCACACAACCGGCGAACGCGGTCATCCAGGATATCTTGGAAACGACACAGGAGTGGAAGCTGCAGGTCGTAATCCCGGGCGGCACGGGGAATCGACTCGAGGGCGATGCCCGGATGATCCGGCCGGAGGTTCCGGCCGATGATGACCCGGCCGTCCGGAGCGATGTCGACGTATCCCTCCCCCCAGACCTTGGTGCGGTAGGTGGTGCGAGCGCTGGCGATGGTCCAGCCGGTGTTCGACATGGGGACTCCCTAGGACCTCTTAAGGCGGCGTGGAACCCGTGAGCCCATCCGGAAGATGCTCCGCGTCGCCGCGGTCCGCTCAGTCGCGAAAACGCCGGAACACCAGGCTGGCGTTGGTCCCGCCGAATCCGAAGCTATTGGACAGGATGGTATCGAGTCGCCTATCCGACGTCAGGGCTTGGACGATGGGCACACCCGCAGCCTGAGGGTCGAGCTGTTCGATGTTGACGGAGGGCGCGATGAAGCCTTCGTGCATCATGATCAGACTGTAGACGGCCTCATGGGCGCCGGCGGCCCCTAGGGCGTGACCGGTTAGGGATTTGGTCGAGGCGACGCGTGGGACCGCTTCGCCGAAGACCTCGCGCAGGGCATCCAACTCACGGCCATCGCCGGCGGGTGTGCCGGTACCGTGGGCGTTGATGTAATCGATCTCGTGGGCGTCGACCCCTTCAAGGGCCAGGCCCATGGCACGCGCCGCTCCCTCGCCGGACGGCTGCACCATGTCGTAGCCATCCGAGGTTGCCCCGTAGCCGATGAGCTCGGCATAGATCGGTGCCCCTCTCGCTTGGGCGTGTTCCAGGGCCTCGAGCACTAGCATGCCACCCCCACCGGAGATCACGAAGCCGTCTCGGTTTTGATCATAGGGCCGCGAGGCGCGTTCCGGGGCGTCATTGAATTGGCTCGAGAGGGCGCCCATGGCGTCGAACATTAAGCTCTGGGTCCAGTGAAGCTCCTCGCCACCGCCAGCGAATACCACGTCTTGTTTACCCAGCTGAATGAGCTCCATGGCATTGCCGATGCAGTGGGCGCTGGTGGCACAGGCCGAGCTGATGGAGTAGTTCACCCCCAGGATCTTGAACGGGGTCCCCAGGCACGCGGAGGTCGTCGAACCCATGGTTCGTGTGACCCGGTAGGGCCCGACGCGGCGAACCCCTTTTTGACGCAAGACATCGGCGGCCTCGACGACGTTGGCCGTCGAGGCGCCACCGGAGCCGACGATCAGGCCGGTCTTGGGGTGCGAGACCTCGGTCTCTGAGAGACCCGCGTCGGCGATCGCATCCGCCATGGCCACATAGGCGTAGGCGGCCGCATCGCCCATGAAGCGTAGTAGCTTCCGGTCGATCCGCGCCTCGAGGTCGATATCCAACGCCCCGTGGACCTGAGAGCGAAAGCCGTATTCCGCATAATCCGGTGCCGAAACGATACCGCCGCGGCCGGCCCGAAGGGCGTCTCGAACCGTGTCTCGATCGTTGCCGATGCTGGAGACAACGCCCATACCCGTGACAACAACCCGTCTCAACGTCGTTCCCCTAGAAATTCTCGGTGGTGATGAAAAGCCCAACCCGGAGATCCTTGGCGACGTAGATCTCGCGGTCGTCCACACTCATGGTCGCGTCGCCGATCCCCATGGTGAGCTTGCGGCGAATGATTCGCTTCATGTGAACGGCGTAATCCACCCGCTGGGACGTCGGCAGAACTTGGCCAGCGTATTTGACTTCGCCGACACCGAGGGCGCGACCACGCCCTTCGCCTCCGCTCCAGCCGAGGAAGAAGCCAATGAGCTGCCACATGGCATCCAGCCCCAGGCACCCCGGCATCACCGGATCCCCTTGGAAATGGCAATCGAAGAACCAGAGATCCGGTTGGATGGCCAGCTCGGCCCGAATCAGGCCGCGTTCGAAATCGCCTCCCGTGTCGCTGATGTGACTGATCCGGTCGAACATCAGCATGGGCGGCATCGGCAATTGCGGATTGCCGGGGCCGAATAGCTCACCGCGGCCGCAGGCGAGGAGGTCTTCGAATTCGTATCGATCGCGCCGAGGCGCCGGGTCGTGTGTTTCCACCGTTGCCAATCGTCGTCGTAACTCGAAACCGGGGACGGTACCGAGAGCGGCACCGGATTGCAACGTCTATCGGTCGACGTCAACCATAGGGCGCGGTTCGACCTGGGGCGCTCGCGCTAGCTGTCCTTGAGCCAACGGACGTTGTAGAGATCGAGGCGCCGATCTTGTAGGTTGCGTACGCTGCCCGACAGACGCAGCTCCTTGAGTTTATCGAGGTCCAGGTCCGAGATGAGGGTCATCTCGGTGTTCGGCGTCGCCTCGTCCGCGATGGCGTCGTGGGGAAAGGCGAAATCCGACGGCGTGAACACAGCGGCCTGCGAGTATTGCATATCGCTGTTCTCGACCTTCGGCAGGTTGCCGACGCTGCCTGTGGTGATCACGTAGCACTCGTTCTCGATCGCCCGGGCTTGGCCGCAGCGACGCACCCGCAAATAGGCATTGCGGGTGTCGGTCCAGAAGGGCACGAACAGCAGCTGCATCCCTTGCTCGCCGAGCAGGCGGGTCAATTCGGGGAACTCAACATCGTAGCAGATCAGGATCCCGACCTTGCCCGCGTCGGTCTGGAAGACCTGTAGCTCGTTACCCCCTTGCAGGCCCCAGTAGGTCGCCTCGTCCGGCGTGATATGGAGCTTGTATTGGCGGTCGATGGTGCCGTCGCGATGACACAGGTAACACACGTTGCGCAGGACCTGATCCTGGTACTCCGGCATGCTCCCGGCGATGATATTGATGTTATAGACGATGGCCAGCTCCGCCATCTTGTCCCGCAGTGGCTCGGTGTATTGGGCGAGATCGCGGATCGCCTGTGCCGGGTTGTCTTGATTGAATTGCGCCATGAGCGGGATGTTGAAGAACTCCGGGAACAGCAGAAAGTCGGCCTGATAGCCAGCGACTGCGTCGACGAAGAACTCCACCTGTTGCAGGAGCTCCTCGAGGCTACCGACCGAGCGCATCTGCCATTGCACGGCCCCGATACGGATCACGCGCTTGGGGGCCGTCACCGTACTCGCCGGGTCCTCATAGTGGATATTGGTCCACTCCAACAAGACCGCATACCCACGGGATTCCGAATCCTCAGGGGAATAACCGGGAATCAGCCCGCGGATATGGAAGTCGTTCGCAAGCTGGAAGCTCAGGACCGGGTCGAAGATCTCTTTGGCCTTGACCTGTTCGACGTAATCGCTCGGCGTCATCGTATCCATGTGGCGCGCATACCCGGGGATGCGTCCACCGACGACGAAGGCTCGAAGGTTCAGCTTGCGACACAGCGCCTTGCGGGCGTCGTAGAGGCGGCGGCCGAGACGCATACCCCGATAATCGGGATGCACGAAGATATCCACGCCATACAGCGTGTCTCCGTGGGGGTCATGGGTCGTCAAAAAACCGTTGCCCGTGATCTGCCGGTAGGTGTGGCGATCACCAAAGCGCCGGTAATCGACGATCAGGCTGATCGCGGCGGCCACGACGCGGCCGTGATCCTCAATGCATAACTGACCTTCGGGGAAACGCGTGACCTGGGCGGCGAATTGCTTCTCCGCCCAGGCACCGCCGAGACTGGGATAGACTCGGTCCATGATCTCGGCCAGATCCGGGTAGTCGACCGGGGTCAAGGTGCGGAGGCTCAGGTTGTGCTGACGTTCGGAGACTTCGGGCGTTGAGATCGCCTCATGATTCATGGCGGGCAGCTCGTTGACGGGGCTTGGGTTGAACGGCGTCCGCGGCCATAGGCGAGCGGGCGGTGTCCGTCAGGGGGCGGTTCATGGCCATGCAGCCCGCCCGATGGGCGTCGCCCGCACCCGCCCCGAGGCGTCGTGGTGTCACCGCCTTGGGTTCGATCGTTGGTGCCAAGCGCAACAGCCAATCCAGGATAGTCAAGGGCAAGGCCTCCGGTCAAAGGGCTGCCGTTCGGGTCGGTGGCACGCGTCGCGGCGTGAAATTCCCCATCGGCATCGCGTTGATCCGAGGTCCTCGAGGAGGCATGCTAACCTCTTGTGATGTCATTGTTCGACATCGAGCCGGTGGGGATCGCGCGCCTCCCGGCGGCTCGCCGATGACTCAACCCATCCCCGCGACGAGCGATGAGGCCGTCATGCCATCATGCACCTGACCCAGCAGACCGACTATGCCCTTCGCGTGCTCATGTACCTCGCCTTGAGTCGGGAACGACGCGTGACGGTCTCGGAGCTGTCCGAGCGGCTGGATATCGCCCGTAACCACCTCACCAAAATCGTCCATCGTCTGGCCCGCGAGGGTTTGGTCCTTACGGTTCGTGGACCCCAAGGGGGCGTGACGCTCGCGAAAGAGCCGGCGACGATTCGGGTCGGGTACGTGGTGCGACGAACGGAACCCACCTTGAAACCCGTCGATTGCCAGCAACCGGGGTGTCCGCTGGCTAGCGCTTGCCGACTCGCCTCGGTTTGGGAGCGGGCTCGAGATGCCTTTCTCCGAGAGCTCGATGAGTGCAGCGTTGCGGATCTCGTCGTGAATCGCCACGAGCTTTTGCCGCTGTTGGAGCGGACAGATCTCGATTCGTCGACGGGCTAGGTCGAGTCGATCTCGGCTCGAGGGGGGCCTCCTCCTTGGGTTGACTCGGTTGGTCGGTCGGGACGGTGCGGGTTGCCAGGCCCCGATCCGGTTGGTGATCGGTCCTCGAATAACGTGGGCAGGATGGTCTCGCATGAACCATCGAGCTTTTCCCACGCGAGGTCGTCCGCTCGGGTCCGTCCGCGGTTGAGGATCAGGATCGGGATACCGATTTGGGCCGCGTGGCGACAGAAGCGGTACCCTGAGTAGACCATCAGGGACGAGCCCACGACAACCATCAGGTCACTCCGCGCGAGGGCTGAGTAGGCTGCGTCGACTCGTTCGCTGGGCATGGATTCGCCGAAGAAGACGACATCCGGTTTGAGCACCCCACGGCACCGTGGACAGGCGGGCACTTGAAAGCGTCCGGCGACCGGCTCGCTTCGCTCCGCATCGCCGTCGGGAGCGCTCGGGGCCGGTTCGATGCGGTCCGGTACCCCATTGAGGTGAGCCAACTGCTCTTGGAAGTCTACGCGGCTCAGTCGGAACGCACAATCGAGGCAAATCACATCCGCGAGTCGTCCGTGGAGTTCCAGGACGTCGGTCGACCCCGCGGTCTGATGGAGACCGTCGACGTTTTGGGTGACGAGTCGCTCGACCCGGCCTCGGTGCTCCAATCGTGCCAAGGCCGTATGCGCCGAATTCGGGCGAGCGCGACGCAGCCGTTCCCACCCGACCTGACTGCGGGCCCAGTAGCGTTGCCGAGCCGTTGGGTCAGCAACGAAGGACTGGTACCGCATGGGCTGCGGTCGTTTCCAATCCCCGCCGGCGTCTCGATAATCCGGTATTCCACTGGGTGTGCTGCACCCGGCCCCGGTTAACACGAAGAGCCGCGTGAACTCCCTCAGCCGAACCCGAACACGGTCCAGGGCGGTGTGCGACTCGGTCACTGGCCATTGCCCCCGGGTTGGCCCTCGCCGTTGAGCGGGAGCGGCGGTTGGGGGTAGCGTTCCGGGCGGTTCATGGGTCGCCGGCCTCACCGCGCTTCACGGGTAGGTTCAGCGCCTCGCCGAGTCGCTCCAGGGCCGACCAGCCCTGCGCCTCGTCGGATACGCGAAGGATGGCGATCCGTCCGCCGTGGGGGGCCCCGGCGTCGGTCAAATCCCACTCCAGCTGGATGCCGTCCGCTGCCAATCGGGCCTGTAGCGCGGTATCCTTTGCGACCGGGCCGCTCGCGTCGGTGAAGCATGAGAAGACATAGCCGCCTGGGGGTGGCCCCCGCTGCGCCCATCGGCCGGTGTCGACCAGCCGCGCCCAATCGCGCACCCAACCCGGTCCGTAGAACTCGATAAAGGCGTTGGATCCGCGCAGATGGGCCTCGATGACGTAGCCTTGCAGGAGCTCGAAGTTGGTGATCCCCGTGTAATCCGGCAGATTTGCGGCGATCCATTCGGTTAACTGGGCCTCGATGGCGGGGGCGGAGCCCCCGATGCGCCAATAGACCGGACGGGTGTCGACCCGTTGCGGTGAGGCGCTGGTATGGGCGAACCACACGGCCCGCCCCGATTGGACCATAACGTCGGTGCTCGTTTGCTCACCGGTGAGCAGCTCCGACCAAAAATACCCGGGCTCCTCGGGGATGGCCTCGGCCGAGACGGGGCGGGCCCCCTTGGATAGGCCGAAGAGATTCGTGATGGGCTTGAGGAAGACGGTCGTCTCCGGGGCGAACCCGTAACGGGCCGGGGGAACGCCCGTCGGCGCCGCCGTGACCCCCTGGGTCAGGGCGAGCTCCAGCTTGTTGTAGACCCAACGGTGTCGCGGATTGAGGCGCCAGGCCTCGGCATCGCTGACGCCGATGGCGCGATAGGGCTCTACCTCCGCGAAGATGTGGCGTCGACGCGGCAAAATGCCATAGAACGGCATCCGTCAAACCTTCTCAACGTTGCACAGGGCGGATTTGAAGGGCGGGAAGCCACTGATCGGGTCCAGGGCCCGATCGTCGGTCAACTCGTTGACATTGGCCTCGGCCCAGCCATGGAAGCAGTGTACGACCCCTGGCTGGAGACGATCCGTTAGCTCGGCGATGAAGCGGACCGCGCCGCGCTCCGTGCCGACGCGGACGGAATCGCCGGTCTGAATCCCGCGCGCCGCGGCATCCGTCGGGTGAAGTTGCGCGCGAGGGACGGGGTCCGTCGCCGCAATATGCGGGACGTTGTGCTGCTGGGAATGGGTGTAGGCCTTGCTGCGCCCCCCCGAGGTCAGGACCAGCGGATAGCGCTCGGCGAGGTCCGGTCGGGAGACCGGGCTCTCGGCGGGTTCCTGATAGATCGGGAGGCCGTCGTAGCCGGCTGACCGCAACTCCTCGGAATCGAACTCGATCCGCCCGCTCCACGTCGGGAACCCTTTGACGGTATAGAGTCGATCGGCGTCTTCGAGCTCGGCGAGCATCTCGGTCCAGACCGTCGCTCCCTCGGGGTCGTTGAAGGCGGCATCGCGAATGGATTCCGGGAGGCCGCTGGCTTGCACGTCGATGGCCGCTTGCAGATTGCCGTGCCAGAACGTTGCCGGGTCCTCGAGGCGACAACCGAGATCGAGAAAGATCTGGGCGTCGGAACGGGCCTCACCACGCGGGGGGAGAACGGCCTCGCGGTAGCGCACCTCCCCCTTGAATTGACATCCCGGATAGGCAATCAGGGTGGGGCGCTCAAGGGCCGTGGCTGCCGGCAGCACGAGATCCGCGTGGCGGGTTGCCTCGTTGTGGAAGAAGTCGGTGCAGACGCTGAACTCGAGTTGGTTCAGGCCCTCCACGAAGCGACGGGAATTGGGAAACATGGTGCTGTTGATCCCCATCGCGACCAGCCCCCGCAGTCGCGTTGATCCCTCACCCTGCATGCAGTCGTTCATGAGCATGCTCTGGGCGGCAGGCCAGTAGCGGGTCCAGATCGGGAAGCGATCGTCACCGATTCGGGGCGGTAGTGCCTCGATCCGCTCCTGGAACCGGTCGATCGGGGTCGGGGTATACTTGTCCAGGAAGAAACGGTTTCCCCCCTGGTTATCCACGTTACCGGTGGTTGCCGCGAGTAGGATGATGGCCCGATGGTTCTGGAACCCGTTGCTGTGTTGAACCGTGGCGGTTGGCGAGAGCACCAGTTGGGCGGGGCCTTGCGTTGCGTAGAGTCGAGCGGCCTCTTCGAGTTGCGCCGTCGGAATGCCGCAGATGGCGGCTGTGCGTTCCGGGGTGAAGGCCTGCACATAGGCTCGAAACGCCTCAACGCCGGTCGCCCACTCCCTGAGCAGGTCCTCGTCGGCCCAGCCATTGGCGAAGATGACATGGTGCATGCCCAAGGCGAGGGCGCCATCGGTGCCGGGGCGGATCTGCAGATGGAGATCGGCGGCCTCTGCCGTCTCGCTCCGCCGGGGGTCCACGACCACGAGGGTCCGGCCGGCTCGCTGATCCAAGATGTGATGGCGCTCGTAGGGCATCACCGAGTGGGGCGGATTGGTCGACCAGACTATGAGTGTCCGGGTTTGGGGCTGTTCCAGCAGGCTGGAACTCTTCAAACGATACCCGTACGTCAGCTTCTCGGCGACGAGTGTGGCCGAAAAACAGCACCCCGACTCCGTCAGATAATTCGGTGAGCCGAAGGTGTGCGCGAGCCGTTGGAGGAAGGGTCTCGCCTCTTTGGTGTAACCGGCGAAGAAGCCGACGGATTCCGGCCCATAGCGCTGCCGCAGGTCTTTGAGTCGTTCGGCGATCGTGTCGAGTGCCTCATCCCAGTCAATGCGTTCGAATGCCCCATGACCCCGCTGGCCGGTCCGTTTGAGCGGGTACAGGAGGCGGTCCGGATGGTTCTGACGGCCGAGCTGCCCGGTGCCACGCAGGCAGGGGGGGCCCTGAAGCCGGCGGATCGCCCCCGAGGCGTCCCGTTCGACTCGAAAGACACAATTGGCATCGCACTCGTAACACGTGGTGCGTTGGGTAGGAGTCGGTTGGGATTGGTTATCGCGGAGAGCGGAGGGGGTCGCGCTCATAGGTCGTCGTCGTCCTCGTGCGTCAGCGACAAGTGTTTCGATGGGTTAGTAGACAATGGAACGGTGCGTCGATTCAAGCGCGGTCTTGGGCCGTTTTTTTGTCTTGTACAATAGAACAGGCATCGGTCGATGCGCGCCCGAGGAGAATCGATTCGGCTGATATCGCCGCTCGGTTGGGTTGCTGCATTCGAGAATGGCACCCGCCGTGGGTCGACCCCACATTCGCTCGATCGGGCTATCCGCTGAGGGTGCGATCGTACCTCGGGGTGAGGCAGCACGCGCGCGCTGGCGCGATGGATCCCCGGGCGGGTGGTTCTCCGGGGCGACCCGAGACCGGCTCGGTCTCGCAGCGACGCTCGCTTGGCCGGCGCACCCGCAGGTGATTGACCCACCGAGCACGGTGCGGTGAGCACGGTGCGGTCGGGCCGGTCGCTGTGGGCCGGCTTCGACCGCACCGTGGGCTGGGATCACCCGGGGGCGGCCGTGGGGAGGCTCGCCGTCCGGGGACGCCGTGGATCCCTTCTTGAAGGCTCGTTGATCGCCATCATCCGGGCGATCAACGCACTCGGCGGCGAGGCCCCGAACCGCCTCGCCGTCTGACGCCGGATCCGATGGTTAGCCGTTGGGTTGGGTCACCGGAGTTAATCAAGGCAGGGCACGATCCTGACCGAGAGACGCGAGCCAACCGACAGGTTGGTCTGTATTCCATCGAACTTCATTTGGTGTGACGAGCCAAAAAATTGGGCAAAACGGTTGAACGGGATCTGGACCGATGCCATCGTAATCATATGGAGTCGTACTACACTAACGCTGGGCTAACCGCTCAACGGATCCATCCTTACGTTTTCCGATACGAGGTGATGACTATGCATCAATCCGATCGTCGTGCGTTTCTCAAGAAGAGCCTGATCGGTCTGGCTGCGCTGCCCTTCGGCGCTGGCGTTCTGAGCACCCGGGCCCTGGCCGCGGACATGCCGATGCTGACCGAGGACAACCCCCAGGCGAAGGCCCTCCAATACGCGGCGGATGCCAGCGCGGCCGGTGCTCCCTCGGGCCAGGTCTGCACCAACTGCATGCATTACAAAGCAGAGAATCAGGGCTGCGCCCTGTTCCCCGGCTACTCCGTCCACAAGAACGGCTGGTGCTCCGCCTGGGCCGCAGCTTCGTAAGCGACGGACCGGCTCGATTCGCAGTCGGCACCTGACCGCCCTTGAGGCGCCATCCGCCGTCATCGGATGGCGCCGCCCTACCCATCGGCCAGCCTGACGGGAATCGGCCGATGGAAACGGGTTTGCCGCTTTTGAAGTGTACTGCCCGTCGGTTGGATTGCATCAATCCCATTGGCATCGAATTAGAGCTCGCCAGCCACCATGTCGAATCAACTCGCCTCTCTACCTGATTATTATTATCATTCTTTTGCTGGATTGCAACCCTACGCTTAATCCGGTTTAGGTCTGATGGCCGAGTTCCAGATAGGGATGACCGCCCCTTGCGCCCAGATGCGATCTGGCTCGTTCGGTGAGATCGCGTTGCAACGCGGGTTGCTCTCGATAGGCTCCGCTGGCCGAGTTGTCCCGGATCGATTGGAAGGGGAAGGGCTTGACCCTCGAGGCCGCCCGGATAACCGCGTTTCCCCCGTCGAATATGATGACCGTCGGGGAGTAATCGACGCCCAAGGCGTCGGTCCCTACTCGAGCGGTTGTTGGGGTGCGCTCGGGGGTCGGGATCGGCGTACGGCTCCAGCGATTGACTTGGATCGCTTGGATGTCGTTGAGTCGTTTGCCGGTCGTGGGGTGGCTGAGGTTGTCGAGGGTCGGTCGCGGGCCAGGCGCGGTGCCGGTTTTGGGCGGGCCCAGCGGGTCCTGGGGCCTTGGGATTCAGGCGTCGCTGGGGAACGCTTCAGGAGGTGCTACGCGGTTGATTGCCACGGCGAGTTTGGCTCGGTCACGAGGGGCCGGCCGCCACGCGGGGCAGTCCGAGCCGGGGGGTTGTAGCGGCTCGGACTGCCCCGGGACTCGAGGCCCTGCGGGCCGCTGCTCAGTTAACGGTCTTCTTGAGTTTCCGAACGCCGTCATCCCCCCCGAGAAGCAAGATGTCAGCCGGCTCGAGGGCGAACAACCCGACGGTGACGACACCGGGTAGGTTGTTAAGCTCCGCCTCGAGCTTTGCGGGCTCCAAGATCTCGAGGTTGTGGACGTCGAGGATGCTGTTCCCGTTGTCCGTGACGAACCCCTCCCGCCACCGGGGTGAGCCATGGCGACGAGCGATTTGACGGGCGACCAGGCTCCGGGCCATCGGGATAACCTCGATCGGTAACGGGAAGCCTCCGAGCACCGGCACCAGCTTGGATTCATCGACGACACAGATAAAGGTCTGGGCTGCTGCCGTCAGGATCTTCTCCCGGGTCAGGGCACCGCCTCCCCCCTTGATGAGCTGGAGATACTTGTTGGCTTCGTCGGCGCCGTCGACGTAAAGGGGTAGATCGCCGACGGAATTGAGTTCGTAGACCGGGATGCCGTGGTCCTTGAGCCGTTGCGTCGTGGCCTCGGAGCTGGAGACGGCCCCGTCGATTCGATGTTTGACCGGGGCGAGTGCCTCGATAAAGAGGTTGACCGTCGACCCCGTGCCGACGCCGATGATATCGCCGTCATTGATGTATTCGAGGGCGGCCTCGGCGGCGCGCCGTTTTCTGTCGTCCTGGCTCATAAGCGCTATGCCTTCGACTGGTGGTCGTTCGGACGGGCCCGCAGAAGCGCCGAGTTCCCGTCGCGATGGATGGGGCGGGTGCTTGGGCCGTTTGCGTCACGGACGTGGGTGGATTGCAGCAACGCCGGTTACGAGCGATGGCGACGCGGTTCATCGCCTCGGCGGTTCGCTCGTGTGTCACGGCTTGGGGATCGATACCCCAGGGTTCGATGCCCGCTCCGACGGCGGTCGGCCGTTGAACCGGTAGCCGCCCTGGATCCAGGTGATGCGGTGGTCGGTACCAATCCCGTACACTATCGATCATACCTTCGCCCATCGCCAGCGCCAACGGCGGTGCGGCCCGTACTATACAGGCTTGCCATGCCCGATTCGTATATCAAACGCATCCTCAACGCTCGGGTTTACGATGTCGCCATCGAATCCCCGCTGGATCCCCTCCCGCGTTTGTCTCGGCGCCTCGGCAATCCGATCACGCTGAAGCGCGAAGATCTCCAACCTGTCTTCTCGTTCAAGCTTCGGGGGGCGTACAACCGAATCCAACGGTTGGTGCAGAGCAGCGGGTCGCCGATCGGTGCCATCGTCGCCGCCTCCGCGGGTAATCACGCGCAGGGGGTGTCGTTGGCGGCCCAACGTCTCGGGCTCGAGGCGCTCATCGTGATGCCTCGCACGACCCCAGAGATTAAGGTGGATGCGGTCCGTGCCCTCGGCGGGACCCCCATACTGCATGGGGACGGGGTGGACGAGGCCTTCGACAAAGCGAAATCCCTCCTCGAGGCCGCCCCGGACCGGGTCTTCATCCCGCCGTTCGATGATCCCGATGTGATCGCGGGTCAAGGAACGATCGGCCGGGAGATCCTGCATCAGCATCGAGGCGATCCGCAGGCGATCTTTGTCCCGGTGGGGGGCGGTGGCTTGATCGCCGGAATTGCCGCCTATGTCAAATATCTGCGACCCGATATTCGGGTCATCGGGGTCGAGCCCGACGATGCCCCCACCTTGGCGGTGGCCCTCGAGGCCGGGGAGCCGGTGATGCTTGATCAGGTCGGGTTGTTCAACGACGGGGTCGCCGTTCGGCGAGTCGGGGTCGAGACCTTTCGCGTTGCCCGTGAGCGGGTGGATGAAGTCGTCCGCGTCACCAGCGATGAGGTGTGTGCTGCGATCAAGGATATCTTCGAGGATACCCGGGCGATCGCCGAGCCGGCTGGCGCTTTGGCCATTGCCGGTTTGAAACGGGTCGTGGAGCGCGATGGCCTGCGGGATACCGAGCTCGTGGCCATCAACAGCGGGGCGAATACGAATTTCGATCGTCTGCGCCACGTGGCCGAGCGGGCCGAACTCGGGGAGCGACGCGAGGCGATCCTGGCGGTGACTATCCCCGAGCACTCCGGGAGTTTTCGCAGGTTCTGTCGGGTCCTCGAGCAACGGGCGATTACCGAGTTCAACTATCGCTACGCGGATCCGACGCGTGCTCACGTCTTCGTGGGGCTGCAATTACGTCACGGCGCGGATGAACGGGTCGCCGTGATCACCGCCCTGCGGGACGCGGGTTATGCCGTGCTCGATCTGTCCGATAACGAGATCGCCAAATTGCATATTCGCTACATGGTGGGGGGCCATGCGCCCCAAGCCAAGGACGAGCGCATCATTCGATTCGAATTCCCAGAACGGCCGGGCGCATTACTGCGCTTTCTCGAGACCATGGGAGAAGACTGGAATATCAGCCTATTTCACTACCGTAATCATGGTGCCGCCTACGGCCGGGTGCTTGCTGGGGTCCAGGTTCCTGAGCCCCAGCAGCAGGCCTTCCAGCGTTTCCTGGGGCAGCTTGGGTATACCTATTGGGAAGAGACCGAGAATCCCGCCTACGCCTTGTTCCTCGGCCTACAGGAGCACGACCTCAACCTGATCGCCCAAGGGGGTGAATTGACATGAGTCCATCCTATTGGATCGCCGTGACCCATCAGAATCGGCGCGAGATTACCAATCACGCCGGTCGCTGTCGGCGTTTTCGTGCCTATGGGATCGGCGAGGGGCGCATCGTCGAGCAACGGGATTGGGAGATCCCCAAGGAAGCGACATTGCACGAAAACCACGGCCAGGGGGTGCCGGAGGCCTTCGCGGGTATTCGGGTCCTGATCAGCGCCGGTATGGGACCGGGCCTGGTTCGTCGGTTAGCAGCGGCCGGGATCGAGGCCTATGTCACCGACACGACGGATCCGGATACGGCCGTTGCCGAGTACCTCGAAGGGACCCTCTCCACGCGGCCACCAGGGTGTGCGGAGGATGACCCGGATGCCGCCACGCCCGCGCCCCGAAAGGGCGCCGGTCACGATCCGGGTCACGGGCATGGGGGGTGCGGTCATGCCCATTGATGCCAACGCTCACCCCCGACTCCGGAGTGTGGTGGTGTCCCCTCGCCCCGGTCCGGCCTCCACCCCGGCGGTGTGCGGCCACCGCCTGGCGCGCTGGATGGGAGGCCCCGTATGAGGCTTGAGGCCTTGTTGCTCGATGTGGACGGGACCTTGGCCGATACCGAACGTCACGGCCATCGCGTCGCCTTCAATCAGGCCTTCCAGGAAGCGGGATTGGATTGGCATTGGGACGCGGCCCGCTACGGCGAGTTGCTTGCGATCACGGGGGGTAAGGAGCGCATACGGCATTTCGTGGAGACCGATCGGCCCGAGTGGCCCGATCCCGATGATCCGGCGGCCTTCATCGCCGAGTTACATCGTTCCAAGACCCGGCATTACGTCGCCCTCCTACAACAGGGGGGAATCCCGCTGCGGCCCGGTGTCGAGCGCCTGCTCAACGAAGCGCGGCGGACCGGAGTGCGTCTGGCGATCGCTACGACCACGACCCCGGAAAACGTCACGACGCTGTTGACGCATACCCTGGGACCCGATTCCGTGGACTGGTTCGAGGTCCTGGCAGCGGGGGATGTCGTACCCGCTAAGAAACCTGCTCCGGATATCTACACATACACCTTAGAGCGAATGGGGCTTCCGCCACAGGGGTGTTTGGCCCTCGAGGACTCGGAGAATGGCCTCACCTCCGCTCGGGCTGCGGGTGTCCCCACCGTCGTGACGGTCAACGACTACACCCGCGAGCAGGATTTCCGCGGTGCGCTGGCCGTGCTCGATCACCTTGGGGACCCGGGGTGCGATGCCAATCGTCTGGATGCGCCGGGCGGGCCGGTGGCTTATGTCGATATCCCGTATCTGGAGGGTCTTTTGAGCCAGGCCAATCGACGGCTGGGGTCGAGCTGACCCCGGGCGCAGGTCCGCTCAAGGGCGCGTGGCTGCCCTGGGGCATTAGGGCGTCGGCTCACGCAGGGTTCGAGGCCGAGCCCCGGTCTGAACCGTTCGGCATGAGTGCACGGCCTCTCCCTAGGATACGGCTTAGGCGGCCTAGCGGAATCGCTCGGGGGATTCGATCTCGCCGCCGGGTGAGGCGTCGACTGCAACAACCCGACAGCGGAGACGGCCGTCCGCGAGGATGAGGGTGAGCTCTTGATCGACTGAAACCTGGTCCGAACGACGCAGGATGCTGCCGCCATCGCCCTGACGGGCGATGGCGTAACCCCGCGTCAGCGTCGCCTGAGGGCCGAGCGCCCCGAGGGATCGCTCCAGCTGGGCAATCCGTTGGCGGTCGGTTCGGATGCGACGTTCCATGGCCCGGTTCAGGCGTGTGGCCAGTTCGCGGAGGCGCTTGGCCCGTCGTGTGATGCCGCGCTGCGGAAATTGCTGGTGCACGCGGGTTGCGAGGGCCCGCAGGATCTCCTGTCGGCGCCGCACGCGAGACGCGATCGCCCGTTCTAGGCGGGATTGAGATTCGTCGAGTCGTTGAGCCCGTCGTTGAACGAGGCGTTCGGGGTTTTGGCGGAGCAGGCGTCCAGCGAGTTCTTCGAGCCTCGTTCGATCGCGGGTGGCCCGAGCGATCGAGCCGCGATGGAGGCGTCGTTCGAGTGAGTGGATGCGGTCGAGCCAATCCCTTCGATGGGGGGATGCGGCCTCGGCGGCGGCCGAGGGGGTGGCACCGCGCAGATCGGCGACGAGGTCCACGATGGTGACATCCACTTCATGGCCGACTCCAGCAACGACTGGCACGGGGCTCGCGGCGATCGCCCGAGCCACCGCTTCATCATTAAAGGCCTGAAGATCTTCTAGGCTGCCGCCGCCGCGTACCATCAAGAGCAAATCGCATTGGCCCCAGCGCTGGGCGCGGTCGAGCGCCTGACAAAGGGAGGCGGCGGCGTCTTGACCTTGGACCAAGGCGGGTATGACGATGAGAGGGATAAAGGGTGCGCGGCGTGCGAAGACCGACAGGACATCCTGAAGGGCCGCCCCCGACTCGGAGGTGATGACCCCGACACGTCGAGGGAAGCGGGGCAAGGGACGCTTGCGCTCGGGGGCGAACAATCCTTCCACTTCGAGACGCCCGCGGAGTCGCTCGAAGGCCTGCTTGAGGTCCCCTTCGCCGGCCTCCTCCAGGTGCTCCAAGATGAGCTGGAAATCACCGCGCGCGGGATAGAGACTGACCCGGCCCGCCGCGCGTACGTGCATCCCGGCCCGGGGGCTGACGACCGTATGGCGGTTGCGAAGCCGAAACATAACGCAACGGACTTGGGCCGCCTCGTCCTTGAGTGAGAAATACCAGTGGCCTGAGGCCGGGCGGGCGAGGTTCGACAGTTCGCCTTCGATCCAGACCAATCCGAGCTGGCCCTCGAGCAGTTGACGGACCTGCTCGTTGAGCTCCGTGACGGTCCATACGTGTATCGGAGCGGCGGGTTTCACCGTCATGGGGTTGTCCAATGGGTCGCGGGGAGACGGGTGTCGGGACTCGAACGGCGTGGCGGACGGCCGAGTCGTCCGGTGAGGGCGCGGTTAGGATCGAGGCTCGGCCTGCGTGGAGCCACCGGACGGCGCGAGGGCCATCGTGCGCCGATGGTATACCGCTCCGGCCAGGTCCACCGCTTGGGCATCGTCCCCCGGCTCGGTAGCCGCCTGGGTGTCATCGAGTCGATCCTGGGGGTCGCGCTAGTCATCGCCCTGGGGCTTGGCCTTCGTCACGCGTTCTTGAGGCTTCGGCCGGGTCGTCTCGAAGCCGGTTTCCGGGGCGCGGCAATCCATTTCAACGGTAGCCGGAGGCCCGTCTTCGGTCATCAGCTGCCGCTGTTGGGCGCAACCCGCGGTCAAGATGGGTCACAGAGGAACAGGCCGCTGGCAAGGATCGCACAGCACGGCGAATCGAGCGGGGCGGGACGAGCGACATGGGCGGATACATCTCGTCATAGACGTCGAGCGATTACGGGGGGCCGGTTCGTGGCCGGTGGATCGGTGATCAGCGGCACCATCGGCATGGGATAATACCTGACCTGCGGTAAGGGCGCGTGTCATTCAAGGCTCCGCGTTGGTCCGTCGAACGGGGCGGAGGGCCGGTCGGATGCCGCGCTCGGACCAGGGGCTTCGAGTCCTTCCGAGTATCGGTTATAATCTCGGGTTTATCGTGATCTCGCCGAGAGTTGACCATGCGTCTGATCCAGGAAGCGCTCACCTTCGATGACGTTTTGTTGGTCCCCGCCTACTCCGATGTTGTCCCGGAGGAGGTGCGCCTCAAGACGCGTTTGACGCGAGGCATCGAGCTCAACGTGCCGTTGGTCTCGGCCGCCATGGACACGGTGACCGAGTCGCGGCTTGCCATCGCGCTAGCCCAAGAGGGGGGCATTGGGATTATCCACAAGAATCTCACGGTCGATCAACAGGCGAACGAGGTTCGCACCGTCAAGAAATACGAGAGCGGTGTGATCAAGGAGCCGATTACAATCGCCCCGGATGTGAGCATCCGCTCGGTCCTCGAACTGACGCGGGCCCATTCCATCTCCGGCGTGCCCGTGGTGGACGGCCGTCGCTTGGTCGGTATCGTGACGAGTCGTGACCTGCGATTCGAGACCAATCTGGATCAGCCGGTTGCGGCGATCATGACCCCGCGGGACCATCTGGTGACGGTACGCGAGGGCGCGGACCGCGACGCCATCCTGAGTCTGATGCATAAGCACCGTATCGAAAAGGTCCTGGTCGTCGACGATGCCTTCGAGTTGCGCGGTTTGGTGACGGTCAAGGATATCCAAAAGGCGAGCGACTATCCGAATGCCTGTAAGGACGATCAAGAGCGGTTGCGCGTCGGGGCCGGCGTAGGCACCGGGCCCGATAGCGAGACGCGGGTTGCAGCGCTCGTCGAGGCGGGGGCAGATCTCGTCGTTGTGGATACGGCGCATGGCCATTCACGCCGGGTCATCGAGCAGGTGCGCGATATCAAGGTCCGGTACCCGGACCTTGCGGTGATTGCTGGCAACATCGCCACAGCGGAGGGGGCTTGGGCCCTGCGAGACGCCGGCGTGGATGGGGTGAAGGTTGGCATCGGGCCCGGCTCGATCTGTACGACGCGCATCGTTGCCGGGGTTGGCGTCCCCCAAGTGACGGCCGTCGCCGAGGTGGCCGAGGCCCTCCAGGGAACGGATATTCCGCTAATCGCCGATGGTGGGGTTCGCTACTCCGGGGATCTGACGAAGGCCATTGCAGCTGGGGCCCATGCGGTCATGATCGGCAGTATGTTTGCTGGAACGGAAGAGGCTCCCGGTGAGGTCGAGCTCTACCAGGGGCGGTCTTACAAGAGCTATCGCGGTATGGGGTCCATCGCCGCGATGCAGCAGGGGTCCAGTGATCGGTACTTTCAGGAGTCGGCTGCCAGTAGCGGACGCAAGCTGGTGCCGGAGGGCATCGAGGGGCGCGTACCCTACAAAGGTAGTGTGCTGACGATCATCCGCCAGCTAATCGGTGGCCTGAGGTCGGGGATGGGCTACGTCGGCTGTCGAGACGTCGAGTCGATGCGCACGGAACCTCGTTTCGTCCGCATTACCGGGGCAGGCATGCGCGAGAGTCACGTGCACGACGTCTCGATCACCAAAGAATCCCCGAACTATCGGGTGGATAGCTGATGAGCACCCATCCGGATCCGGATCCGCATCGGGATTGGATCCTGATCGTGGATTTCGGATCCCAGTATACGCAGTTGATCGCCCGTCGCGTGCGCGAGGCGAACGTCTACTGTCGTATCTTGCCCTGGAATCGTTTGGATGATGCCGTCCCAATCCCCCATGGGGTGATCCTCTCCGGGGGGCCGGAATCGGTCCTATTCGATGTTCCCCCTCGAATCCCGGCGTTCCTTCTGGGGTGGCAAGTCCCGATCCTCGGGATCTGTTACGGGATGCAGGCCCTCGCAGCCCAGCTCGGGGGGCGTGTCGAGCCGAGTGAGACGCGCGAATTCGGATATGCCCAGGTTCGCGCGCGCGGGCACTCTCGATTGCTGGCGGGTATCGAGGATACCCGCAACGCCGAGGGGCACGGGCTTCTGGATGTGTGGATGAGTCACGGTGACCGCGTCAGCGCCCTACCGCCCGGCTTCAAACCCATCGCCAGTACCGAGAATGCGCCCTTGGCCGGGATGGCCGATGACGAGCGGGCTTGGTACGGCCTGCAATTCCACCCCGAGGTGACCCACACCCCTCAAGGGGCCGCCATCATTCACCGCTTTGTGCGAGACCTGTGTGCGTGTCGCCCCTTGTGGACGGCAACGCACATCATCGAGGATCAGGTGGCGACCGTGCGGGACCGCGTCCCCGCCGAAGACGGAGTCGTGCTGGGGCTCTCAGGGGGGGTCGACTCCGCGGTCACGGCCGCACTGCTGCATCGCGCGCTGGGTGATCGGTTGGTGTGCCTGTTCGTCGATACCGGGTTGTTGCGCCAGGGTGAGGCCGATCAGGTGATGGCCACGCTCGGTCATCAGCTCGGGGTCGATGTGCGCTTGATCGACGCCTCGGAGCGGTTTCTGGCTGCACTGCAGGGAATCGACGACCCGGAAGAGAAGCGTCGGACGATCGGCCGGTTGTTCATCGAGGTCTTCGAGGAGACCGCCACTCAGCTTCATGCCGTTCGCTGGCTCGCCCAGGGTACCATCTATCCGGATGTAATCGAGTCCGCCGGGCGGTCGGATGGATCGGCCAAGGTCATTAAATCCCATCACAATGTGGGCGGCCTTCCGGAGCGGATGGGTCTGCAACTGTTGGAGCCACTCCGCGAATTGTTCAAAGACGAGGTTCGGGCCATCGGCCGTCGTCTTGGACTTCCGAGTGAGCTGCTGGCACGACACCCGTTCCCGGGCCCTGGGTTGGCAGTACGCGTGTTGGGGCCGGTGACACCCGAGGCCTTGGAAATCCTGCGGCGCGTCGACGCGATCTTCCTAGCGGAGCTTACGAAGGCAGACCTATACCGCCGAGTCGATCAAGCCTTCGCGGTTTATTTGCCGGTTTCGAGCGTCGGCGTAACGGGGGATTACCGTCACTACGGGCCCGTCATGGCCCTACGCGCCGTGTCCACGACGGACTATATGACCGCCGTTTGGTCTCGGCTACCGGAGGACGTCCTAGACCATGTGGCGCGCCGCATCCTCAATGAGGTCCCAGAGGTATCACGGGTCGTCTATGACATCTCGGGGAAGCCGCCTGCGACGATTGAGTGGGAGTAGGAGACGAGTCCATCCGGTGTGCCTCATACGAATGCTATCCTTGAGAAAGTCAAAGGGTTTCGCCGCTCGTGCCCGTCGAGTCGCCTTGTCGCTGGCCCCACGTTATCGTGGTCGGAGTGTTTATGATCCCAATGGACGATGCTTCAACACGTCGAGATTTTGAGCTGCAACACAAGTGTCCGCACCTCGAAGCCCTGGCGGGAAGGGCCTCCATGGAGGTCATTGACGGGTGCATCGAGCGAATTGCCACCGACAACCGGGCGACCCTTGATTGTACGGCGCGGACCGAATCCCTTGAAGGCTTTGCCACGGCCTATACGGCGCTTGTGCAACGTTTCTGGTCCGTTGCCCGGCGGGGGCGCGCGGTCTCGAGCGACGAGGAAACAGTGCGGGGGCGGCTGCGGGACTTGGTTCAGGAGCTGATTGTCGGCTATAACCTGGTGATCAATGACCGCTTGCAACAGGACGCGGTTCCGGATCGCTCGGGGCTGACCCGGAGCGTCGAGCGTTGTGTGCGTTTCCTCGGTCTACTCGTCGTCGACAGCTACGGTCGGTATCAGGCGCCAGCGGATCGGGTTTGGTACGGCCTGCACCGTTTCTTCTTGTTCGCCGAGCAACAGGGGATTCAGGATCTGGAAGTTAGTCGTCCGGGCAGCGTCATCCCGAGCAGCATCCTACAGACCTATAAGCGTATCCTGCTCGTGGCCCTTGCGGATCCCTATCGGTTGGCGCCCGGCGATATCTGGGTGGTTTATCAGCAGCTTGATTACTCGCGATCGTGGGTCGATCGGTGCCGGATCGGCGATCAACCCACGGGCGAGGAGAGCTCGGGATTCGTCCTCGATTTGGGGAGCGATGACCGGGCGAAACCGTTGTTGCCGGAAGAAAAGGCCTTTTTGAAGACCAAGCAGAATCGTCTTGTGGACCTACACGATTTCGTCGATGCCATCGAGGAATCGCTCATGGATCGAGAGCTGAGCCATGAGGGCAGCGAGGCGACTGGGTCGGCAGAGCGCCAGGGTTCGAATCCGGGCGTCACGATCCCCGAGCGGGGCATTGACGATCGGGTGGGCCAATCGGCTTTGCGTCGGGCCTTACACAGCTGGCGTCGTTCGGCTCAACGGCAATACCCGCGACAGCCCCGGGAAGATTGGGTGGAGTTGATCATGGGTTTTCGGGGGGTTCAGAACTATGTTGACGAATTAGAACAACCCTCCAACGGCAGGGAGCTGCGCAGCCGCTCCGCGTATCGCCGCGGCCGACGATTCTTTCAGCTGATCGACGAGAGCTCCGGTGGCCTGGGTTTCCATGCACCCAAAAGTCGCATGGGGGAATCGATTCATGTGGGACAAACCGTGCTAAGGACATCCGAATCAAGCTTTAACGAGCGCTCGCCGGTGCGCTTGGGCGTTATCCGCTGGCTGAATGAACTCGGTGATGACGGGGTCCGCTTCGGTTTGGAACTCTTCGGCGATCAGGTGACGAGTGTTCAGATCCATCCCTCGGATGCATCGGTCGCAAAACCCATCGTTGGGGTCTACGCGCGATTCAGTATCGTCGATGAGGAGGGGGGGGTAGTGGTTAGTTCACCCGGGGTCTACAGTCCAAGCCGTCACCTTGTGCTCGAGCGTCGCAACCAACGGTGGACGGTTTACGCAACGCGCCTCCTCAGTGCAACCATGGATCAGGAACTCTTCGCCTGCCGTTTGGCCCGCTGATCCCCATGAATGCTAGGCTCGGTTACATGTTATAGCCACCGCTCCGGCGATGGCCGGATACAAAAAGATGGCGTCGACCATGGTTCGGGCCGTTTCTTGCGTCTGGCGAGCAAACCAAACGGCCACTTCACCCGCTGGCCATTGACGGGCTGGGATTTCCTGAGGCTGTTTACTTGATGACTTTGAGATTCGGACGCTTGCGCGCTCCTTTGTCCTGAGGGGGGTCTGTTGATTCGTGATCCGGAGGTGGAACCGGGTCCGGCTCATCGTCGCTGAACAACATGCCTTGGCCGTTCTCGCGGGCGTAGATCGCAACGACCGCGTGGACTGGGAAATCGAGCCGGCGGGGCTGCCCACCGAAGCGTGCTTGACAGACGACACGGTCGTTCCCCAAGTCCAAGCTTTGCACCGCACGCGGCGAGAGATTGAGGACGATTTGTTGATCTTGGATATATTCTTGTGGCAACTCGGCTTCGCCGATGCGCGCATCGACGATGACGTGTGGGGTCATGTCGTTATCGACGATCCATTCATAAATGGCGCGGATGAGATAGGGACGGCTCGGAGTCATAGCAATTCGCCCGGCACGATGTAACAGTCGAGATCCTTCGTATCTCGCGTGCAGTTCGGAAGTCAGGGGCGCATTTCCCGCTCCGCCTCGGTGAGGCTTGTTCGAAAGGCGGGCCGACAGAACATGCGTTCCGCATAGTCTAGGATGGGCGTTGCCTCGCTCGGGAGTTCGATGCCCCAGTGCGGCAATCGCCACAGGATGGGCGTGATATAGCAGTCAAGTAAAGAGAATTCGTCACTTAGGAAAAACGTTTTCAAAGCGAAGAGGTCGATCGCGGCCGTGAGACTGTCTCGCAGTCGCTTGCGCGCTCGACTCATGGCACGATCGCTTTTCCCGTTCAGTTCGCCGACGAGGCCGTACCAGTCGTGCTCGATGCGGTGAAGCGCGAGACGGGTTTTGGCTCGGGAAACGGGGTCGACAGGCATCAGCGGCGGATGTGGAAACCGTTCGTCGAGGTACTCCATGATGACCCGTGAATCGTACAGGGATAGGTCCCGGTCGACGAGCGTCGGTAACGATTCGTAGGGCGTGACCGCCCCCTGGTGTGTCGATCGCTGCTCGGGATCGACTTCGACCACATCGACACTAATATCCTTCTCGGCCAACACAATTCGAGCGCGATGACTTTCGGAGTCCTGAGACGACGAAAACAGCGTCATGGAGGAACGACGGGTAGCGACGGACGCCATTCAAAACCTCAATTGGGCCTACGAGATCCCATGAAGCCATGGCGTCCTGTCCCGTTCGCTCAGGGTGAGCGGATACCGAGAACGACACGACTCGGGGCATCCCTGCCCGAGCCCGGTCATCAGTGGACGTCTTTCCAGTACTCACGCTTCAGGTAGTAGGCAACGATCAAGAAGAGCCCGAGATACAACAAGACCCACATTCCAATGCGTGGGCGGTCCAGCTTGGCCGGTTCAGCCAAGTAAACCATAAAGTTTACCAGATCTCGGATCATCATGTCGTACTCGGACGGGGTAAGTTCACCCGGTTGTACGATCTCGAAACCATCGATGATCTTGGTCGTCTCCCCGTCGGCGGCCTGCGCCCCCCCGCCGTGGTCTCCACTGGGGATTGTCTTATACACCGGCTTTTGTAGCCCTTGGAGCTCCCAAAGCACGTGTGGCATGCCGACCCCGGCAAACACAGCGTTATTGACGCCGAGGGGGCGTGAGTCATCCACGTAGAAGGTCCGCAGATAGGTGTACAGCCAATCGGCCCCCCGTGAGCGTGCCGTCAACGTGAGATCGGGCGGGGCGTTGCCGAACGCGGACTCCCCGTACGATTCCGTCATGGCGTTCGTCATCTGATCGGCGAGCTCTTGATTCCCCACGGTCAGGTTGTTCTCAACCTGCTCTTTGGTGAGGCCGAGATCTTTGACCAAATGGCTATACCGCATGTAAGTTGCGGAGTGGCAGCCCATGCAGTAGTTTACGAAGTACTTCGCACCACGCTGCAACGAGGCTTGGTTGTTGAGGTTGATGTCTACCTCATCCAAGGGATAACTCTGGCCGCCCGCGGCCGATGCCAGCGGGATACCGCTGACGAGCCAGACGCCGGTGAGCAGCAAAGCAAACAACAGGGACGAAGGCCTCATGTGTGGAACCTCACGCGCTCAGGTTCGGGTTTTGTCGGATCCATCGCCGTGTAGAACGGCATGAGGAGGAAGAAGGCAAAGTAGATTACCGTAAAGATCTGGCTCAGAACCGTCAGGGTCGGTGTCGCGGGCTGCATGCCGAGCCAGCCGAGCACCAGAAAGCTCACGATAAACAGGCTGAGCCAGGTCTGATGCATCCAACCCCGATACCGGATGGACTTCACCCGCCCTCGATCGAGCCATGGCAGGAAGAAGAGCAAGGCGATCGCGGCGAACATGGCCACCACCCCGAGGAACTTGTCCGGGACCGCCCTTAGGATCGCGTAGAAGGGCGTGAAGTACCAAACTGGGGCGATGTGTTCGGGGGTCTGAAGCGGATCAGCTGGTATAAAGTTCGCATGCTCCAGGAAGTACCCGTTCATCTCAGGCATAAAGAAGACGACACCAGAGAACAGCATCAGGAACACGACCAACCCGACGGTATCCTTCACGGTGTAGTAGGGATGAAAGGGGATACCATCGAGGGGAATGCCGTTCTCATCCTTTTTCTTCTTGATCTCGATCCCGTCGGGATTGTTGGAGCCCACCTCATGAAGGGCCATGATGTGGACGACGACGAGCCCCAGCAGGACGATCGGCATCGCGATGACATGAAGGGAGAAGAATCGGTTGAGTGTGGCATCGGAGATCACGTAATCGCCCCGAATCCACAAAGCAAGATCCTCGCCGAAATACGGGATCGCGCCGAACAGCGAGATGATGACCTGGGCGCCCCAGTACGACATCTGTCCCCAGGGGAGCAGATAACCCATGAAGGCCTCAGCCATGAGCACCAGGTAGATCAGCATGCCGAGAATCCACACCAGTTCGCGCGGCTTGCGGTATGAGCCGTAGATCAGCGCACGGAACATATGGAGATACACGACAATAAAGAAGAACGATGCACCGGTCGAGTGCATGTAGCGGATCAGCCAACCCCACGGCACATCCCGCATGATGTATTCGACCGACGCGAAGGCCTGCTGGGCGTCCGGTTTGTAATGCATCGTGAGGAAAATGCCGGTCACGATTTGAATGACCAGCACGACGATGGAAAGCGCCCCGAAGTAGTACCAGAAGTTGAAGTTCTTGGGGGCGTAGTATTTAGCGAGGTGATCGTTCCAGATCGCTAAAAGCGGGAAACGATCATCAACCCAGCGAACCAGGTTCATCGCGGGATTTGCCATTAGGCTGTACCTCCGTCTTCACCAACCACGATTTCATTGTCTGATGCATATCGATACGGTGGCACGGCAAGGTTCGTCGGCGCTGGAACGCCCTTGTAGACCCGACCCGCGAGGTCGAACCGGGAACCGTGACAAGGACAGAAAAACCCGCCGTGCCAAGTCTTACCGAATTCATCGCTGTCGACGTCCGGTCGATAGCTCGGAGAGCATCCCAGATGCGTGCAAACCCCGACGAGTACGGCGACCTCCGGACGGATGGACCGTGTGGGGTTCTGGGTGTACGAGGGCTGCTGCGAGGTGACTTCGGAATCCGGGTCAGCCAGCGCCGATGCGTGCTCTTGGAGGAGCTCGAGCTGGCGTTCGGTCCGCTTGACGATCCAAATCGGCTTACCTCGCCAGTCAACCGTCACTAACTGCCCCGGTTCCAGTTTTCCGACATTCACCTCGACGGGTGCCCCACTGGCCTTTGCCTTGACACTCGGGTTCATAGAGGCGACGAATGGGGCAGCTGCCGCAGCAACTCCCGCGCCTCCAACGACCGCCGTCGTTGTCGTCAGGAAGCGACGGCGGCTCATATCGACATCACTTTCGGCCATAGAATTCGTTCTCCCCGATGGAATCCAGGATTGAATCGTGTGGTTTCGCGTGTGCAGTACCCTGAGCGGCCTCGAGCGCAGCCGTTATCCGGTCCGCTTTATATGGGCCTGGCTAATTTAGCCCACTCATGAGTCCTCAGTCGCGGCGGACGAATCGGTACGACCGTCGCTTATGCGCCGCTTGTTGCGCGCCATGAAGATGTTGCTGAGTAGTCGAACCGAACGCGGGTATGGAGGACCGGTGACATGCGCAAGGCTGGCGACGGGTTCCGTCCTAGGCGAATCGCAGGGTGTGACGATGTGCTCAAGGCATCGTTCCCAAGATAACCCTAACACCTTAGCAGGCACAGGATCGCCTACTCACAGGGGCTTTGCAAGGTTTTTAAATTAATAAAAGACTGAACATGATGAATTTATAAGTGAATAAAATCAAGTAATAAACGGGTGAGGATCACCGGTCGCTCGACGCTCGACAGAACCGGCCCTCGGTTTCCCGAATCGGGCGTCCTGAGCCGTTCGTTCTAGGGGATGGGACCGATCAAGCCGCAAGAGATTCACCGCAAACGGATGTCAATAATCCAGGCAATCGTGATCTGGATTGGGCATTGCGAGTGGCCCGTTACGTTTCGTCGGAGCTCGAAAAAATCAGCGCACTTGTCTAAGAAAATCGGACGGTTCGATGGTATGTGTTGTAGGTCGCGTATCGCGTTCATTCGTCAACCGATGGACGCGCGGCCTCGGTAAAGTGCGCCTCGGTGTGCCTCTTTCGGGATCCACTCGACCATGCTAATTTCAAGCTATGAAGTACACCCTACGTCTTATTGCTCGCGGGATCGTCATCGGTCTCGCCGTAGCTTATGTCGTGACGCTACTCGTCGAGGAGCCCACCCGGAATCCCGATGCGACGGTGTCCGTTCGCGAGCTCCCGCCCGCAGCGGGCCCCACACCGGTGACAAACCAAAGGGGGAGCGCCACCGAAGCGGGGTCGTACGCAGATGCCGTCGAGCAGGCGGCATCTGCCGTGGTGAGTATTCATAGCGCCCGTTCGTTCAGGCTCGAAGATCACCCGCCGCTATCGGATCCTTCCCTCCGCCGGTTCTTCGAGGGGCCAGACGGGAGGCTACAGCCCCGTGATGAGGAAAGCCTTGGCTCAGGGGTCCTGGTGAGTCCGGAGGGATACCTCCTGACGAATCACCACGTCATTCACTCGGCGGAGGACATCCGAGTCCAGTTCTCGGATAACCGTTCGACACCGGCCGAACTCGTCGGCAGCGACCCGGATACGGATTTGGCGGTTCTCCGCGTGGACCTGGTGAATCTCCCCCAACCGGTCACGTTCGGTAATGCCGATCGATTAAGAGTCGGTGATGTGGTTTTGGCGATCGGTAATCCCTTCGGCGTCGGGCTCACGGTCACCCAAGGCATCGTCAGTGCGATCGGGCGGGACCGGCTGGGGCTCAGCACCTACGAGGACTTCATCCAAACCGATGCGGCGATCAATCCCGGGAATTCGGGCGGTGCCTTGATCAATACACAAGGAGACTTGGTCGGTATTAACACGGCGATCTTCTCGCAGTCGGGTGGATCCCAGGGGATTGGATTCGCGATCCCGAGCAATCTTGCGCAATCGATCCTGACCAACCTCATCCAGAGCGGTGAAGTCGTGCGGGGCTGGCTCGGCGTTCAAGTCCAAGACCTGGACGCGCCTTTGGCCGACTCCTTCGATTTGACGAGCGCCCAAGGGGCCTTGGTGGCTGGCGTGGTGGACGATGGGCCGGCTGCCGAGGCCGGTTTAGAACCCGAAGACGTTATCACGCGAATCGGTGATCGCGAGATTACGGATGTGAAGGATCTGCTTTACGTGGTCGGACGCCAGACCCCCGGTGATCAGGTTCAGGTGACGGCCATTCGCGATGGGGAATCGATCACGCTTGCGGCTCAGCTTAGCAAGCGACCGTCGTCGGCAGAGCGGTAACCCGCGCGGCAGCCCATCCCCTCGAAGTCCAGAGGCGATGACTCGGGGGAAATGATACCGAGTTTCACTGGGGGTGATGAGTGGGGTTTGGGGTCTTTTCTTAGCGGTCTGCGAGGATATCGCTGAGGTTCTCGAGAAATTGATCGTTCTCGTCGGGTGTACCGATGGTGACCCGCACACAATCGGCGAGCTTGGGATCACCGGAGCGACCGAGGTTTTTGATCAAGATCTTACGCTCGAGAAGCGCATCGCAGAGGGTTTGCGCAGGTTGGTTAAGCGTGCGCACTAAAAGGAAATTGGCCGAGCTCGGGAATACGCGGATACCCTCAAGCCCCCCCAGGGCTTGATAAATCCGGTCACGCTCTCGACGAATAGCTTCTGTCTGACGCCGATAGGCGGCGGCATGGTCCAGGGCGACCGTGACGGCCGTTTGGGTCAAGGCGTTGATGTTATAGGGGAGCCGGATCTTGTCCAGCTCCTCGATCCAGGCTTGAGGCGCCGCAAGGTAGCCGAGGCGGGCGCCGGCCAGACCGAGCTTGGAGAGGGTGCCCATGACCACGACATTCGGGAATGCACCGAGGGCATCGATAAGGGTCGCGTCAGCGAACGGTTGGTAAGCCTCGTCGATGACGACAAGCCCAGGGGTCTGTTCCGCAATCGCGAGAAGGTGCTCCCGATCCCACAGATTGCCCGTTGGGTTATTGGGGTAGGCGAGGAATACGAGGCTGGGTTGCTGAGCTTGGATCACCTCGACGAACCCTTTGATGTCCAGGCTGAAGTCGTCGTCCCGAAGTGGAACGGCCGTAAACGGGCATCCCAGGTAGGTGGCCACGAGCCGATACATCGCGAATGAGGGTTCCGGGGCGAGCACGGGCCGCTCGGTGCCAGAAAGGGCAATAACGAGGAGCTGGATCAGCTCATCGGAGCCGTTGCCGAGCAGGAGATCGCACCCCTCGGGCAACCTGAGGAAGCCTCGTAGGCGTCTGCGGACCGCCTGTGCTTGCGGGTCCGGGTACCGGTGCAGGGGTGTTTCACCTAACCGCTGCTGCCACGCCTCACGCACCTCGGGGGGTGCCGGATAGGGGTTCTCCATGGCATCCAGCTTGATCAGGCCGGTTGCATCCGCAACCGAATAGGCCTGCGACCGTTGGATTTCCGGACGCACCCAGGCCGCGATGCAGGCTTGACTTGTTCGCTGCGATTGCGCTCCGGCCTCGAATGACCGGCTTTCCGGTTGCCCCTTCATCGTACCCCTCGTCGTTGGCGTCGCCCGTTCGCTTGCTTGGCCTCGCCCGACCGATCCATGGGAAGGTCAGTCGCCGCGGGTTTCTGATGACCCGCGGAGTCGTGCCGAGCGCGCGTGGGCCGTGAGCCCCTCCCCATCAGCCAGCGTCCCGGCGGGCTCCGCCAGGAAAGCGGCCCCGTTCGCTGAACAATCCAATAACGAGGTACGCTTTTGGAAGTCATAGACCCCGAGCGGGGAGGCGAAGCGTGCGTTCCGTCCGGTGGGAAGCACATGGTTCGGGCCGGCACAATAATCCCCGAGTGCCTCGGCGCTGTACCGACCCAAGAATAGGGCCCCCGCGTGGCGAATCCTGGCCGCCAGGCCTTTGGGATCGGCGACCGCAAGCTCCAGGTGCTCCGGTGCCAAGTAGTTGGCGACGCGCGCGGCTTCGTCCAGGTCACTGACCTGGATCATCGCGCCCCGCTGTTCGAGGGACTGACGGATGATCGCATGGCGGCTCATCCGGTCGAGGCGTTCGGTGATGACATCGGCTACGTCGCCGAGGAGCTGTCGATCGGGGGTGATCAGTGTGGCCTGGGCCTCCTCGTCGTGTTCCGCCTGAGCGAAGAGGTCCATCGCGATCCACTCCGGGTCATTGGTGTCATCGGCGATGATGACGACTTCGGATGGGCCGGCGACCATATCGATGCCGACCGTCCCATAGACGAGCCGCTTCGCTGTCGCGACATAGGCATTGCCTGGACCGACGATCTTGTCGACGGCGGGCACGGTCGAGGTACCGAAGGCAAGGGCGGCGATGGCCTGGGCACCCCCGATGGTGAATACGCGGTCAACACCAGCGACGGCTGCTGCCGCGAGGACCAAGTCGCTCAATTCACCCCCCGGCGCAGGTACCGTCATCAGGATTTCGCTCACGCCGGCGACGCGTGCCGGTATTGCGTTCATCAACACGGACGATGGGTAAGCCGCTTTGCCACCGGGCACGTACAACCCCACCCGATCGAGGGGTGTAATCCGCTGACCCAGCACCGTTCCTCGGTTGTCCTCGTACTCCCAGGAGGCCATGCGTTGTCGCTCGGCGTAGGAACGGATGCGTTCGGCCGCGAATTCGAGCGCCTCCCGCCGTTGTTGAGATAGACGGTTTAGGGCCTCATGGAGTCGGTTCGGCGGCAATTCGAGGGCCCTTGGATCCGCTGGGTCGAGTCCGTCAAACTGCTGCGTGTAGCCGAGTACCGCCGTGTCACCCCGCGTGCGAACATCATCCAGAATACTGTGGACAACGGCGACGATCTCGCGGTCAAGCTCCGCGCTCCAGGCGGTCCGCGCATCCAATTGGGTCCAGAAATCCGGCTCCAGGCTATTGAGGTAACAGAGTTCCACCGTCATCGGCTGATCCTCGGCTGATTGGGACTCACGGGCACGGGTCTGACTTGGGGGGTTCCGGAGCGTCGATTCATCGCCCTTGCAGGGGATGTGGATCGCTCGGGCGGCGAGGGTTGTCGACGTCAGCGGTCGCCTTGCCCGTGGATGAGCGTTGTTGTGGGTTGCCTCAACCCCCCGTCGCGATGCTCCTCATTCAGCGAAGGCATTCGCTCCTGGCTCCATCGGTCTAGAGGTCCTCTTTGACCTCGATGTCGGCTCGAGCCCTCAAGCCTTGTAAAAAGGCCTGAAAGTCGGCATCGCCCCAGGCTTGCTCAATACGGCGTCGCTCTTGCTCAGGCGGGGCGTCGCTTGACCCGGGACGGACATCGGTTAGCCGGGCCACCGTATAGTCCCCGTCGCTTAGTTGAGCTGTGACGACATGGGGTTTGTCGAGGTTGGAATCGAGTGGGACTGCGAACGCCGCCCGCCGGAGCTCGAGCGGGAGGTCGGATGCGTTGCGCCCGAACCAGCGCAGGTCGTGGATGCTCACCGCTTCGGCGTTCCCGCTGAGTGCGCTCAGCTCGACATCCGGATCGTCCCGCAAGCGTTCAGCCAGGGAGCGACCGCGAGAAGCGGCGCGGGATCGGGCTTGTTGCTCCGTCACCGCCCGGACGACCTGGGCTCGAACCTCATCCAAGGGTCTGACCTGCGGGGGTTCGTGACCCTCGACGCGCAGCACCACCACCTCATTGGTGCCGACCTCGACCGGGTCGCTGTTCATTCGCTCGTTCAATAGCTCGTCACTGAAAGCCGTCTGACGGACCTTCGGGGTGCTTGCGATGCCGTCCCCGTTCGAAGCGGTAAACCAATCGGTGGTTTGAATCTCAAGCCCCAGTTGCTGTGCTGCGGGCTGAAGGGAATTGGGGTTTTCGTAGGCGAGATTGACGAGCGTGTCGTATTGATCATAAAAGAGATCATCGGCCTCGCGTCGTCGATAGTCGGCTGCGAGTTCGCCGCGGACCGCTTCAAACGGTTCGACGCTGCCGCCCTCGATGGCTTCCAGTTTGATCAGATGGACGCCGAATTGGGTCTCGACCGGCTGACTGATTGCGCCTGATTCCTCAAGGTTGAATAAGGCGTTCTCAAACGGTTCGACCATCATCCCGCGAGCGACCTCGCCGAGTTGACCGCCTTGCGGTGCCGATCCCGGGTCATCCGAATGCGCGCGCGCGAGTTCGGCAAAGGTGGCCTCATCGTTCAGTATCTGCGCCCGGAGGGATCGGGCCTCTGCGATGAGGGAATCCGTGGCGGACGAGTCGCCGTTCTCCTCCGAGGTTAGGAGGATATGCCGGGCCGTCCGGCGCTCTTCGGTGGTATAGCGCTGCTTCTCTTCTTGGTATAACGCTTTCAGGTCGGCGGTCGTCGGTTCGATGGAGTCCGCAATCTGGGCGGCGCTGAGCTTCAAATACGCGACGCGAACCCGCTCGGGCCGACGGAATTGGTCCGCATTGGCCTCGTAATACTGGCGGATGGTGGCATTGTCCGGTTGGATCTGCGTCTCGAAGGTCTCCGATTCGACGCGTAACCAACCGAGCCGGCGCTCTTGACCGCGAAGGCGTGTCTGTTCGCGCCATCCTTGCTCGGTTATAAATGCGCTATTCTGAAGGCCTTGGCGGATCTGACTCACCGTCAAGTCTTGCCGCAGCTGGGACTCGAAGCGGCCGGGCGACAAGCCGACCGACTGGAGTTGGGCCTCATAGGCGCTGCGGCTGAATTGTCCGTTTTCCCGAAAGACGTCGAAACCACTCAGGCGTTGGAGGACCAGGTCATCTGCGGCGCGCAAGCCATGCTGCGCTGCTGCCTGTCGGAGTAACTCTCGGTCGATCAGCCCGTCGAGCACCCGCTGCTTGAGGCCGATTTGTTGGAAGAAGTCGGCCGAGACTTGATCGGATAACTGTTGTTGGAGTCGCTGGCGGGTTCTCAGATATTCCTCTTCGAAGGCGCGCGGCGGGATCTTCGTGCCATCGACCTGGGCCACGTAGTTCTCACCGCCGCCGCCGAGGTATTCCCCGATGCCCCAGAGGACGAACGGAATGCTGATCAGGAATACAATGACATAGGCAAGCCATCCTCGGATGCCTTCGCGAATGGACTGTAGCATGATGGGGTTGAACCGTCTTACGAGCGAATCGGTTGGGGTCGTATTCGACCGCTGGTGATTATGCTATCAAAAAAAAGGGCGCCATCGGCGCCCTTTTTCGGTCGTTGGCGGAGTGGACGGGACTTGAACCCGCGACCCCCGGCGTGACAGGCCGGTATTCTGACCAGCTGAACTACCACTCCGACTTAAAACTTAAGATCCTTAATGGTGGGTGCTGAGGGATTCGAACCCCCGACCCTCGCCTTGTAAGGGCGACGCTCTCCCAGCTGAGCTAAGCACCCTTACCCCAATCGAAGGTTTAGTTTACCGCATCCTTCAATGCTTTTCCAGCCTTGAACGACGGGACCTTCGATGCGGGAATCTCCATTTCCTTGCCGGTCTGTGGGTTTCGACCCGTTCGGCCCTCGCGCTCTCGTACGAGAAAGGACCCGAAGCCCACGATGGTCACTTGATCTCCCTCCTGGAGGGTCTTTGTTATCGTGTCGATAACGGCGTCAACGGCGCGAGACGCCGCAGCTTTCGGCAAGTCCGCGGATTCTGCAACGGCGTTAACCAGCTCGGTTTTATTCATTGCCCCCAGTTCCTGTCATCGGCGATGCATCTCGAGTCGTTATTCCTCGAGGCACCGAAAGGCGGATTTTTCGACCCGTCAGGCAGAGACGGCAGAACATCCGCCCCGGCCGTCTCGTGTCGTTATAGCAAGGCCGTTTTTCCGCGTCAACCGGGCTCCGGGCCAGGGTCCTCGGGGGCGCGGCGGGTGATTTCTGCCTGAATGGCTGTTTCGAATTCACCCGCCTTGCTTCGAGCGGAGGCGTGTATTCAGCCCCCCGTCCTTAAAAAAGCCTGTAAGAGAAGGATCTTAGTGGTGGCGCGGCGCTCGGCGCTCACGTTCCAATTCACTCTCTTGGGTCGTTTCGAGTGGCGCGCTCTCCGTTCGTTCCTCATCGAGGGGGGCGGGTTGATGCACCAACGCGACATCGAGCACCTCATCGATCCAGGTAACAGCCTGTATATCAAGCTTGTTCTGGATATTCTTGGGAATCTCACGGAGGTCCTTCTTGTTCTCGGCCGGGATGAGCACCGTCCGAATGCCTCCCCGATGGGCCGCTAGGAGTTTCTCCTTGAGTCCGCCGATTGGCAGGACTTCTCCCCGCAGCGTGATCTCGCCCGTCATCGCCACATCGGCTCGGACCGGTATTCGGGTATAAGCCGATACGATGGCGGTGCACATCGCGATCCCCGCGCTCGGGCCATCCTTGGGTGTAGCCCCTTCCGGTACGTGCACGTGAAGATCGAAGCTGTCGAGCTCCTCGGGCTTCACTCCGAGGGCGGGCGACCGGCTCCGCATGACGGTCATGGCCGCTTGGACCGACTCCTGCATGATATCGCCGAGCTGGCCGGTGTGCTGAAGCTTGCCCTTGCCGCGCATGATGGCTGCTTCGATCGTCAACAACTCACCACCGACTTGGGTCCAAGCGAGCCCCGTGGCTTGGCCGATGCGATCCTGCTCCTCGGCGATACCGAACCGGTATTTGCGTACCCCGAGGTATCGATCCAGGGTCTTTGGTGTAATCGAGAGTCGTTTCTGGACAGGCTTCTGGGCCAGTTGTCGCACCGATTTACGGCAGACCTTGGCGATTTCCCGCTCCAGGTTTCGAACCCCGGCCTCCCGCGTGTAATAGCGGACGATGTCTCGAGTCGCGGCCTCGCTGAACTGGATCTCGTTGGCCTTCAATCCGTTCTGTTTGATCTGTTTGGGGATCAGATAACGGGTCGCGATGTTGGCCTTTTCATCCTCGGTGTATCCGGGGAGCCGGATGACCTCCATCCGGTCCAGCAGCGGCTCGGGGATGTTCATGGTATTGGCGGTCGCCACGAACATCACGTCCGAGAGATCGAATTCGACCTCGAGATAGTGGTCACTAAAGGTATTGTTCTGCTCAGGGTCGAGCACCTCCAGGAGGGCGGATGCCGGATCGCCCCGGAAGTCCATCGCCATTTTGTCAACTTCATCGAGCAAGAACAGCGGGTTACGGGTTCCTGTTTTGGACAAACTCTGGATGATCTTGCCCGGGAGCGAACCGATGTAGGTGCGCCGGTGCCCCCGGATCTCCGCCTCGTCGCGCACACCCCCGAGCGACATCCGGGTAAACTTGCGATTCGTCGCACGGGCGATGGAGCGCCCCAGAGAGGTCTTGCCGACGCCTGGAGGACCAACCAGGCAGAGGATTGGCCCCTTGAGCTTGCGGACTCGGGATTGGACCGCGAGATACTCGAGGATGCGTTGCTTGACCTCTTCCAGCCCGTAGTGGTCTTCATCGAGCACACGCTCGGATCGTTCCAGATCGTTCCGGACCTTGGAGCGCTTCTTCCAGGGTAGGCTCACCAACCAATCGATGTAGTTTCGCACGACGGTCGCCTCGGCGGACATCGGCGACATCATCTTGAGCTTGTTCAACTCCGCAGTCGCCTTGTCCTTGGCCTCCTTGCTCATCCCCGCTTTCTCGATACGATTCTGTAGATCTTCGGTCTCGTTGGGTACCTCCTCGAGCTCGCCCAGTTCCTTTTGGATCGCCTTCATCTGCTCGTTTAGGTAGTACTCCCGCTGGCTTTTCTCCATCTGCTGCTTGACGCGACCGCGGATACGCTTTTCCATTTGCAGCAGATCGATCTCGCCTTCAATCAACCCCATCAAGTGTTCGAGCCGCTCTCGTACTCCATCGATCTCGAGTACGCGCTGCTTTTCCTCAAGCTTGAGCGACATATGGGCCGCGATCGTGTCGGCGACCCGGCCGGGATCTTCGATACCCGCCAGGGAGGTTAGCACCTCCGGTGGGACGTTCTTCTTGAGCTTGACGTATTGATCGAACAGGTTAATGGCGGAACGATTGAGGACTTCGGCTTCGCGTTCCTCGATCCCTTCCTGGGGTTCAAGGACGCGGAGCTGTCCCACGTAGTAGTCGTCCTGCTCGAAGAGATCCAGGCTGCGAGCCCGTTTGCGACCTTCGACGAGCACCTTGATGGTTCCGTCCGGCAGCTTGAGCATCTGGAGGATACTCGCCAGCGTGCCCACTTCATGGACATCGTCGATGCTCGGCTCGTCCACCTCGGGATTCTTTTGGGCGATCAGAAATATCTGCTTATCTTCTTGATTTGCAGCGTTGAGGGCCTGAATGGACTTTTGGCGCCCCACGAACAGGGGGATGACCATGTGCGGATAGACGACGACATCGCGAAGCGGCAGAACCGGAACGGCTGCCAGCTCATTTGCGTCGACGGCAGAGTGGTTTTCAGAATCCATGGAATTGCTCGCCTCGGCCTGAAGTTAAGCGACCCGCTGGGGGAAGGAGTGACTCGGGGGCTATACGCGATTTAAGGACCGTACTGCGGAATTTCAACCGATCCCTTGAGCGGGTGGCAGTCGCTGCGTCAGCGGTGAGTCCCCCGCAGACGCTGGCCCGGACCCCGAAACGAAGCGAGTGATTGCGTGGGCTTCGAGACGTGTCGCGTGCGGGCGTCTCTCGGCATCGGTGGGATGCGTCGTCCTGGGGCAGTACGTGGGTGAGAATGACCCCTCGGGTTGGTACGCGACCCCGAGGGGGTACCATGTGACGGGTTGACTCGGGCGAGCGGCGCTGAACACGCGAAACCGATTCATCGACCCGTAGAGGCGACGAATGCCCCAGCGGGCTAGTAACCGGCATCCCAATGATGCCGGAGGTTACCACCGCATACCACGCTCGATGCCGTTGAGACGCCGCGGAACCAGCCGCTAGAGTTCATCCGACCCGGTTGCCCGTTTGCCTTCACCCCCGTCGAAGAGTAAGAAGGGCTTGGCATCGCCGTTGATGACGACTTCATCGATCACGACTTTGCGCAGTCCATCGGTTGAGGGTAGATCGTACATGATGTCCAACAAGACGTTCTCGAGGATCGTTCGAAGCCCTCGAGCCCCGGTCCCTCGATCCAGGGCATTGCGGGAGATCGCACGCAAGGCGTCCTCACGGAATTCGATCTCACAGCCCTCCATCTCGAACAGCTTGTGGTACTGCTTGGTCAGGGCATTCTTGGGCTCGGTCAAGATCTGGATTAGGGCGTCTTCATCGAGCTCGTCCAGGGTCGCTGTGACCGGCAGGCGCCCGACGAACTCCGGAATGAGCCCGTATTGGATTAGATCCTCCGGCTCTACCTGACTGATCATCTCCCCGAGTGAACCCCGGTCTTGCTGACTCTTGACCTCGGCGCTGAAGCCGACTCCCCCCCGTTCCGAGCGTTGCTGGATCACCTTCTCGAGTCCGGAGAAAGCGCCTCCGCAGATAAACAGGATATTGCTGGTATCGACCTGCAGGAACTCCTGCTGGGGGTGTTTGCGACCCCCCTGGGGAGGAACGGACGCGGTGGTTCCCTCGATGAGCTTCAATAGGGCCTGCTGAACACCCTCGCCGGATACATCGCGGGTAATCGACGGGTTATCGGATTTGCGTGAGATCTTGTCGATCTCGTCGATGTAGACGATGCCCATCTGGGCCTTCTCGACATCGTAGTCGCATTTTTGCAGGAGTTTTTGAATGATATTCTCGACGTCCTCGCCGACGTAGCCTGCCTCGGTCAACGTGGTGGCATCGGCGATCGTGAACGGGACATTGAGTAGGCGGGCTAGTGTCTCGGCCAACAGGGTCTTGCCCGAACCGGTCGGACCGATCAGCAAGATGTTGGTCTTGGAGAGATCGACGCCGTCTTTCGCCCCATGGGCCTCCATGCGCTTGTAGTGATTGTAGACGGCCACGGAGAGGGTGCGTTTGGCCCGCTCCTGACCGATCACATACTCGTCGAGAACCTGATTAATATCGTAGGGTTTGGGCAGTTGGCTTCGGCCAGTGTCTGACTGTTCCTGGATCTCCTCGCGAATGATGTCGTTACATAACTCGACACATTCGTCGCAAATGAACACGGAGGGCCCCGCGATCAGTTTGCGTACCTCATGTTGACTCTTCCCGCAGAAAGAGCAGTACAAGACCTTGCCGTTATCTTCGCTCATAGGTGGAACCTCTGCACTATCCCGGCTGATCGCTAACGTAGCCCAAACCCGGAGCCGCTGCAACGCGATCGATGAACCCACGAGGTGCCCACTTCCTCCCCTGGAGACACTCGAGTTATTTGCTGCAGTTCGCCGCACGGGCGCCGTTCGGTTTGCCAATGCATCGGCAGGGAGCGATCGGACACCGCGCATTCGAACCCGTTGAGCCCTATTCGGATAGCGGTTTATCCCGCTGTCTCAACACCTTGTCGACAATTCCGTAATCCGCTGAGGCTTCTGCGCCCATAAAGAAGTCTCGCTCCGAGTCCTGTGCCACGCGCTCCAGGTCTTGTCCGGTATGTCGGGACAAGATCTCGTTGATTTGTTCACGGGCTTTCAAGATCTCCCGAGCGTGGATCTCCACATCCGTGGCCTGCCCCTGGAACCCGCCGAGGGGCTGGTGGATCATGACCCGGGAGTGCGGTAGGCAATAGCGCTTGCCCTCCGCTCCAGCCGCTAGAAGGATGGCCCCCATGCTGGCGGCTTGTCCAATGCAGAGGGTGCTAACCTCGCTACGGATGAACTGCATCGTGTCGTAGATCGCGAGTCCTGCGCTCACGGAACCGCCGGGCGAGTTGATATAGATGGAAATCTCTTTGTCCGGGTTCTCCGATTCCAGGAACAAAAGCTGAGCGATGACCACGTTGGCCATGTAGTCCTCGACGGGTCCTACCAGAAAGATGACCCGTTCTTTGAGTAGGCGCGAGTAAATGTCGTAGGCCCGTTCGCCTCGCGCGGTCTGCTCGACGACCATCGGGACCAGGTTAAGGTCCTGCGGCCCGGGGTTGTTCGGGGGTTGAGTGGGTTCGTTCGGCATGGTGTACCCCTGGTTCGTCATCATTCTCAGGCGCCAGTTACAAGATCTTGGTAGCGAACCGATTGACGCGTTACGCGGGCGTTGGTTAGCAACCACTCCACCATGGCCTCCTCGGTTGCGATAATCCGCAGATTGGTCATCGCCTCGCGGTCGCTGCGCACGTGTCGGGCCGCACTTTCGGGGTCATCGTAATCCTGCGCGACACGTTCCACGATCGTATCGATTCGCGCTTGATCCGCCTCGATCCCTTGGTGGCGGATCAGTTCGCTGAGTATCAAGCCACGGGCGACCCGGCGTTCGGCCTCGCCCCGAATGGCCTGGGTTATGGCGTCGGACTCGTGGTCCTCGTTTAATCCGTTTTGACTCAAGTTCTCCCGAAGTCGACCCATCTCTTCGTCAACCAACGCGTTGGGTACCGGGATCGGGTAGTGCGCGACGAGGGCATCCATGACCTGCTTCCTCATCTGATCTTTGAGTCGACGCTGCAGATCCTGTTCCATTTGGCGCTGCAGGATGGCTTCGAGCGATTCGGTGTTGTCCGCTCCAAGTCCTAACGCTTGGCGTACGGCCTCGTCGGTTCGAGGGTTCTCGCTTGAGGGAGGCCGCTCGATCCGATTGATACGGACCTCGAACTGAACGTTTCGGCCGGCCACCCGGGTATTCGAGTGTTGCTCTGGGAACGAGGTCTCGATTGTCTTGGACTCACCCGTCGTTGCGCCGACCAGTGCTGTTTCCAACTCGGCGAGGCTGCTTTGCGCTCCGAGTTCGATCACGCTGCCCTCGGCGTCTTCCTCCTCAAGGTGCTCGCCTTCCCGGAAGACCCGATAATCGACGGTTAGACGATCATTCCATTCAGCAGGGCGATCGTTCGCCGGTTGCCAATGGCCGTGCCGCTTGCGCAGATAGCCGAGGGCCTCGGCCACATCCTCCGGGGTGATCTCCGATTCCGGTACGGTGATCTCGATTTGCGTCGGGTCACCCACCTCAATGACCGGATAAGTCTCAAAGACGACCGTGAACTCGACCGGTTTGCCCGACTCGACGTTAAGGCCTTCAATGCTGGGGGTACCGACGGGGCTGGCCTCCTGTTGCTTCAGTGCCTCATCGACACCCGTGCGCAGTAGGGTTTCGAGGGCCTCACGCTGCGCCTGATCGCCGAAGCGTTGGCGCGCGACCCGAAGGGGGACCTTGCCGGGCCGGAAGCCATCGACCCGCGTTCGCTGGCTCAGCTCACGAATGCGGTTGTCGACGCGTTGCTCGAGATCACCTTCCGGTATGTGAACGCGCAAGCGCCGTTGGATGCCTTCACTCGCTTCGACCGATACCTGCATGAACCCGATCACCTCGCAAATGCGTTTCTATCATAAAGCGTGTTGTATCCGGCACCTGACCCATGACGGGGCAATCGATGAACCGATGGGGGGTGGTTGTGCCCCGTTGACCCGGATTCGAGGCCGCCGTTTAGCCCGGCGAATCGCCTCTAACATGCCTGGGTGACTGCGACATTGAATACATAACGTCCTAAACTAGGGGCGATGGCAAGCAAAGACAAGGGGCTCAAGTCATGATCGGCGTCGTTAGACCTGGATGAGGCGAATAGGGGGTAGGCAACGGGAAGAATCGCAAAGGAGAGGTGGTGCGAAAGGAGAGACTCGAACTCTCACGGGGTATTGCCCCACTGGAACCTAAATCCAGCGCGTCTACCAATTCCGCCACTTTCGCATGGGTTGGGTCAGCCAGAGCGCACGCGACGACACCGATCACCTTGCACGGAGGTTTGACATCCGATCGATGCGTTGGCCTCGGCCTAATGAGCTGCACACGCGCCAACCGGCTCCAATCCCCCAACGTGCCTGGAGCCCTGTCGATCAAAGCATCCTCAGCTTGGCGCATGATCCCGCGTTCGATGTCAGCATGAGCCGGCTGACGCCGTTCCCGGATCCTGGGGATGTCGTTAGCTGTTAGCCTCTCTCCGCACGTGCTTTGTCAACGGATCCACGACCGGGATGACCCCGCGGGTCCTGCCATGCGATCAATGCAGTCAGTCGATCCCTTGATCGGCTTGTGCCAGACCGGCTAGTTCGACTCTGACTCGGAGCCGCGACGTTTCAAGCGTAAGAGCTCGCGTCGGTCTCGCTTGGTCGGACGGTCGGGAGCGCCTTCTGGACGCGTTTGCTGGCGAATCGAAGCCTCCCGTTGTCGCTGTTGCAGGCTCGCCGAGGTTTCTTCGTAGAGCTTTTGGGCCTCCTCGGCAGGCCCGCGGCGCGGGCTCAAACCCTGCACGATCACGGTCATCTCCGCGGCGCCTCGGCGAATTCGGATTCGCTCGCCGACCTTGAGTTCACGGGAGGGCTTAGTCCGCTCCTCATTGACTTGGACCTTACCTCCGCGCACGGCTTCTGTTGCGAGGCTCCGGGTTTTGTAGAAACGCGCGGCCCAAAGCCACTTGTCCAAACGGATCGAGCTATTATTCGCGCTTTCCGACATGGGTTCGTTTAAGTCCAGGTCGGTATGAGCTTATACGACTTGCATGGTAGATCGAGTCGTTCGATGAGATCAAACGATCATCGTCTGAGTTCGTATCGAGGCGTCTAATCGGCCTTGCATCACCGTCGCGATCCCGGGTCGAGGCATTACCGATCACGATTCGCGGCGAACGGTAGCCGACAACGTATGCTCCCCGCTCGCATCGGGTAGTATCACATTCAGCTCAAGCTTTTCGTAATTGTCTTCCCGTTGCCAGTTCACGTTAACCGCCTCGTCATCCACGGGCACGTACTGGCGCACCACGGCCAAGATCTCCTGCTCGAGTCGCGGGAGATACTCGGGGCTGTCGCGGTGTCGGCGTTCGTGGGAGATGACGATTTGGAGTCGCTCCTTGGCAAGACTCGCTTTGGTCTTCTTCGAGGATTGAAAGAGTCCCAACATGCTTACGCACCCGCTAGCTTCTGAAAATCCGTCCGATGAAGCCGCGTCGCTCCGAGTCGACGAAGCGAAACGGCAATTCGTTACCTAAGAGCCGTTCGACCGAATCCTGGTAGGCCTGGCCAGCCGTGCTGGAATCCTCGAAGACCACGGGTTTGCCCTCGTTCGACGCGTTCAATACCGCTTGCGATTCGGGGATGATCCCGAGCAGCGGGATCGAAAGGATCTCTTGGACATCGTCGACGGATAACATATCGCCGCTTTGCACGCGTCGGGGCTGATAGCGCGTCAACAGAAGCCATTCGCGGATCCCGGAGCGCTCTTGCTCCGCTCGTTGGGATTGGCTCGCGACGAGCCCGAGGATCCGGTCGGAGTCGCGTACGGAGGAGACTTCGGGGTTGGTGACCACGACGGCTTCATCCGCGTAGTAAAGCGCCATCCGGGCCCCGTGCTCGATACCGGCTGGCGAATCGCAGATGACGTAATCAAAATCCCGCCGCAGCTCATCCAAGACGCGGCCCACCCCGTCTTGGGTCAAGGCCTGTTTGTCTCGGGTCTGGGAGGCCGGCAAGATAAATAGGCCGTTGACTCGCTTATCTCGAATCAACGCTTGGTTGAGTTTGGCTTCGCCGTTGATGACGTTGACGAAGTCGAATACCACGCGTCGCTCGACCCCCATAATCAAGTCGAGGTTGCGGAGTCCGACATCAAAATCGACGACGGCTGTCTTGAATCCCTTCAATGCCAATCCTGCCCCGATGGAGGCGCAGGTTGTTGTTTTGCCAACCCCGCCTTTTCCTGACGTGATGACGATGATCTTGGCCACAGATGCTAACCCCCGGCAAGCGGATATCGTTGTTTCAGGTGTTCACCGCCGTTGCGCACTCATGGATGCTCAGAGCGCATCGATCCGTAGTTGCCCGTCTTGGAGGTACACCTGAACGGCTTGAGAAGGATCGTTTGGCGGGATGTCTTCACTGACGCGATATTGACCCGCGATCGCGACCAACTCGGCTCGCAACGATCGGCAGAAGATGCGCGCCGTCTCGTCACCCGCGACTCCGGCCAGGGCCCGGCCCCGTAACGGACCATACAGATGAATGTGCCCATCCGCCATCACCTCGGCCCCCGGGCTAACCGCTCCGAGGATGACGAGATCGCCACGTCGCGCGTAGACCTGCTGGCCGGAGCGTATCGGCCGCGCGATGACCTGAGTCGTGCCTCCCTTCGATACTCGCCCATCACCCCCTGCGTCGTGATCGCTGCGATCGATGGCTTCGGCGCCGCCGCTGGCGAGGATCTCCGCGGACTTGGCAGGTGCGGCGCTGCGGGGGGTATCGCTGGCAGGTTCCGGAGGGGCGGTGGTTGCCCCGGCGGCGGGTTGGCGACTCGAGGCCTGTCGAGGGTCCGGCCATAGGCCCAAGCCTTGTGCCTTGATCAAGGTGTCGAGCTCGTCCCAAGGGCCCCGCTGGATTGCGATCGGTCGGATCCCACGGCGTCGGAGCTCGCTCAGAAGGGCGGACAAAAGGGTTATCGACGGGAGCGCCGGGAGTGCACTGAGATTCAGGACGATCGGCATCTCCTGGAGGAGGCCGGGTGCCCGGGCCAAGGCGTCATCGAGCTGCTGGGTGACGGCCTCGGTATCGGCGATGAAGAGATGGAAGAAGGTGACCGTGGTCATTCGGCCCTTCAATTCGAATGCCTTCGTGCTGTCTACCATCATCTCGCTATGGCCTGTCGTCCTAGGCGCCCGATGCATGCCGAGGCCGGTGAGGTGGCCCGACAGGTTCGGTCGGTGGGGGTTACACGACGTTGTAGATGAAAGCGGCCCGTTGCTCACGCCCCACGGGCGCTGACTGGGGCGCATTCGGCGACGATATAGCCCTCCAGCGTGTCCTCCGCTACCTCGTGCTCACTCAGCGTCCAGCCGACGATCGATGCGGAGCTCGCCTGAGTGGATTCGGGGCGAGCGCTTCGCAATGGATGCCATGATGGCAGATCCTTGCCCTCGGCCATGCGACGATAGCCACACGTCGTTGGCAGCCAGGCTCGAGCCTCGTCGAGTCGCTCCGGCGTGAGTCTCAGGCAATCAGGAACATAGGAAAAGCGCTCGGGGTAATTGCGACATCGTCCGCTGGCGCAATCTAGCAGGTGACAGCTGACGTTGGTCAGGAAGATGCGCCCTGTCTCGAGGTCTTCGAGCTTGTGCAGGCAGCATTGACCGCAGCCATCACACAGCGCTTCCCATTCGTTGGCCGTCATTTCTGAAAGGGTTTTTTCACGCCAAAAGGCCATGGTTCGATCTGCTATCTCGGGTGCTCACGGTCAGCCTGCATCATACGTCCGAAAGGGTAGCACAGCATGTGGCCTTGACGTAGAGGGGGATGATTCTCAAGCGGCGGAGACATCCGTTCAAGGCCTTGGCGGTGGCGGGAACGGACGGGAGGCAGGCGCTTCGTGCCCCCGACGGTCGGTCGGCAGCAGACACGCATCGGGCGCTCGGCTAGGCGCCCGATGAATCGCCGGATCCGTAGCTCAGGCGAGGACCCCATTGAGACGTCGGACAAAGGCTGCCGGGTCCCGGAGTTGGCCCCCCTCGGCGAGGACGGCTTGGTCGAACAAGATGTGCGCGAGATCCGTGAACCGATCCGTATCCGTTTCATCCTTGAGTTTGCGCACCAATCGGTGCTCCGGATTCAGCTCGAGCGCTGGTTTTTGGGTCGGGAAGTCGTGCCCCGATTCGCGCAGGAGGCGTTGCATATACAGGGCCATGTCGTGTTCGCCGAGGACGATGCATGAGGGGGAGTCGACGAGTCGGTGGGAGAGCCGAACCTCCGAGACCTCCTCGCCGAGCGCGGATTTGACCCGCTCGATGATCGGTTCCAACTCCTGTTCCTCAGCGGATTCGACGGATTCCTCTGGGGTCTCGGTACCGATGCCGCTGAGCTCGATGTCGCCTTTCGCAACGGATTTGAAGGCGATGCCCTGATACTCCGTCACATGGGCCATTGCCCACTCATCGACCCGGTCTGGCATCAGCAAGACTTCGATCCCCTTCTTGCGAAAGATCTCGAGGTGGGGACTGTTCCGGGCTGCGGCGAGGTTGTCGGCGGTCAGGATGTAGATGTTTTCCTGACCTTCGAGCATCCGTTCGCGGTATTGGGCGAGACTGACGCTCGGTTCGTCGGCGTGGTCGTCGTGGGTCGAATGGAAACGGAGCAGCTCGAGAATCGCCTCTTGATTGGACCGATCCTCGACGGGCCCTTCCTTCAGCACGCGCCCGAACTCGTTCCAGAAGCGTTGATAACGCTCGGCATCCTTATCGGCAACGTCTTTGAGCAGCCCGAGGACCTTTTTGACCGAGGCGGCACGAATCGAATCGATGACCCGGTTATTCTGCAGGATCTCGCGGGAGATATTCAACGGCAGGTCGTTCGAGTCGACGACCCCCCGCACGAAGCGTAGGTAACGCGGCATGAGTTGCTCGGCGTCATCCATGATGAACACGCGCTGGACGTAGAGCTTCACGCCGTGCCGTTGGTCCCGGTCCCAAAGATCAAACGGGGCGCGGGCTGGGATGTAGAGCAGGCTGGTGTATTCCGTTCGACCCTCCACGTGATTGTGGATCCAGGCCAACGGGTCCTCGAAGTCGTGGGCAACGTGTTTGTAGAACTCCTTGTATTCTTCATCGGAGATCTCAGTCTTCGGGCGCGCCCAGAGGGCCGATGCGCGATTCACGACGGTGTAAACGGGCGTCCCATCCTCTTCGGTCTTCGGATTCCCCTCCTCGTCGCGCTCGGGCATCTCGACGGGTAATGGGATGTGGTCGGAATACCGGGTGATGATGGACCGGAGCCGGTAATCGTCCAGGAGTTCGTCTTCGCCTTCCTTGAGGTGGAGGGTGACGGTGGTTCCTCGGTCGGAGCGCTCGGTGGTCTCGAGGGTGTAGCTCCCCGACCCATCGGACTCCCAGCGCACGCCGTGTTCGCGTCCCATACCGGCGCGTCGGGTCGTCAGGGTGATTCGATCGGCGATGATGAACGAGGAGTAGAAGCCGACGCCGAATTGGCCGATGAGTTGGCTGTCCTTGGCTTGGTCCCCGCTCAGGGATTCCACGAACTGGCGGGTGCCTGAGCGCGCGATTGTGCCGATATTCTCGATGACTTCGTCGCGCGACATGCCGATCCCGTTGTCCGTTACCGAGATCGTCCGGGCGGTGGCATCGAAGTCGACGCGCACGCGCAGGTCACTTTCGCCCTCGAAGAGGGCATCATCGCTTAGGGCTTCGAAACGCAGCTTGTCGCAGGCATCTGCGGCGTTGGAGATCAGTTCGCGGAGGAATATCTCCTTATTGGAATAGACCGCGTTGATCATGAGGTGCAGCAGTTGCTGCACCTCCGCCTGGAATGCATGGGTTTCCTTCGGAGACTCGGTAGTCATGGGCTTGCTGGTTGCTGTCGTTGTTGGGCGTGCCCTTGGGGATACGGTCAACCGTCGGACTTTTCAAGACGCGCGATACCGGGTCAGGCCTGTCCCGGCGAATCCGGTACCGCAGCGGTGGGGCCAGCGCTTACTTCGACTCGGCGGCCGCCTTGCGGCGTGGCTTGTTGATCCGTTCCTTGATGCGGGCGGCCTTGCCGGTCCGTCCCCGGAGGTAGTACAGCTTGGCTCGTCGCACCTTGCCTCGGCGCTTGACCTCGATGCGGGAGACATTGGGGCTGTAGAGGGGAAAGACCCGTTCGACCCCTTCGCCATGGGACTGCTTGCGAACGGTGAACGTGGAATTGACGCCGCGGTTTCGACGCGCGATCACAACCCCCTCGAAGGGCTGCAACCGCTCCCGGTTGCCCTCTTTGACCTTGACCCGGACCACCACCGTGTCGCCGGGTGCGAATTCGGGGATGGATTTATCCATCTGCTCGGCTTCGAGCTCGGCGATGATGTTGCTCATGAGCTAACCCTCTACATAACGAATCATGGATGACCGGTTGATGCGCCCGATGTTCCGAAACCGCAGCGATCGATCTCAGAGATCCTCGGTCACGAAGCGCGTCAATCGATTGCTATCTCGGTTGTCCCACACGCGCCGAGTCAGGAGATCGGGGCGATACAGCCACGTACGTCCGATGGCTTGCCGGCGACGCCATTCCGCAATGGCGGCATGATCTCCACTCAACAGGACCTCGGGCACACCACCCGCTGCATTACGTTCCGGCCGGGTGTAGTGGGGACAATCCAATAAACCGTCGCTGAACGAGTCCTCGGCTGCCGATCCCGCGTTACCGAGGACGCCCGGCAACTGGCGTGTGACGGCATCGATGATGGCCATCGCCGGTAGCTCGCCCCCGGAAAGCACGTAGTCGCCAAGCGAGCGCTCCTCATCGACACAGGTATCGATGAACCGTTGGTCGATGCCCTCATAGCGGCCGGCCAGTAAAAAGAGCCCTTCGTTTGCTTCCGCCCACCGTTGAATCGTCGGTTGGTCTAACGGGATTCCTTGAGGCGAGAGGTAGATGAGCGGTCGAGGTCCGATGGCCGCGCGGGCGGCCTCGACGGTCGTGAGCAGCGGTTGGAACTGCATCACCATCCCAGGGCCCCCGCCATAGGGGCGGTCATCGACGCGTCGTTGGGGGTCCTCGGTGTAGTCTCGAGGGTTCCAAAGCCCCAAGGCGATGGATTCGCGTTCCCGAGCACGACGCACGATCCCATGCTCGCCGACTTGGCGGACCAAATCAGGAAAGAGTGTGATGATATCGAAGCGGAACACCGCCCCCTCCCTTAGGTCCGTGCCGTCAGATGGTTTGCCGGCAGGCCTGATGGCTCCCGTCAGCCGCCGGTCTCGGTGAGAAAATCCGGGTGCCAGTCGACTTCGATCCGGCGTTGATCCCAGTCGACCCGCTGGACGATCGTCTCGGGCACGAAGGGGATGAGGTGTTCACGACCCCGCTGATCTTGCACGATCATGATCGGATGGGCCCCGCTTTCCATGTGGCCGCTGACCCGCCCCAGCGGGTTACCTTCGGGGCCGACCACCGGCAGATCGTAGAGGTCGATCCAGTAGTAGGTGCCCGCGGGCGCTGGGGGCAATTGGTCGCGGTGGATGGCGATCGGCGCGTTGAGCAACCCCCGCGCGTCGGTGCGGTCATCCCAGCCAGCCAGCTTGGCCACGAGGCTCTTGCCGTGGCGACGACCGGCTTCTAGGTGAAGCCACTGCCCCAGGCTCGGGGCCGCGATATACCAGGGATCGTACTCGAGGATCGCGTCTCGTGGGTCGGTCTCCGAATGGATCCTTAACCACCCCCGCACACCATACAGACCGGCTATGCGTCCGACGGTGATCAATTCAAGCGCATCGGCCCCCGCGGGTCGTTCGATACGTGCCCCGGCCCCCATCTGCGGCTCCGGTTAGGCCTCCGAGGAGGCCACGGTCTCACTCGAGGTTTCCGGTTCCGCCGGCGTGTTGCGACGGGCCTCCTTGATGAGGGCTGCAACGCGTTCTGTCGGTCGCGCCCCGCGCGCGACCCATTCCGCCGCACGGGTGGTATCGAGCCTCAAGCGCTCCTCTTGGCCCCGTGCGACGGGGTTGAAAAACCCGAGCTGTTCGACGAAGCGACCGTCCCGTGGGCTCAGGTCGGGCGATACCACAATCCGGTAGAATGGTTGTCGAATCGCTCCAGCGCGCGCTAATCGAATCTTTAACATGGCCTCATATACCCCGTGTGGCTGATCTCGAACGCTCGATCAGCGATCTGCGAAAAGCCGCTAAGTCTAGCATTGTGAATCAGGTTGTCGGAAGCGATCGGTGTTCCTGTCTACGGGGTCGGGGGTCCCATGCCTTGACCGAATTGCTTGAGCATGCGCTCCATACCCCCTTTCGAGGCCTTCTTCATGAACTTTTGCATCTGTGTGTGCTGCTTCAAGAGCCGGTTGACATCCTGGACCTGAGTCCCGGATCCTGCGGCGATGCGGCGTTTGCGTGAGGCCTTGATGAGGGCCGGGTGACGCCGTTCATGGGGGGTCATCGAGTTGATGATCGCGATCATGCGCCGGACCTCCCGGTCCCCGTCATCGGTGTTCATCGATGCCATGGAGCCGGCCATCTGACCGGGCAACTTGTCCATGAAGCCCCCCATGCCCCCCATGCGCTGCATCTGCTGAAGCTGCGTTTGGAGATCCCGGAGGTCGAACCCCTTGCCCTTCTTCAGTTTCTTGGCGAGTCGGTCGGCTTGGTCGTGGTCGACTTGGGACTGGGCCTGCTCGGCGAGGCTGACGATGTCCCCCATGCCGAGGATGCGCGAGGCGACTCGTTCGGGGTAGAAGGGCTCGAGTGCTTGGGTCTTCTCGCCGACGCCGAGGAATTTGATGGGGGCCCCGGTGACGTGTCGAACGGATAACGCGGCACCCCCTCGGGCATCGCCGTCGGTCTTGGTCAGGATGATCCCGGTCAGTGGCAAGGCGTCGTGAAAGGCCTTGGCGCTCGTCACCGCGTCTTGTCCGGTCATGCTGTCGACGACGAAGAGGGTCTCAACGGGTTCAAGCCGGCCGTGCAATCCGGACACCTCCGTCATCATCCCCGCGTCCACGTGGAGTCGGCCGGCCGTGTCGACGATCAGCGCGTCCAGATGGTGGCTGCGGGCGTACGCCAGGGCTCGATCGGCGATCGTATCCGGGGATTCCGTCGAGGCGCTCGGCAGGAATTCGACCCCGGCCTGCTCGGCGACCGTCGCCAATTGGTCGATGGCCGCCGGGCGGTAGACGTCCGTGCTGACCACGCCGACGCGTTTGCGGCCCTGTTGGGTCAGCCACAGACCGAGTTTTCCGGCGGTCGTGGTCTTGCCGGCCCCCTGCAGCCCCGCCAGGAGGATCACGGCCGGTGGCTGCGTCTGCAGATTCAGGGCCTCGTTGGTCTTGCCCATGACCTGCACGAGTTCGTCGTGCACGATCTTGACAAGGGCTTGGCCGGGGGAGAGGCTTTTGAGCACCTCTTGCCCGACGGCTCGCTCGCGGACCTTGGCGATGAATTCGCGGACCACGGGCAAGGCGACGTCGGCCTCCAAAAGGGCCATGCGGACATCGCGTAGGGCATCTTTGATATTGTCCTCGGTCAATCGACCCTGCCCCCGGAGGTGCTTGACGGTCTCGCCGAGGCGTTGACTTAGGCTCTCGAACATAGCTCGCTTTCCGATTTACAATCCGGCTTCGATCACGCCATTTTATTGGGCAAAGCGCTCGGATGACACGTCGTGCGATCTTGATCGACTCGCCGACGGATCTCGACCGGTCGCGCCAGGAAGAACCTCTTTATGCTCTCAATTGCCTTCGTGCTCATTGCCCTGATCGCCTATCTTACGGCCGCGGCCACGTTGGGCTGGCCCCTGTGGCGTGGCCCTGAGCCCGTCCGCAGGCGCCTCCATGTCGGGGGCGCCGTGTTGTTGACCGGGGTTGCATTGGCGGCCCACGGGGCGCTTCTGTGGCAATCGATCTACCTGCACGAAGGCATCAATCTGGGGGTATTTAACGCCCTCTCGCTGCTTGGTTGGATGTTGGTGCTCCTGTGGTTGATCGGTCTTTCGACCGAGCCCCTCGAGAACCTCGCCTTGTTCATCTTGCCGCTCGCCGGCCTCACGGCGATCCTCGGCGAGGTCTTCCCCAGTGATCATCTGGTTCCGGTGGAGGGTCAGCTGGGGCTCGGCTTTCATATCCTCGTCTCCGTCGTCGCCTACGGCATATTGACCCTGGCCGCGCTGCACGCCGTCGTCGTGGGGATTCAAGATCAGCGATTGCGCGGTCATCGGGCAGGACGGTTTCTGAGGACACTCCCTTCGCTGCAGGCGATGGAAAACCTGCTGTTCGAGATGATAATGGCAGGATTTGTGCTGCTGACCTTGAGCCTTCTTAGTGGATTCCTATTCCTGGAGGATATATTCGCTCAACACCTGGTCCACAAGACCGCTCTATCCATTCTCGCCTGGTTCGTCTTCGGGTCACTCCTCGTCGGTCGAATGGCGGTCGGGTGGCGCGGCCGAACCGCGATCCGTTGGACTCTGGGTGGATTCGCCAGCCTGATGCTCGCGTACTTCGGCTCTAAGATCGTGCTTGAGTTAATCCTCAACCGCATCTGATCTTCATCGCGGTGCTCGGCCGGGCGGCTTGAAATTCATCGAGGCTGCCGCCCATCCCCCTTGACAGTTCGTATGTCTGTCAGTCAAATAGCCCAACATCCTGTTATTTAAGGATTGGAGCTCCTTGAACGAGATTCCCACCGGCGCCCTTTTGGGCGTCCTGCTCGTGCTTATCGCCCTGTCGGGTTTTTTCTCGGGATCCGAAACGGGTCTCATGACGCTCAACCGCTATCGCCTGCGGCATCGCGCCCGGGAGGGTCATCGGGCGGCGCGCCGAACCCAGGCACTATTGGAGCGGCCGGATCGCCTCATCGGTCTGATCCTCCTCGGCAACAACTTCATCAACATCCTCGCTTCGTCGATCGCCACGTTGATCGCGATCCGCGTATGGGGTGAGGCCGGCATTACCTTGGCCGCGATGATCCTGACCTTTGTGATCTTGATCTTCGCCGAGGTCGCACCCAAGACCATGGCGGCCCTGCATCCCGAGCGCTTAGCGTTTCCGGCGGCTTGGGTCTATACCCCTTTACTGCGGATTCTCTACCCCGTGGTCTGGGTCATCAACAGCTTGGCGAATGGCTTGTTACGCCTCATTGGGGTGGTGATGCTTGCGGACAGTGGACAAAGCTTGAGTCGCGAAGAGTTGCGCACCGTCGTCAACGAATCGGGCACGCGATTGCCGCCGCGTCATCGGCAGATGCTGGTCGGTGTGCTCGACCTGGAACAGGTGACGGTCGAAGATATCATGATCCCCCGCAACGAGATGGTCGGGATCGACCTCGATGAGCCGTGGGAGGATATCCTCGAACAGTTGGTCAATAGCCCGTACACGCGATTGCCCGCCTATCACGGGACCATCGACCACCTCGCGGGCTTTGTCCATCTCCGTCGCCTCATCCCGCTGCTCAGTCGCGATGAGTTGACCCGCGAGCGTTTGGAACAGAACCTTCAGGATCCCTACTACATACCAGAAAACACGCCGTTAAACAAGCAGCTACTGAATTTCCAGAAGAGCCGGCGACGCATCGGTGTCCTGGTCGATGAGTACGGGGACATCCGCGGGCTCGTCACGCTCGAAGACATCCTCGAAGAGATTGTCGGGGAATTCACGACGGATCCGGCCGCTTACAACAAGCATATTCATCCCGAACAGGACGGCAGCTATCTCGTCGACGGCAGCGCCCATGTCCGTGAGGTCAATCGGGCCCTGCATCTGGATCTCCCCACGGATGGACCCCGAACCCTGAACGGCTTGATCCTCGAATACTTGGAGATGATCCCCGAGCCGGGAACCAGTCTACTCATTGCCGGGTACCCCATCGAGATCATCCAGACGAAGGATAATGCTGTCCGGAAGACCCGTATCCAGCCGGGGATGCGCCGCCATGCTTCCATCTCGTTCCCCCGTTGAACGGAGCGGGCCGTGGCCAAAGGACGACAACGCTATTACTGCACCGAGTGCGGCCATTCCTTTCTGCAATGGGCGGGTCGTTGCGCCCACTGTGGGGCGTGGAACAGCCTGGTGGAAACGCCGGAGGCCTCATCGGCGACCCGCGGTTGGGCCGGGGGGACGAATGCCACGGTCTGTTCCCCGAGCGAGGTACCCCTCGATGAGACCAGCCGGTTGTCGGTCGGGCTCTCGGAGCTCGATCGGGTACTCGGTGGTGGATTAGTCAACGGTTCCGTCATCCTCCTCGGCGGTGATCCGGGGATCGGTAAGTCGACGCTTTTGATCCAGACCCTGGCGCAACTTCGGGGGACCCGGTCGCTCTACGTCACCGGTGAGGAATCCCTCACTCAGGTCGTCCTCCGTATCCGGCGGCTTGAGTTGCCCGAGGAGCATCTGCGGTTGGTCATGGAGACCCATCTTGACGCCATCCTTGCCGCGGCCGATCGGGAACAGCCGAGTGTCATCGTCGTCGACTCTGTTCAAACCCTATACCGGGACGATCTGAATTCCGCGCCCGGCTCCGTTCCCCAAGTCCGTGAAAGCACGGCCGAGCTCGTTCGGTATGCCAAGCAAACCGGGCGGACCGTCATCCTCGTGGGACATGTCACCAAAGAAGGTGCGATCGCCGGTCCCCGGGTGCTCGAGCACATGGTCGATACCGTGCTCTACTTCGAGGGGGAGAGCGGAAGCCGCTTGCGGGTGATCCGCGCAATCAAGAATCGCTTCGGTACCATTAACGAACTCGGCGTCTTTGCCATGAGCGAGCGGGGACTTAAACCCGTCTCCAATCCCTCGGCCCTGTTCCTGACGCGCTATGGGCGGGCCGCGGGCGCGGCGGTCACCGTCATGCAGGAAGGGACGCGGCCGTTGCTTGTCGAGGTCCAGGCCCTGGTCGAGGAGAGTGCCCTGGCCCAGCCCCGACGCGTTGCGGTCGGTTTCGATGGGAATCGGCTTAATCTGTTGTTGGCGGTTCTTCACCGACACGGCGGGGTTCGGCTGTACGGTCAAGATGTCTTTGTCAATGTGGTCGGCGGGCTCCGACTGACGGAAACCGCCGTCGACCTCGGCATTCTCTGTGCGATCCTTTCCAGTTTCCGCGACCGGCCCTTGGAGGCGGGTGTCTTCGGGTTCGGCGAGATCGGGTTGACCGGTGAGCTACGGCCGGTTCCAAACGGCCCGGAGCGACTTCGGGAGGCTGCCAAACACGGCTTCCAGCGAGCCATCGTGCCCCGTGGTAATGCCCCTAAGGCCAACCAAACCCCATCCGGGCTCGAGGTGGTGCCCGTGACATCGATCGGCGAGGCCCTCGAGGCCGCCCTCTGAGATGGCGGTTGATCGTGCCCATCGGTATGCGATTTGACCCCCCTGACGGGTCCAGGTAGTGTCTCCCGTCAAGACGTTGCGTCCGCGCAGACACGACCTGTGAGGCGTACGTAATTGGAGAGGGGTAGATATGAGCACAACCCGTGAGGCGGTGGACTTCGATACGCTCATCGCCGAATTGGAGACCCTCGTCGCACGCTTGGAGCAGGGCGACGAGAATCTCGAGCAATCGCTGCATGATTTCGAGCGCGGGACGGAACTGGTCAAGCGCTGCCAGCGGGCCCTTGATGCCGCTGAGCAGCGGATCCAGGTGTTACGCGATGGTGATGATGGGCCGACTTGGACTGACCTCGAAGATGACCGCCGCTGATCAACAACTCCACGAGGTGATGCACTACTACCGCGGACGAGTCGATGGGGTGCTCGAGCACTGGCTTCCGTCGGCCGTACTCAACCCGAATCGCCTCCACGCGGCCATGCGCTACAGTGTGCTGGGCAGTGGCAAGCGCATCCGACCGTTATTGGTGTATTTCGCCGGGCAGGCCGTGCAAGCCGCGCCGTCCGCCCTCGATGGGCCAGCATGCGTTGTCGAGTTGATTCACGCGTATTCGCTGATTCATGATGACTTGCCGGCCATGGACGATGACGATCTCCGCCGTGGACAGCCAACCTGCCACCGGGCCTTCGATGAGGCGACGGCGATCCTCGCCGGTGATGCGTTGCAGGCCCTCGCATTCCAGATCCTGGCCAGCGATCCCGCCATCGAGGCGACGCCCGAGGATCGCCTCGCCATGATCCATGCCCTTGCGAACGCGGCGGGCTCCCGCGGCATGGCTGGCGGTCAGGCCATCGATCTGGCCGCGGTCGGTGCCGCATTGGATCTGGCCGAGTTGGAGCATATGCATCTCCACAAGACCGGTGCCTTGATACGGACCGCCGTCCATCTTGGGGCCTTGAGCCGACCGGGCATCGCACCGACCGAGCAAGACGCCCTCGATCGTTACGCCAAGGCCGTTGGTCTGGCCTTTCAGATCCGCGACGATATCATCGACATTCGGTCGGATACGGCGACCCTCGGTAAGACGGCCGGCAAGGATACGGAGCACCATAAACCGACCTACGTCTCGCTGTTGGGCTTGGACCGCGCGGAGGGGCGTTGCCGCGAGTTACTGGATAGTGCCTTGAGCGATCTGGAGATCCTCGGAGAGCGTGCCCACCTCCTCGAGCGCCTTGCCCGATTCATCATCGAGCGAGACCATTGACGGCTGAGTCCCCGAAGCACTGAAGGGACCATCGGCCGATCAAGGGCCGCGGGCCGAGAATACCCGGGGACCCGCGAGCCGATCCCTTTGCACCGGCGTCGGCCCCGACCACGCCTTCGCCTCGAAGCCCACCCCGGAGATTCGACAGCACATCATGGCGACGGACGTCTTGCTTCGTTGGAGCCTTCAGGCAGTATTCGACGGTCCCATCGTGACTCGGCTTCAGGCGGCGCACTCGGCGGATGCCGCATCGGTCATCGGGCACGATCTCGGCTTGAAGGGGCCTGAGCTCGCGCTGATCTTCCAAGAGAGTTACGCCTATACCCTGGCGAGCGTCGCGGTGAGTCTCGTCGATCCGGAGGTTGCAAACCGACAATTCTGGCGTCGGTTGTTGCTCTCAAGCCTGCCGGAGGCCGTTCTCATCGGCATCCAAGACGAGTACTGGTCGCCGTTCGCCCGTCATCACGGCTTCGGTGCCGATTCCGATCGACAGCTTCGCCACCACGTGGTGCAGAGTTGCTATCGTTTGGCCGAGCAGCGGCAAGCGCTGTTTCCCGAAGACGGATTCCCGGAGACGATCGGGGGGGAGGCGGTGGTCGGGGCGCTACCGACTCAAGGCCTCAATGATTGGTTGCTGGGTCAGATCCACCACGCGCTATCGATCCCACGGGGTATCCTGCACTTCCTCAAGCACCGCCAACTGCTCACGGATGGTTTCTTGTTCTTCGTGCGGGCCCAGTTGCGCGAGGACTCGCGGGTCTTGAATGCCCTGGGGCGTCTGGAACAGCAAGGCCTCTGGGTGGATCCCTTCGATTTACGCAAGAACTTCGCCGAGGTCGAGGCACGGGTCACCCAACGTCTCCCGGCCAACTCCGCCGATGGCCGCGGGGGGCCTTCGGGGGCGGCAGGGGATCTACCGAACCGATTGCGGGAAGGGGTCGAGACCTGGGAACGTCACTTCGGCGGGCTCGCGACCTTCTTGCATCGGTTCCAGCCCTGGGCGCAGCTGCCCAGCATCCATCCGGATAATGTGTTGGACACGCTGGATGAACTGATCCAACGGAATCTCAAGGGGGCCACGGCGACGGGTGAGGCCGACTCGGGCGCGTTCGAGCGCTCCTTCGAGTCGGCCAGCCCCGTCCCCGATGTTCCTCTGCCGGACGGCACCCAGTTGGAAGCCCTCCGGCAGCGTCTCGAACCCCTACTATTCAAGTACGGTTTGCTGACGCGCCTACGGGCCGGCGATCAATACACCAGCTTCGATGCCGAGGATCGCAATGGGGTGTTGGAGGCCGATGCCATCCTTCAAACCCTCTCGGAGCAGGCTGAGGGGTACACGGAGACAGGGCTGCTCCTCGCCAGTGCCCTCTTCGCGCTCGGCGAGTATGATCGCCCGATCGAGCTGCTCGAGCGTATCCGTGAGACGAGTCCTGGGGGGCGTTACCGGGCGCTGGCGAGTCACAACCTGTTTCAGGTCTACATGGCCCGAGGGGATCTACGCAGCGCCTATCGGGCCTATCGCCTGGCCGCCGAGGCGGATCCGGGGCGCTTTGCCCTCGTCGACTGGGAGCATTACGAGCCCCAGGAGCTCGAGGTCGCCGATGAAATGGGCTGCCTCTTTATCTGCCGGGATATCCACAACGATCGATTGGTCAGCATCCGGACCTTTTGGGATGCGCGCGCGGGCTCGTTGGAGACGGCCTATCAAGAAGCCTTCGTGTTGCGGGAGTCCGCCGAAGAGGCGGTCCCCAAGCCCTTGGCCTATGGCTATGTCAGCCCCAAGGTTCGCGGTCGGCCGTACCTCGTGACGGACTATCGATCCCAGGCTTGGCATGGGGGTCGATGGTTCCAGGAGCACGGGGTGATCGGGACGCAGCAGGCCATTCGGGTCGCCCTGCAGGCGGCCCAGATCCTCGCCACGGCCCATGCTCAGGAGATCTACCACCTTGATCTCAAGCCCGCCCAAGTCCTCCTGGAGCCTCGGCTTCAGGAGGGTTTTCGGGTGGTCTTGCGGGGCTTCGGTGCGGGCCATATCGGGCGTATCCAGCTGAATCTCCAAGAAGACCAGCTCATCGCGAATTTCATTAGCGTGGGTCTGAGCTACATGACCCGTGACGAGGAGTCCGGCGATGACGGGACGGCCCCGCCGGAGCACGAGCGCTTCGGGCAACTGCGCTTCGGGGCGAATCCGTTTGCACCCCCGGAGTTTCGCGGGGAACATCCCGGATTGCCGGGCGTCGCCAGCGATCTATTCGGTCTCGCGGCCTGCATCCTGTATCTACGCACGGGTCTGTACGCGGAGGAGTTTCATACCTACCAGCCTGCCGAGGGTCCCGAGGCGCGTTTGTTCGAGCAACTCCAGCACTGCCTGGAACCCGACCCGGCGAAGCGCCCCAACTCTGCGATGACCCTCGCCGAACGACTGGAGACCCTCGATGGACACAGCCCGGATCTCGACCGTTCGACCGCCCGTGCCCCGTCCGTGGGCACACTCAACATGGGCCAGGCCAAACGACTCCAGATCCGGGCCCAAACCCATCCCAACCGGCCCCTGAAGGCGGTTGCCTACGCCCCGGACGGTCGCCATCTCGCGATCAGCGGCGGGACCTTTCGGGCCCGTGACTATCGGGTCTATCTGTGGGACCTCAATGCGGCGTGTCTCACAGCGTCACTCGGGGGGCATACCGATACCGTTCAGGCATTGACCTTCAGCCCCGATGGGCGTTGGTTAGCGACCGGCTCCAATGACTTCACGATCCGTTTATGGGATCGGAAGCAGGGCAGTTGCGCACGGATCCTGCGCCAGCACTCGGAGCAGGTTAACGGATTGACCTTCTCGCCCGATAGTCGCTACCTGCTCTCCGCGGGCGGGGACATGACCTTGCGTCTGTGGGCGATTGAGACCGGGCAACTGGTCCGCACCTTCCGCGGGCACACCGATTGGGTGAAGGCTGTGGCCTTCTCGCGGGACGGACGCCTCATCGCTTCCGGGGCCGCGGATGCGACGCTACGGCTGTGGGACGTCGCCGATGGCAAGCGACTCCAGGTCCTCGGCGATAACCCGAGCTGGGTCCGCAGCGTCGCCTTCTCGCCCGGCGGCGAGCGGATCGCCGCCGCTACCGGTAATCTGGTGCGGATCTGGCAGATCGAGAGCGGGGAGCTGCTCCATACCCTGGCGGACCACACGGCCACGGTTCGCAGCCTAGTCTACTCGGCCGATGGGCAGTGGCTGGCCTCGGCGAGTAAAGATGGGACGATCAAACTCATTCGGACGGCTGATCCCGACGCGGTTGGCTCCTTGGAGGGGCATCTGGCTGCGGTCAACGGGGTAGCCTTCTCGCCGACGGCGCCGCTGCTTGCCTCCGTGAGCGACGACAAAACGGTCAAGATGTGGGGGTTGGCAGGCGCTCGCGAGCTGGCGGAGCTCATCGTCTTGGAGCGTGATGAATGGATCGTCGCGACCCCGGAGGGTTATTTCGCGGCGAGTCCGGGGGGCGAGGAATTGGTGCAATTCGTCGTCGACGGGGCAAACGTTGCGACGTCCGAACAAATCGCGCCCTTTCGCTGGCCGGAGTACGTGGCGACGCGTTTACAATCGCCCTAGCGTGGATCTTTGCACGATCCGGCGAGTCGGATAATATCCGAGTCGACAACTCAAATATTGACGTCAAGGGCGATTGGGCACGTTTCCCATGCGGGAAGCGCCCCGCTAACCCGTCGTCCCCGGCCGAGAGGATTCCCTGGAACTATGTCCCATACGCAGCCTTGCACCATTCCCGATGTGCAGAGTCTCGAGGATGCCCGTCGAATCCCGATCAACCAGGTAGGGATCAAGGGAATACGCCATCCGATTCGGGTCAAGGATCGCTCCGATGGGGAGCAGCGGACGATCGCGACGTTCAACATGTACGTCAACCTGCCGCATCACTTCAAGGGAACCCACATGTCCCGCTTCGTCCAATTGCTCAATGAGCAAGAGCGGGAGATGCACGTGCTGTCGTTCCAGGATCTTCTGGTGACCATGACCCATCGCTTGGAGGCCGAGGCGGGTCACATGACGATGTCCTTTCCCTATTTCATCAATAAGCGGGCGCCGGTGACCGGGGTCGAGAGCCTCATGGACTACGAGGTCGAGCTGATCGGGGACTATCGGGCCGAGCGGCCGGAGATCTCCGTCAAGGTCGTCGTTCCGGTGACCAGCTTGTGTCCTTGTTCGAAGGAGATCTCCGCCTATGGGGCCCATAACCAGCGATCGCATGTGACTGTGGGTGTAACCACCCAGGCCTTCGTCTGGTTAGAGGAGTTGGTCGAGCTGGTCGAATCGGAGGCGTCCTGCGAGTTGTTCGGTTTATTGAAGCGCCCGGACGAGAAGTATGTGACCGAGCGCGCCTACGATAACCCGAAATTCGTCGAAGACATGGTGCGCGATGTCGCCGCGCGCCTGCAACGGGATACCCGGGTCCTGGCGTATAGCGTCGAGTCGGAGAATTTCGAGTCCATCCACAACCATTCCGCCTACGCGCGGATCGAAGTGGACAAGCGGCGGGCGGTCCCGGCGTCGATGGGCGAGCGGGTCCTTGTTGACGAAGGGGCGTCGGGCGACTGATCTCAGCGCAACCGCGTGGCGAGATAGTCCAAGAGATCGCGCGCCGCGTCCTGTGCAACGGGGTCGACGACGGGGATCGCCTTGGTTGGCGCAGGCACGACGGCCAGTCGTGTGCCGGTTTCATCGCCCCGTAAGCGCAGCACAAACCGTCGGTCGGCATCAAACGCCTGGTGGATGATCGCCGGCGGTACCGCCTTGCCGAGGGGTTGCGACTCGCTGGCCATGGCCACGCGCACCAAGCCATCGTAGGCGCCGGGATCATGCTCGACGGCGAGCCGCTCGAGTCCGAGGACATCGAGCAGGTGGTTGACTCGTACCCAGGCCCGGGGGAAGCGATCGCTCAGTTCGATGTAGGTATCGACAGCCCCCTCGGCGTTCTCGGCGCGCACCAGCCGGGCGCGCGGTGTAGCGGCCCGTTGGAGATCCTCGGCGGAGTACCGGGTATCCGAGCCGGCGCCTAGGGTGATGGCGAGACGCGAGAGGAAGGCCGCCTCGAGGGCGGGGTCGTGGCCGGCATCCACCCATCGATCCGGTCCGGTCTCCCGGGGGTATTTGACGAGGCGACGATGGGCCAGATAGATGTGCGTGTTCCCGTCGGCACGTCGAGCGAGTCGGACGCGGAATCGGTCAAGCCGCTCGGCGGTGCTGAGTTGACTCAACAACCGATGAACAAAATGCGTCTGGTCCTTGGGTAGGCGGACCCGATTCTCGGTCCATGCGGTCTCCATCAGACCGGCAGGTCGGTCTAGACTTCGCAACGGCAAGCCGTGCTCGGGCCAAAAGGCCTCAAGCTGCGGCCAGATCGCCTCCGGATCCGCCGGCACGACCAGCCAGTAGACATCCCCGGCTGCCGCAAGCCGAATCCCCGACGCCCCGGTCGTCACGGCGATGGGGATCCGATCCGCGGAATGCTCACCACCGGGCGGCCCCTCGGGTTCGCGCCCCGGTTTCGGTGAGCCGCGATCCGCGGCCCCCTCCATCCCGTCCTCGGGGCGATCCGCTCGGGCCGCCGCCTGGTCCGTAGGCGGCGTTGTCGCGATGGGGCTACAACCGCTGAGCCAGAGGGCTAAGGCGACTGCCCGGCCGATGTGACGCATCCGTACGGATCGTCCGAGGTTCATAGGATGCCGGCGGTTTGCAAGGGATCGCGAACGCTCGTCTGATGGGCGGGCTCGAGCGGCGTCAAGGGCAACCGGATACCGGCGGGTATTCGGCCCATGGCATGGAGCGCCCACTTCACCGGGATGGGGTTGGGCTCGACGAACAGGGCTCGGTGAAGGGGCTGTAGTTGGTCGTCCAGGACTCGGGCCCGATCGACATTGCCCATCAGCAGTGCCTGATTCATCTCGAACATGAGTTGGGGCGCGACATTCGCCGTGACGGATATGACACCCCGAGCATAGCCAAGGCGCATGGCCTCGAAGGTGATCGGGTCCTCGCCGCTCAGAAGATCCAGTCGATCACTGCAGCACTGGGCAAGCTCGGCGAAGCGCTCGATCGATCCGCTCGCCTCTTTGAGGCCGACGATGTTGGGGATCTCGGCCAAACGTGAGACGGTCGACGGTAACAGATCGCAGCCGGTTCGGCCGGGGACGTTGTACATGATGAGCGGGAGGGCGACGGCCTCCGCGATCCCATGAAAGTGTCGATACAGGCCTTCTTGCGTCGGCTTGTTGTAATAGGGGGTGACTGAGAGGCAGGCATCGGCTCCCGCCTCCAAGGCGCATCGGCTCAACGCGATGGCCTCTCGGGTTGCGTTGGCGCCGGTCCCGGCAATCACCGCGACGCGTCCCCGGACCGTGCGTACGGTGTGTTCGATCACGGCGCAGTGTTCGTCGTGATCGAGCGTTGGGGATTCGCCGGTCGTGCCGACGGAGACGATCCCGTTGCTGCCGGATTCGATGTGGAATTCGATGAGCCGAGTGAGCGCGGCGTAGTCGACCGCGCCATCCGGCTCCATTGGCGTCACTAGGGCCACAATGCTGCCGTGGAACATGGGAATGGGCCCCCGCTAGGCTGACTGAACAAAGGTCCATGCTAAACAGGCGCGCGAAACCTGGCAAGCGAGGTCCGCCGCGTTGCGCAGTCGATTCGGCGGTGTACACTGAGCGACTCGGGCGTCGATCGGCGCCTGGCACGGGATGGCGCCGACTCGGAGGAGATCGGGATCGGTGATTCCCTCGAAACACGAAACACATTGGGTCGTCGGGTCAAGGCACGATTCGGTCAGCCCCCGATCATGGGTCCTATCATGCCGCAACAGCTCGTCGTCTCTGCCCTTGGCCACGACCGGCCCGGACTGGTGGCTTGGCTCAGCGCGCGTATTCAGGAGGCGGGTGGCAACATCCTCGATAGCCGCATGACGATCCTCGGGGGCGAGTTCGCGGTGCTTTTGCTCGTGGACGGTGATGAGGCATCGCTTCGGGTGTTGAACGAGGCGCTTCCGGCGGCGGCCCCGAGCGAGGGGCTGGTGGTTCAGACGCGCCTCACGGAATCCCGAGCGGAGCCCACGCGGGAATCGGTACGCGCCTATCGCATTGAGGCGATGGATCATCCGGGAATCGTTCAGCGCATGGCCGCTTTCTTCTCCGAGCGCCAGGTCAACATCGAGGACTTGCGGACCGAGACCTACGCGGCCGCCCACACCGCATCGCCTTTGTTCGCGGCTGAGCTCACCGTGCGGCTATCCGCCGATACGGATCCGGCCGCGTTGGACGCGGCACTCCACGGCTTCGCAGAGCGCTGGAGTCTGGTCATACAGCCGGTCGAAGGGAACCCGTCCCCGCCGTCCCCCTGAGCCCAGACCCAAACGGGTCGATCCACAGCCCACCCCTTGCTGAGCGTCTGCTCCGGAGGCCTATCATGTCGGTCATTGCCGTCGGGGAACCCATACCGGACTTCCGCCTGCCCGCGACCGGAGGCGTTGAACTCGGGCCCGCGGATTTTGCGGGCCAGAAACGGGTCGTGTATTTCTACCCCAAAGACAACACCCCGGGCTGTACCCAGGAGGGACAGGACTTTCGCGATCGCTACGCAGTGTTCGTCGACAGCGACTGTGTCGTCCTTGGGATATCCCGTGACGGGGTCAAGGCCCACGAGAATTTTCGGGCCAAGCACGACTTCCCCTTCCCGTTGCTGTCCGACAAGGACGAGACGGTCTGTCAGCGGTTCGAGGTAATGAAAGAAAAGATGATGTATGGCAAGCCGGCGCGGGGGATCGAGCGCAGCACCTTTCTCGTCGATCGCGAGGGGATCCTGCGCCAGCTGTGGCGCGGCGTGAAGGTCCCCGGTCATGTCGATACCGTGCTCGAGGCGGTCCGCCAACTGCCGTAATCGCGCTCGCCCCGATTGCCTGACCCCGCCGTGTTGGCCTGCGCCCCATGAACAAAGTCTTTGTACTCGACACCAACGTGCTGATGCACGATCCCGCCGCGCTCTATCGCTTCCAGGAGCACGATGTCTACATCCCGATGACCGTTCTCGAGGAGTTGGATGGTGCCAAGAAGGGGGTCTCCGAAGTCGCACGCAATGTGCGACAGGTCAGTCGTTTCCTCGACGAGCTCATGGCCGATACCCCGGCTGAGGCGATCGAGGCGGGGATCCCGCTGACGGGTCGTTGGGTCGACGGGTGGTCCGAGCAGCCGAGCGGACGCCTCTACTTCCAGACCCGTTCCCATCAGCTCGAGCTCCCCGCCGCCTTGCCCGGCAATCGTCTGGACAATCATATCCTCGGGACGGTGCTAGCCCTTCAGGAGCAATGGCACTCGGCCCCGGTCATTCTCGTCTCCAAGGACATCAACCTGCGCATCAAGGCCGCGGTGCTCGGATTGCGCGCCGAGGACTACTATAACGATCAAGTCTTGGACGATGTGGACCTCCTCCCGAGTGGCTTTCACGCCCTGATGGCCGATTTTTGGGCGCGTCACACCACGGAATGGGGCGAGTCCAGTGAACCCGGTCGGACCGTCTATCGCCTCCAAGGTCCGGAGATCGGTGATTGGCATCCCGGCGATGGGATCTATGATCCTCAGGACGAAGGCTTCGAGGCCATCGTGCGCCGCCGGGATGGGACTGCGGTCGAGGTGGAACGCATCCAGAACTACCGCGCGGCGCGCCACACGGTGTGGGGCATCAACGCGCGCAATCGCGAGCAGAACTTCGCCCTGAACCTGCTCATGGACCCCGAGATCGACTTCGTCACCCTGCTTGGGCCCGCGGGAACGGGAAAGACGTTATTGGCGTTGGCCGCTGGCTTGGTGCAGACCCTTGAGGAGAACCGGTATCGGGAGATCCTCATGACCCGGATGACGGTCCCGGTGGGAGAGGATATCGGCTATCTCCCCGGAACGGAAGAAGAGAAGATGACCCCCTGGATGGGGGCGCTGATGGACAATCTCGAGGTCCTCGGCAAGACCGAGCGCCAGGGGAGTTGGGAGCAGGCCGCCACCAACGATCTACTGCGCAACCGGATCAAGATCCGCTCGGCCAACTTCATGCGCGGGCGCACCTTCCTGAACAAGTACATCATCATCGATGAGGCGCAAAACATCACCGCCAAGCAGATGAAGACCCTGATCACGCGGGCCGGCCCTGGGACCAAGGTGGTGTGTCTTGGCAATATCGCGCAAATCGATACCCCCTATCTCACCGAGACGACCTCGGGGTTGACCTACGTGATCGACCGCTTTCGCGGTTGGCCGCATGGTGGGCATGTCACCCTGACTCGGGGGGAGCGCTCGCGGCTGGCCGATTATGCCTCGGAGTGTCTGTAGGGGCTCCCTTCCCGGTCGAGGCGATGGGCCGCGCGCGGCCCTCAAGGGGTTGCCGTCAAGCCATCCGGCTGAGCGCGCGGCAGGGTCAGGATCTGGCCGACCCGGATATGATGGACGTCGACGAGCGCGTTGGCATGCCGAAGGGCATCCACCGTGGTCTCGAGACGGCGCGCGAGTTGACTTAAGGTGTCACCGGGTTGGACCTCGATCCGGCTCGGGCGGGGTGCGAGCTCGGCGAGTCGGGGCGCGGGTAGCGTGCGCAGTGCCTTGGCCTGCGCCTCGGTCACCAGGAGTTCGTGGGGTCCATCGGGAGGCGTGACGCCTCGGCGGAAGGCCGGGTTGAATCGGAGGATTTGTTCCGTCGGGGTTCCGAGCACCTCGGCAACCCGTGGAATGGCCAAGCGGCGCCCGAGGTTGATGATAACGAGTGGGTTATCCGATTCTGTTTGGGGTAACTCGATGCCGTACCGGGCAGGATCGGCCAAGATGGCCTTGAGCGCCAGTAACCGGGGGACATACCGTTCGGTCTCCGCCGGGAGATCCAGGGTCCAGAATCGACTGCTTGCCGAGCCGGGCACCGCCCGGGGCGGGGTTTCCGTTGGGGCGCGTCGGACCCGGCCATCGCCGGCGTTGTAGGCGGCGACGGTCAATAGCCAGTCGTCCGGGAAGCGCTCATGCAGCCATCGCAGATGGCGAATCGCCGCCGCCGTCGAAGCGGCGACATCGTACCGGGCGTCGTACCACCGATCGACGGGGAGTCCGAGGGCCTCGCCGGTCGTGGGCATCAGTTGCCAGAGACCGGCGGCACCGCGTGACGAACGGGCGCGCGGGTCGTAGGCGCTCTCGATCAGCGGCAGGAGGGCCAATTCCGTTGGCAGACCGGCGGCCTCGATCCGGTGAAGGACCCATTCGAGCAAGGGGCGGGCCCCCTTCAGGGTATGCTCGAAGGCATAGGAATGGGTCTCGAAATGGCGGATGGCCTGGGCCGCTGGCCCGTGATGGATCGTGGACTCCGGGAAGCCGAATCCGGCCCGAAGTCGTTGCCAAAGGCGACTCGGCTGACCGGGAAGTGCTGCAGATCGGTCCCCTGGGCCAGGGTTCGGTCTCCACCGGATGGCGACGGGTTCCGGATGGGAGCAGGGGGTCACCGTCGCAGCTTGCATCGGGCCGATCGCTGTGGACTCGACATCGCCCCTCGATCGCTCCACGGGCGGGTCGGCGGCGCAGCCGCTTAGCAAAACCCCTGCGACCATCAGACCGCTGCGCAGGGGGAGCGGGGCGCGTCGGCGGAGGCGGTCCCTAGAAGCCATCCTTCCATTCCCGGAGCGCGGCGAACGTCTCGGCTGGATCGGTGGGACGATGGCCTCGGTAGGTCGCGGCCGCGCTTTGCAGGGCCGGTGCGTGGGTGCGTAAGAACGGATTGGAGGCGTGCTCGAGGGCGAGCAGGCTTGGGACCGTCGGTTCCCCGCGCGCGCGTAGTCGATCGACTTCGCTCCGGCGAGCGGCGAGCACCGCGTTGTCCGGGTCCACCTGGGCCGCAAACCGAAGATTGGCCACCGTGTATTCGTGGGCGCAATAGACCCGGAGATGCCCAGGCAAGGCCGCCAAGCGAGTCAGGGACTCGTGCATTTGCGCCGGGGTGCCTTCGAAGAGCCGGCCGCATCCGCCGGCGAATAAGGTGTCTCCGCAGAACAGGGCGTCGTCGCCGACATAGGCGATGTGGCCGCGTGTATGACCCGGTACGGCCATCACCCGAAAGCGGATCCGTTCCCCGGCCAGATGGACGAGGTCGCCCGCGTCGAGGGGGTGAGAGCATCCCGGGATCGATTCCGCGCGTGGCCCGTAGACGGGCACGCGGTGATGGCGGAGGAGTTCGCGGATGCCACCGACGTGGTCGCCGTGGTGATGGGTGACCAGGATGGCCTCAAGAGAACCCTCGGTCTGCTCGAGGAACCGGTACACCGGTTGGGCATCCCCGGGATCGACGATAGCAAAACGAGGCTGCGATTCGGGCAACCGGATGGCCCAGATGTAGTTGTCACGAAAGGCCGGTATCGGCGAGACAGCGAGCATCGGGTGTGCTCCTCGGATCGGTGAAGTGATGACGTCCGATGTCGGTGGGTTGACGGACGCGCCCCCTGGACGCTCGATGTGTCACCCCGCACAATACGCCGCTTAAGGGGTTGGCCCGCGATCCCTCCGCTTCGGACCTCTGGGGTGAGTCGGCTAGGTGTCGAGTCCAGCTGTCTCACGCGTTCTCGTTCGGCCCTGTTTGGGACGCTTAGTCTATGCCCGTCCATCCAAAGTGTTCTTTGCCTCGGGAAGAGATCAGTCGGGGACTCGATGCATGGTACCAACGTCCCCTGGGTCAGGCGGTTCTGGCGCGTCTACGACCGCCCTTTCGCGAGCGGACCGAGGCGAGTTTCGGGTACCACGCCGTTCAGCTCGGCAACATCCCGGGGAGTGACCAACTCCGCGCGGATAGCCGTATTCGCCATTGGGTTGTAGCGGATGTCGGGGCACCGGGTAACGGCCTCGGGACCCGCGTGGCGGCCGAGGCCTTACCCTTCGATGAATCCAGCGTCGATCTCTTGGTGCTGTTCCACACCCTCGAATTCAATCCGCATCCTCACCAGGCCCTACGTGAGGCCCACCGAGTACTGCGCCCGGAAGGTCACTTGGTCGTCATCGGGTTCAACCCCTTGGGGATCTGGGGGGTGACGAAATGGGCGGTGCGTCGCAGTCATCAACCCCCGTGGTGTGGGCGCTTTCGCGCCGTTCCCCAACTGCGTGATTGGCTGGCCCTGTTAAGCATGGAATTGCGCGCCGTGGATTATCTGTTTTTTCTCCCGCCCATCCCCAACCAACAGACTTTGGCGCGACTCAGTCGACTGGAGGCTGTCGGGCAGCGTCTCTGGCCCTGGTTCGGCGGGGTCTATATGCTGTCCGCAGTCAAGCGCGTGATTCCGCTGACCCTCGTTCGCCCGCACCGGACGACCCTACGCCCGTGGGGCGTACCCCCGGTTCGGCCTTACGGGTCCGGTCGGGTGGCGAGCGCCAATGACGCCGATGCATCAGCCCGAGCGCACGAGCCATGAGCGCCACTCAATCACCGTCGTCGAGCGTGTCCCCGGAGGCCGAAGCGGTGATCATCTATACCGATGGGGCCTGCAGCGGCAACCCGGGGCCGGGCGGTTGGGCCGCAGTCCTGCACTACCGGGATGCCGAACGGGTCGTCAGCGGTGGCGAGCGTGAGACGACCAATAATCGCATGGAGCTTCGTGCGGCGATCGAGGGGCTCGAGGCGCTCCGTCGGCCATGCCATGTGGTGCTCTACACGGATAGCCGCTATCTGCGCGACGGCATCACCCAATGGATCCACGGCTGGCGGCGTCGCGGTTGGCGAACCGCGAGCGGCTCGGCGGTCAAGAACCGAGACCTCTGGGAGCGCCTGGTTCAAGCGATGGAACCGCATACACTGGATTGGCGTTGGGTCGAGGGTCACGCGGGTGATCCGGGCAACGAGCGTGCCGATCTTCTGGCCCGATCGGCGATGCCGCGTTCCTAACCGCGGGCATCGTTCTTCGCTGCCTCGAAGCCAAGGCGCGGGGTCCGCACGGGGCGGGTCCCTCGGACTCAAACCGATCCGAGTCCTGCAACGGATGGGCTGGGCGCTATCGCCCACCCCCCAATTGACACGAAGGGTACACGATGCGTCAGATCGTCGTCGATACCGAAACCACCGGCCTCGAAGTCGACCAAGGCCATCGCATCATCGAGATTGGCGCCGTCGAGCTGGTGAATCGCCGGATCGGACCCCGGAGCTTTCACCGCTACCTCCAGCCGGACCGCGCCATCGACGCTGAGGCCCAGGCCGTCCACGGGATCGATGCAGACTTCTTGGCCAACCAACCGCGCTTCGCGGACGTGGTCGACGAATGGCTAGATTTTCTGGGGGATGACGAGCTCATCATTCACAACGCCCCCTTCGACCTCGGATTCCTCGATCGCGAATTGGAGCGCGCGGATCGCGAGGCGTGGCGGTTGCAAGGTCGACTGTCGGTGATCGATAGCCTGGTGCTCGCGCGCCGCCGACACCCGGGTCAGAAGAATAATCTCGACGCCTTGTGTGCTCGATACGGGGTGTCGAATCGTGAGCGCACCCTGCATGGGGCGCTCCTGGATGCGCAGATCCTGGCCGAGGTCTATCTCGCGATGACGGGGGGGCAAGTGGGGTTGGCGTTCGGCGCGGAGTCCCATCCCACGGCCACCGATGCCCAACCGGTCTCGGCCAACCTTGCGCTAACCAAGCGTCCAGCGGTGATTCGGGCGGACGGCGACGAATTGGCCGCCCATCGCGCCTTTGTGGAACGCCTCCAGGAGGCGAGTGGGGGGCACTGCCTTTGGCCCGGCGAGTCCGTCTCGTGAGGATTGAAGGCCTCGTGGCGGTCGATCCCTCGGCCGTGTCGGGGTTTGCCCCGGCAGCGGCGAGCTCAGCTGCCCGTACGCAGGACGCGCTGCTTATCCCGTTGCCAGTCCCGTTCCTTCTCGGTTGCCCGTTTGTCGTGTTGTTTCTTGCCTTGAGCGAGGGCGATCTCCAACTTCGCGACGCCATGCCTCCAGTACAGGGCCGTTGGCACCAGGGTGTAGCCGCGTCGCTCCGTGGCACCGATCAGCCGGTCGAGCTCCCGGCGGTGTAGGAGCAATTTCCGGTGCCGGGTCGGCTCCGGGCGATAGTGGCTGGAGGTCGATGGCAGCGGCGACCAATGGCTGCCGAAGAGCCAGGCCTCGCCGTGTCGAATGCCGACGTACGCATCGTTGAGTTGCGCTCGGCCCGCACGTAGGCTCTTGACTTCCCAACCTTCGAGCGCAAGGCCAGCCTCGAACCGTTCCTCGATGTGGTAGTTGAAGCGGGCCTTCTTGTTGAGGGCGATCGTAGGGCTCCCACTGCCCGATTTGCTTTTCTTGGCCATAACTTTCCATACTAACGTGTTGGGTCGCTGGGTTTGAAGCCAGTCGGCTGCGGTTGAGTCCGATCGACGAATCCTCGACAATTCGCCAACTTTTATTTGGAGAGGAGTACCCGCGAATGGCGGAAACCCGTGAGTCGATACATGGGCAATGGTCCTCGCGTCTCGTGTTTATCCTCGCTGCAGCGGGTTCGGCGGTGGGGCTCGGCAACGTTTGGCGCTTCCCGTACGTGACCGGGGAGAACGGTGGCGGTGCCTTTGTCTTGGTCTATCTGGCCTGTATTCTGCTCATCGGTCTCCCGGTGATGATCGCCGAGATCCTGCTCGGTCGCCGGGGTCGTCGCAGTCCCATTAATACCATGCGGTATCTGGCGCATGAGGAAGGTCGACATCCCGCCTGGCAGCTCCTTGGCTGGTGGGGAGTCCTAGGGGGGTTTCTCATCCTGTCCTTCTACAGTGTGATCGCCGGTTGGGGAGTGGCCTATGCGGTGCGCATGGCGAACGGGTTGTTCGAGGGGGTCACGGCGGAGGCCGCCCAAGGGATCTTCAATGCGTTGCTCGACGATCCCGAACGGCTCCTCGCGTGGCATACGGTGTTCATGGTCCTGGTCGGGATTGTCGTCTCCCGGGGCGTTCGGGGCGGCCTGGAGTATGCCGTATTGTCCCTCATGCCCGGCCTCTTCTTGATTCTGTTGATCCTGATTGGTTACGCCGTCAGTACCGGTCATTTCGATGAGGCCGCCCGTTATCTGTTCCAACCGGACTTTCGGCAATTGACTTGGGATTCCGTCCTCGCCGCAATGGGGCAGGCCTTTTTCACCCTGAGTTTGGGGATGGGGGCGATCATGATCTACGGCTCCTACCTACCGGGCCAGTCCTCCATCGCGGGGACCTCCGGCAGTGTCGTGCTCCTCGATACCCTCGTCGCCGTGCTCGCCGGGCTCGCGATCTTCCCCATCGTCTTTGCCAACGGCATCGATCCAGCTGAAGGGCCGGGTCTCGCCTTCGTCAGCCTCCCGCTCGCCTTTGGCACGATGCCTTGGGGCACGTTCTTCGGGACGCTCTTCTTCCTGTTGCTGACCTTTGCGGCGTGGACCTCGGCGATCTCCCTGATGGAACCCGTGGTCGCCTATCTGGTCGAGAATCGGAATATCAGTCGTGTCCAGGCCACCGTTTGGGCGGCGGCCGTGACTTGGGTTGTGGGGCTAGGCAGCGTCTTGTCCTTCAACTACTGGTCGGATCTTAGCGTAATCGGTGGTCTGAATATCTTCGAACTCTTGGAATTCTTGAGCTTCAAGATCATTCTACCGATAGGCGGGCTGCTCATCGCGATCTTCGCCGGTTGGCTGATGTCGCAGCCGGCAACCCGTGACGAACTTGCATTGTCATCGGGGGGGTATGCGGTCTGGCGCTTCGTCATCCGTTACGTCGCACCCAGCGGCATTGCCCTTGTGTTCATCGCTACCTTGTTTAAGGCCTTGTCGTGACCTCGATTCACCGTACCGCCACCGTCCCGTATCCGCCGCACTCGATGTTCGAACTCGTCGACCACGTCGAGGCGTATCCTGAGTTTCTCCCGTGGTGCCGCTCGACCCGCGTCCACGCCCGGGATCGTGATGAGGTGCGTGCGAGCATCGAGATGGCCCGGGGAAGCCTCGATAAGGTCTTCACGACGCGCAATCTACTCCGGCCCCACAAGATGATCGAGATGCGGCTCATTGATGGACCGTTCCGGCATCTCGAAGGCTTCTGGACCTTCGAAGCGCGCGGCCAGCACAGCTGCCAGGTCACCTTGGATCTGGAGTTCGAGTTCGCGAATCGTTTCATGAGTATGGCCCTTGGCCCGATCTTTCAATCGATCGCGAACAGTCTGGTGGATTCCTTTGTGCGCCGAGCTCGGGATCTCTATGGACGCGAGGCCCGACGGGCTCCCTGATGAGCCGGAATGCATCGACGTGGAAGTCGCCTACGCCCGGCCGGAGCGGCAGACGCTTCGGCGGGTCCAGGTGCTGGCGGGGAGTACGCTCGAGCAGGCGATTCGGGTGTCCGGTATCCTAGAAGACTTCCCCGAAATCGACCTAAGCCATAATAAGGTCGGGGTCTTTGGGAAGGTGGGTCGATTGGATGACACCCTTCGACCCCATGACCGGGTTGAGATCTATCGCCCCCTGCGCGCGGATCCGAAGGCGGCGCGGCGTCAGCGGGCGTCCCGGGACCGGTGATCCGGTCTGCGACGGTGCAAACCCCGATCACTCCGTCTTCGTTTTCGTATCGATCCCTTCGCCGCGTACGATGCGCGTGAGTCGATTATCCTCGAAGTGAAGGGTCAACTGTTTTCGCTCCAGCCGACCTCGATCCGGCTGTCGATAGTAGAGATAATCCCAACGGTCCGGGTGAAAGGGATCCGTCAGGAGCGGGGGGCCGAGGACGAACCGTACCTGGCTGCGATCCATCCCAGCCTCGAGTCGGGCAATGGCCTCGGGTTCCAGGACATTGCCCTGTTGAATCTCCGGCTGATGAGGGTGCAGCCAGCCCGGCAGGGGCAACAGGGCGCAGCCGGTGGTGCCGTAGAGGCAGGCGAGGACCGCACCCATCCGGATACGGTGACCGCTCATCGGGCGGATTGGTGACATCGGTTCGTCCCCCTGTGTCGTGGGTTGGATCATCGGATGTTGTGCCCCTGAAACCGGCACCGATCGTGCCGTTCGCCCGCATGCGACGCGGCCGAACAGCCCCATTCGTTTACCGCAGCGCTCGGAGGCAAATAGGTCGTGGAGGCGCAGCAAGAGCTTAAAAAAGCGGGGCTGAAGGTTACCCTGCCACGGTTGAAGATTCTAGAGATCCTCACGCATCGCCAACAGAAGCGACACCTCAGCGCGGAGGATATCTACAAGATCCTCCTTGAGCAGGGTGAAGAGATCGGTTTGGCTACCGTCTACCGGGTACTCACACAATTCGAGTCGGTTGGGTTGGTGACCCGGCATTACTTCGACGGGACTCTCGCGCTATTCGAGCTCAACCGCGGCGAACACCACGATCACATCATTTGCGTCCAGTGCGGGCGCATTGAAGAGTTCGTCGATGATGTGATCGAGGAACATCAGCGCGCGATCGCCGAGGACCGTGGATTCCGCATCACCAGCCACTCCCTCATCATCTACGGGGAGTGCCTCAACCCGGAGTGTCCCTACCGTGAGCCATGAGTCCGCTGGCCGTCCCTCCACGGGCCGCGACGCCCGAGTGGGTCCCCCGGCCCTGCATGGCTTCGCCCTAATGGCCGTCGTCGTGTTGCTGATCGGGCTTTCGCCACCGGTGGCGGTATTCGCGGCCCCTTGGGAGGCGTATGAAGCCGCGGATGGGACCGAAATCCAGGTCGATTCCGCGAGTGGACGGGCCTATCGCGTCGAGCGCGGTGAGCGTCGGTTGCTGTGGGATGGAGTCCACCGCCTGGCGAACGGTCGGGTGTTGATCATCCGCCATGGCACGGTGCAGCGTACCCGAGCCCTCGGCGCGGGGGAGGAGTTCGCCTGCCCCGGTTTGGACCAGGCGGGTCCGCAACCCTGTGCCCGTTTGGTCAATCGGGTTTGTGGTCCCGGCGGGTCGTGCGCCGATCGAGAGGCCTGTGGCATCGCCCGTCAGCTTCGCGCGGCCCGGGGTACGGAGGAGGCCGAAGGTTCTGAAGAATACGTCCTCTGCCGGTGTGCCCGGGCCCTGACAAATCCGAATTATTTTATGGCGTGCCCGAGCGGGACGGGAACCCTGAATGCCTGTCGTCGCCTCGTGACCAAGGTGTGTGGATCGAACGAGGCATGCGCCGATGCGCCGGCATGTGCCCCGGCGCGAGAACTGCTGGGGCAAGTCCAAGAGGGGCAAGGGCCCGAGGCGATCGAGCAATGTCGTCAAGCCCTCGCCGCCCCGTCGTTCTTCCGGGATTGTGCCAGCGACTGAGCGCGCGGAAGGCGCGCCTCGGCGGGCCCGTCGCCAGGGGGGTGTCGAACCCTCGCAACCTCGACAGCGCGTCGGTTCCCGTCCATTATTACCGGCATTGGGACGAATGCGTGCCGACGTCCCCCCCGCGGTTTTTCCCCGACCGGGGAAGCGAACCTTTGCTCGAACGCCTGTGGTGACCCGGGCCAACGCGAACCGACATCCCTATGACCGCCAGCACTGAGTATCCCCTTCTCTATGAGGTCGACGGTCCCGAATCCATACGTCACCTCTCGGCCAGCACCCTGCATCGCCTCACGGCGGAATTGCGTGGGTTCTTGATCGAGTCTGTGGCCCGGAGTGGCGGGCACTTCGCGGCGAATCTGGGGACCGTGGAGCTCACGGTGGCCCTGCACTACTGCTTCAATACGCCGCGGGATCGCTTGATCTGGGATGTTGGCCATCAGAGCTATCCCCATAAGATCCTGACCGGTCGTCGTGACCGCTTGGCGACCATCCGCCAACGGAATGGCCTCGCCCCATTCACCAAGCGCGACGAGAGTGCCTACGACAGCTTCGGTGTCGGGCACGCCAGCACCTCGATCAGTGCCGGTCTTGGGATGGCCGCGGCGAGCCACTTGCGGGGCGATTCCCGTAAGGTCGTTGCGATCATCGGAGATGGGGCTATGACGGCGGGGATGGCCTACGAGGCCTTGAATCATGGCGGAGATCTCAACCGGGATGTCCTCATCGTCCTCAATGACAACGAGATGTCCATCTCCCCCAACGTCGGGGCGATGTCCCAGTACCTGACTCGCCTGTTGTCTGGCCCGCTCTACGCCACGATGCGGGAAGGCGGTCGACGGGTGCTCAGCCAGATGCCCCCGGTCTGGGAGCTCGCCCGCCGCACCAAAGACCAGGTCAAGAATATGGTGATCCCGGGGGGGTTTTTCGAAGAGCTCGGGGTCGACTACTACGGGCCGGTGGATGGCCACGACCTGGACGCCCTGGTCCGTATCCTCAGCAATCTACACGGACTCGAGGGGCCGCGGTTACTCCACGTCGTCACTCGTAAGGGCAAGGGATACGCGCAAGCGGAGGCCAACCCGGTCTCCTATCACGGGGTCAAGCCCTTCGATCTGTGTGAGGGGTTGCCGGCGAGCAGCGGCAAGCCGAGCCAACCGACCTATACCGAGGTCTTCAGCGATTGGATCTGCCATGCGGCGGCCCACAACCCGACCTTGGTGGCGATTACCCCGGCGATGCGCGAGGGCTCGGGACTCATCGAGTTTGAGAACCGCTATCCGGATCGCTATTTCGATGTCGGTATCGCCGAGCAGCATGCGGTCACCCTCGCGGCCGGTATGGCGTGTGAGGGCCTCCACCCTGTGGTCGCGATCTATTCCACCTTCTTGCAACGGGCCTACGATCAGTTCATTCACGACGTGGCGTTGCAGAAGCTACCGGTGCTCTTCGCCATCGATCGGGCGGGCATCGTTGGGCCGGACGGGCCGACCCACGGGGGGAGTTTCGATCTCAGCTTCCTGCGTACGATTCCCCATCTCGTCCTGATGGCCCCAGCGGATGAGGCCGAGAGCCAACGGATGTTGCAGACGGGCCTCGAGCACGACGGGCCGGCCGCCGTGCGTTACCCGCGCGGCCGGGGGCCGGGCGTGGCCTGCCCGAGTGAAGTCCAACCGCTGCCCATCGGTCAGGCGGAATGGCGGCGGCGGGGTCGGGGTGATGTCTGTTTCCTCGCCTTCGGTGATCCGGTCTCGGCGTGCCTCGAGGTTGCCGAGGAACGCGATGCCGGGGTCCTGAATATGCGCTTCGTCAAGCCCTTGGATCATGCCGCGATTCGGGCAGCGGCGGCGGAGTACCGGTTGCTTGTCACCGTGGAGGAGAATGCGGTTGCCGGTGGGGCCGGGAGCGGCGTCGGAGAGGTTCTGGCCGCGCAGGGCATCGATGTCGCCCTATTGCATTTAGGGATCCCCGATGCCTTCGTGGAGCACGGCGAGCGGGGAGAACTCCTGCACCACGTGGGCCTCGATGCCGCGGGCATCCGTGCCGCCGTTCAGGAACGGCTCCGGCGCATGGACGCCGGCTGGACGCCCGTGACAGCGGAGTAAGCTAAGCCTGGCAGTCGGGCCCTCGTCGCTGAGGCGATCACCCGTCGGCCGCCGACCCACCGGGCGGCGACGGGTTGGCTGAAAGGTCGGTCTTATGGAGCGCCGAACCGGTTAGCGGGCCGGCCCGCTAACCGGAACTCGAACAAGATTAGATCACCTTAGATCACCTTTGAGTAACGCGGCCCCTTCTCTGCGGCCAGGTACTGATCGAAGGTCATGGCGATGTTGCGGATCAACAATCGCCCTCGCCCCGTCACGCGGATCCCCTCTTCATCGATGATGACCAACCCATCGTCCTGCATGGTATTGAGGCTGGCTAATTCCTCGGCAAAGTCGTTCCGGGAGTCGATGCCCCAGGCCTGGTCCAGGGACTCGAACTGCAGGCGGTAGTGGCACATCAGCTCCAGGATCGTGGCGCGCCGCAGGCGGTCCTCCCAGCTGAGGCGGATGCCGCGGAATACCGGTAGCCGGCCTGCGTCGATGCGGGCCTGATAGTCCTCCACTTCCCGGACATTCTGGCTGTAGGTGTCATCCACCTTGCCGATGGAGGTGTTGCCGAGGCCGATCAAGTCGCAATCGCCGCGGGTCGAATAGCCCTGGAAGTTGCGGGTCAGGTCGCCGCGGGATTGGGCGATCGTCAGCTCGTCCTCGGGGCGCGCGAAGTGGTCCATGCCGATGTGCACGTACCCGGCCTGCTGGAGTCGATCGATGGTTGAGCCGAAAATGCGGAGTTTCTCGGCCGCCGACGGCAGATCCGCCTCGTTGATCCGCCGCTGCGGCTTGAAGTAGTCCGGGAGATGGGCGTAGTTAAACACCGAGAGGCGGTCCGCCCCCATGGCGATGACCCGGTCGACCGTCGCGAGGAATTGCTCGGCGTTTTGATGGGGGAGGCCATAGATCAGGTCGAGGTTCAGGGAGCGAAACCCTTCTCGGCGCGCGGCGTCGAAGACTTCAACCGTTTCGGCCTCGGTTTGGTTCCGGTTAACGGCCTTTTGGACCGTCGGGTCCAGGTCCTGTATCCCGATGCTCATGCGATTGAAACCGAGGCGCCGCAGACCGGCGACCCGCTCCGCATCGGCCTCGCGCGGATCGATCTCGATCGAGTATTCGCCGCCGTCGTCCTCCCGCAATTGGAAGTTTTCCCTCAAGGCCGTCATGACCTGTTCCATCTCGTCCAGGGTCAGAAAGGTCGGTGTCCCGCCACCGAAATGAAGCTGTTCCACGACGCGCTCCGAGCTGAAGAGCGCTCCCTGCATCTGGATCTCCTTGAGGAGTCGTTCCAGGTAGACAACGGCCCGGCTGTGATCCTTGGTCGCGATCTTGTTGCAGGCGCAGTAAAAACAGACCGTGTCACAGAAGGGGATGTGGACATACAGAGACAGGGGACGGCCGGCGGCGTTGGAGCGAATAGCCGCTTCCCGATAGTCGGCTTCGGCGAAGTCCTCCGTGAACTGCACGGCGGTCGGGTACGAGGTATAGCGGGGCCCGGCCCGATCGTAGCGGGTTAGCAGCTCCTGATCGAAGTCCACTGCGGTTTGATTGGTACTCATCGAGCGAACGCCTCGGGTTTGAGCCAATGGATTGGGTGCGTGCCTCGAACGCCTCCCCGGCGTCGCGATGGGCCGCGAAGAAAGGTGAGGCATCATGCGTAGGGACGGTCAGCCGCTCGGACCCACCGAGAGGACAACCGATTTGACGAAGACTAGCACACTGAGCGGATCACCCGGAGGGCCCGTTGGATCCTCGGGGCGATCGCCGGACCGCAGGGCATGAGCATTCGGCCCGATGATGGCGACCCGGCCCTGATGGGGTTGGGACGGGGTGCCTTGCTTGTGGTCCTCGCGGAAGTGATGTTCACGC
>CAYFWJ010000003.1:0-43619 GCA_964346755.1 uncultured Ectothiorhodospiraceae bacterium
CGCCGCCTATGCCGTACCGCTTCCTAAAAATGGCTGAAGAACGTCGGTAATCAGGATCAATTATCAAGATCTGGCTCTCAGAACGTTTGGAGCAGACGGCCTCTAAAAACCGGTTCCAGCCGACGCCCTAGACATGCGCGGCTGAACTGCGACGTTATGCCCCTACTATTGCTCTAACGCCCACATCAGGAGGACCCGACTTATGACACTGAACGAAAAACAAATCGCCCTCTGTGAAGGACACTCGTTCAACTTTTCCAGCCTTTCTGCACTGTTCATCAACTGCACGCTGAAACCGAGCGGTCAGCTCTCGCACACCGAAAAGCTGATGGAGATATCCGAGGCGATCATGCAGGCGAACGCTGTCACGGTGAAGAAAATACGGGCGGTTGACTACGACTTGCCGCCCGGTGTGTATCCCGACATGCGCGAGCATGGCTTCGAGCGTGACGATTGGCCTGAGCTGTGCAAAGACGTGATGAACGCTGACATTCTTGTCATTGGCACACCCATCTGGCTGGGCGAGGAAAGCTCTGTGTGCCGGCGCGTCATTGAGCGCCTTTACGGCGAATCCGGCAAGCTTAATGACCAGGACCAGTCTGTGTACTATGGCCGCGTTGCCGGATGCATCATTACCGGCAACGAGGATGGCGTGAAACACTGTGCGATGACGATTTTCTATGCCCTGCAACATCTCGGATATACCATACCGCCGCAGGCCGATGCGGGTTGGATCGGCGAGGCGGGGCCGGGGGCCTCGTATGCCGATCAGGGCTCTGGCGGGCCGCAAAATGACTTTACCCAGCGCAATACGACGTTCATGACCTGGAACCTGATGCACATGGCGCGGCTGTTGAAAGAGGCGGGTGGCGTTCCGGCGCACGGCAATCAACGCAGCGCGTGGGATGCCGGCTGTCGTTTTGACCACCCAAACCCTGATTATCGTTAGATTCTATCCGTGGAGATATATCGCTTCGACATGAAAACGGCAGACAAAGCACATTGCCGATGATATCCCTGGAAGTCGCCTTGGCATTAGCATTGCTAGCGGGTTTATCCATACCAGCGGGAGCACTGGTTTCCATGACACCGCAGTTGGCGGCATTCTGTCGCCGGCGGGAGCTGGATAGCTTCGTATCGTATTTCGGGGGGGGTGCGCTACTGGCGGCGATTGCGCTGGTCCTGATCCCGCGCGGCATGCAGAACTCGTCAGTGCTTCTGGCATCCCTCTCATTCGCCCTGGGAGGGCTGTTATTCTGGCAATTCAGTGCATGGACCATGCGCACGCGCAGTACGGCCTCGCAGTTCATGGGAATGGTGCTGGACTTCTTTCCCGAAGCGATACTGCTGGGTGTTGCCGCCGCAAATAGCTCGAATGTCGCGTACCTGCTGGCGGCGCTGATTGCGCTGCAAAACATGCCCGAGGGGTTTGCGGCCTATCACGAAATGCGTGAAAGCGGAATATCCCGGCGGCGTTTGTGGACGATGTTTCTATTGGCACCGTTGTTAGGGCCGCTAGCCGCGTGGATCGGCTTTGCCTGGCTGTCGGGCAGCAACCAGGTTCTGGCGCCCGTCTTGCTGTTTTGTAGCGGGGGCATCCTTTACTTGATCTTCGAAGACATCGCACCTGACGCGCACATGAGCCGTAAGAGCTTCCCGGCGATTGGGGCCATATTAGGGTTCTTGCTAGGAATGGCCGGAACAATGATGATTCACTGACGGATGTACGACGTAATTCGGCATAACAATCGGTTGCAGCGGACGATCCGCTGCGCAGCCCGCCGCTGAACCGACGCGTTATTCGTCAAGGAGCCAAATCGTCGTTTATCGATCCGCATCGATTGGGGTTCCGGATTGTGTTTCGGGCCGATCGTCGGGTTTGGGGCGGTTACCGGAACGGCGTCATTCCCCGGCCTGGCGGGGGGATTCGCGAAAGACGAAGTGGGCGGTATGGGGGGGACTTCGGCGAGATGACAACGCGCGTTCACCGAGGGGCTTGGGCGAACCGATGGGCAGCGGCCCCTATCGGCCGGCGAATCCGGCGTAGCGGGCCGGCTCGGCCCCTTGGGTCGTTGGCTGGGATTGTGGCGGGGGCTTTGTTGGTCGAAGCCCCGTCTGCCTCCCTGCTGAGCGATCCGGAGTCATGCCATGACGTTGCCCCTGCGTTGGATGCCCCGAGCCCTTGTATTCATCGGCGGTCTCACCGGGTCGTTACCCGCCGGGGCCGCCGCTGATCCCAGCCCTCCATCGACGGTCCTGGACCGGCTTGAGGTTACGAGTCCCCGCCTCGAAGCGCCCTTGGCCACCTATCCGGGCGCGTTATCGACGATCCCGGGGACGCGCGTGCGGCAGGGGCGGGCCCGGCTCGGGATCGGCGACGCCTTGGCCGGTGTGCCCGGCCTCTTCGCCCAAAACCGGTATAACTTCGCCCAAGATCTGCGGCTGTCCCTGCGTGGCTTCGGCGCTCGGGCGAGCTTCGGGGTTCGCGGGATCCAGGTCTGGGTGGACGGGATTCCCCTGACCTTGCCCGATGGCCAAAGCGCCCTTGATATCCTGGATCCGAGCACGGTGGAACGGATCGAGGTGATCCGGGGCCCGGCATCGGCGCAGTACGGCAATGCGGCGGGGGGTGTGGTCGCTATCACGACCACGGGGGCCCCGCCGACCCCGGCGCTTCAGGGGCGGGTTACCGCCGGTTCCTACGGCTTGCGCGCCGGGTCGGTTCAGGGGGGGGGGCGCGCGGATCCCTGGGATCTGCGTCTCGGGGCCCGCTGGCTGACCTTGGACGGATTCCGGGATCATAGCCGTGCGGAGAACCAGCAGTTCACCTTGCGCCTCGGGCGTCGCTGGGGGGCCTCGAGCGATGCCACCCTCTGGCTGACTCACCTCAATGCCCCCGAGGCCCAGGACCCGGGTGGCCTGACGGCCGATGAAGTAGCCAGCGATCGGGATCGGGCGCGAACGCGTAACGTGACCTTCGATGCGGGTGAGACCGTCGAGCAGACGACCCTCGGGGGGCGACTCCGGCATCGGTTGGCTGGGTCCAACGGGGTGATCGAGGCGAGCCCCTACCTCATCCATCGCGATTTCGCCAATCGTTTGCCGTTTACCGACGGGGGCCAGGTTGAATTCGATCGTTGGGTCGTGGGCGGCAGCCTTGGTTATCGAGCGACGTATGGTGCGGATGACGCCCCGCGTTACACCGTGCGCCTCGGACTCGATGGGGACTGGCAAGCGGACGATCGGCAACGCTTCGATAACGAGGCGGGCGATCGGGGAGCCCGGGTCTTCGACCAACGGGAGCGGGTGACCGCGGCGGGCCTGTTTCTGCAGAATCGCCTGGCGGGTCCCGGGCCATGGGTCCTGCGCTTCGGGGCGCGCTATGATCGGGTGCGTTTCGATGTCGAAGATCGCTTTGGTGGAGATGGGGACGACTCCGACGCCATCACCTTCACCCAGCCGAGCTTCAATGTGGGCCTCACTCGGAAGCTACCCGGCGAGGTGTCCGTCTTTGCGCGGGTCGCGACCGGCTTCCAGACGCCGACCACCACGGAGTTGGCCGATCCCTCCGGGAGCGGCGGGTTCAATACCGACTTGGAGCCGCAGCGGGCGATCGACTACGAGATCGGGCTGCGCAGCCTCCGCCTGCTGCGCTCGGAGTTGGAGCTGGTGGGTTTTTGGATCGAGGTGAGCGATGAGCTCGTCCCGTTCGAGACCGCGGATAACCCCGGTCGGGTCTTCTTCCGCAATGCCGGATCGTCGACCCGCCGCGGCGTGGAAGCGGTGGTGACGACCCGGCCGGCCCTCGGTTGGGAGACTCAGGTATCCTACGCCTACCTGGATGCCATCTTCGACACCTTCAGTACACCCGAGGGTGGAGACCTGAGCGGCAATCGTATCCCGGGGGTGCCCCGGCACCAGCTCTTCGGGCGGCTGCGCTACGATCACGGGAGCGGCGGCTACGCGGTGAGTGAGCTGCGTTCCATCCACGGCCTGATGGCCGACGATCGGAATCAAACGGAGATCGCGAGCTATACGGTCGTCGATCTCCGGGCCGGCGTTGAACACGACAACGGCCCCTGGACGGGTCGGGTGTTCGTGGGTGTCAATAACCTCGCGGCCACCGAGTATCCGGACAACGTGCGGGTGAACGCCTTCGGTGACCGGTTCTTCGAACCGGCCCCGGGGCGCAACGCCTTTGGGGGAATCCAGCTTGAGCGGCGTTTTGCGGGGGACAATCGCTGAGGGTATCTATCGATCGCCGTCACGACTCGCTAGCGTGCGATGGGATTCCCGTCCGACCCAGGAACTTGATCCATGACTGCCTACACCCATTGGTTCGGCCATCCGCTGGCGTCCCCCCCGGTATTGACCTCGGTCCTGCTGATCGACGATAACGATCGCTACGCGGGACTGCTGGCGGAGGGCCTGGGGCTCGCCTCGGAGCGGATCACCCGCTGTCGGGATGCGGCGAGTGGCATCGCCGCGTTCCAGTCGCATCATCCGCACTACGACGGTGTCATCACGGACATCTCCATGGAGACGGAGCTCGCCGGTCTCCGGGTCTTGCGGGCCGTCCGGGCGACACCGGGCTACACCGGGGTCCTCGCCAGTGCCACCACGGCGGTCAATCATCGGCATGGCTTCTGGTTCAACCGCTGGTTCTTCCGTTGGCGGTATCGGGCCGACTATCTCATCCCGAAACGACCCTTGAGTCGAGACGGGACGATGCTCTGGCTCGCCCTCAGACCGCCCGCGGTTTGAGGCGACGGCCGGCGTGCCACTGGAGCAGCGGATACAGGGTGATGAGCCCGAGCATCAGGACCCCATCCAATACCCACAAGACGTTTTGCGTGCCGAAGATCGGAAACCAGAACAGGTGGTTGCCAACGGCGACAAAGAAGACCAGCAGCCAATACCCGAGTTGCGAATCCGTCAGCGCCAAGGGGCGGAACGGACGATCGTTTGGGTCCAGGGTGACGGAAAAATAGCCGATACTCAGGGCCAGGCGCAGGTAGATCACCAGCCCAATGAGGCAGGTGACGAGCAGAAGCACCGAATACAGCCAGGGGCCCAGGCGTTCCACCTGCGCCGGCGCGATGTCGGTTTGCAGCGGCTCCATGGATCCCAGGCCGGAGAGGTTCTCGAAGACGGAGAATAGGATGAGGCCGACGAAGGCGAGGGTGGTTAGCATGTCCTGGTTGGCATCCTGGAGGCTGGCCGCGATGTGGTCCTCCACCGCTTCCGGGTCGACGGGCTCGACGGTCGCGCCCTGCCGGCCGGTCTCCGCGAAGCGGCCCGCCTGGCGGTGGTGATACACGAACCCGGCGAGCAGTCCGATGACCACCACCGAGCCGGTTGCCGCCACCAGGAGGGGACTACCGTGCAGGGCCGAGACCACCAGCGCCGCGGCAAGCCCGCTCAACAGCGCGGTCAACCCAAAGAGCTGACTGGAAACACCGGCCGGGTTGAGGCGTTGCGCCCGGATCGGATCGGCTGCCCAGCCGTGGGCCTGCAGGATGTGGGCGTAGCGCACCCCGTTGATGATCATGCCGCCGTGGAGGCGGAGGATCCGCAGGGCGATGATGAGCGTCGGAATGAACAGGAAAAGGGCGTAGGTCAGGAACGCCTGATTCTCCAGAGCCGCTAAGGGCGCCGGGAGGTTCCCCTGGAGGATGTTCTGGAGATACAGCCCGAGCGCGGCGAACAAGGAGCCCAGGAAGAGCATGAGCTCGCGGCGCCGGCTGACGATGTTGCGGATCTCCTGACTGACGTGACTAAAATCCAGGTTTTGGGACACGGTGTTCTCCCGGTGAACGGAACTCGGTCGAGCTATGGGGCGCAAAGCGCGGTGTCCATCGCCCGCTTCGGGTCGACGCCGATTCTTTCCCTCTTTCGCTTGCTGTTTCAGGCCGCCCCGATCATGTTGTTATCGGTTCGCTACCGCTTTCTTTTCGTGCACATCGCCAAGACCGGTGGGACCAGCGTGCGCCATGCACTGGCCCGGGTGCGCTGGCGGGACCCCTGGTATCCGTTTCAGTATCTATGCAGTCGGTTCAGTCATTGGAGCGGCCATCGGATCGGTGCCAAGCTGCCCCGGCACGCGCGCATCGTCGCAGCCCACGAACTGCTGCCTCAGCCATTTTTCCAGTCCCTGTTCAAGTTCGCCTTCGTCCGCAATCCTTGGGATCTGCAGGTGAGCTCCTACCACCATCTCCGGCGGGAACGCCCCCACTTGGTCGCGGGGCATCGGGACTTCAAGGGGTTCATGCGCTGGAAGCTGAACCCGGAACGGCCGTACCAGTTTCACATTGACACCTCGATCCAGCCTCAGATGGACTATCTCGTCGGTTTGGACGGGACGCTTCTGGTGGACTTCGTGGGTCGGTACGAGAATCTGGAGGCGGATTACCGAACGATCGGTCGACGGATCGGCTTTCGGCGTATCCCCCATCTCCCGCACCGGCGGCGGGCTCGGGATCGCGGCGAGGATTTCCGCGCCTACTACGACGACGCGACGGCCGAGGCGGTCGGCCGCCACTTCCAACGGGATATCGATGGCTTCGGCTACCGCTTTGAGCCCATCGCATGGGACGCGGGGTAAGGCCGTCGACCCGGCCCTAACCCCGCACGTCCTTGGCTCGGGACACCGGCGCGTCGGTGCCGCGCGCGTATCCGCAGCCGAGGGGCTGAGGCGTGGCCTATTGCGTGGCCTCGAGCCGATACAGGGCACCGCAATAGGGGCAGCGAGCCGTATCACCCGGATCATCCAGTGGGATATACACCCGGGGGTGGGAGTTCCAGAGGGTGCGACCGGGCAGCGGGCAATGGACCGGCAGCTCGTCGGGGGTGACGACGACGTCGGCCTCAGCATTCGGGGTGCCGAGGCCCTTAGGGTCGTCGGCGGTGTGGGGATTCACCATGAACACGCCTCGTCATTGAACGGGAGGTAAGGAGCATTAGGGATTCACGGCACGGCGAACGCGGGGGCGCGTGCCGTTGGCCGGGTGCGCCGTGGTATCCGATGGATCCCGAGACGGGTTATGGGTTGCGTCCGATGGGCGTCAACCACTCCTGATAGGCCGGGAGGCGGCCGTGGACGGCATCGAAGTATCGGGTCTGCAGCCGTTTCGTGATCGGCCCCCGATCACCGTCTCCGATGACGCGACCGTCCACCGCCCGGATCGGCGTTACCTCGGCGGCGGTGCCAGTGAAAAAGGCCTCGTCGGCGATGTACACCTCATCTCGGGTGATCCGCTTCTCCTTGACAGGGATCTCCGCTTCGGCCGCAAAGGTCAGGATGCTGCGTCGCGTGATGCCATCCAAGGCGGAAGTCAGCTCGGGAGTATAAAGCACGCCCTCACGGACCAGGAAGATGTTCTCGCCGCTGCCCTCGGTGACGTAGCCCTCGTTGTCGAGCAGCATGGCCTCGTCGACCCCGCTCGCCAAGGCCTCCTGAAGTGCCAACATGGAATTCATGTAGTTCCCGTTGGCCTTGGCCTTGCACATGGTGATGTTGACGTGATGCCGGGTGTAGGATGAGGTCCGCACTCGGATCCCTCGCTCGATGCTCTCGGTTCCGAGATAGGCGCCCCAGGGCCAGGCGGCCACGATGCAATGAACCTGCAGGTTGTCGGCGCGCAACCCCATCCCTTCCGGGCCGTAGAAGCACATGGGCCGGATGTAGGCCCCATCCAGGTGGTTCGCGCGGATCACGTCCTGCTGGGCCTGATTGAGGGTCTCGGGGGGGTAGGGTAGGCGCATGTTGAGGATGCGCGCCGAGTCGAATAGCCGGCGGGTATGATCCCCCAACCGGAAGATGGCCGGCCCCTGCTCGGTCGGATAGGCCCGCACCCCCTCGAACACGCCCATCCCGTAATGCAGGGTATGGGTCAGGACGTGGACCTGGGCTTCTCGCCAGGGGATCAGCTCCCCGTTCATCCAGATCAGGCCATCGCGATCGGCCATCGACATCATGCGTTTCCCCCTCGATTAGCTCGGCGATGCGGCCGCCGGTTGTTCCGGTGCGGGTGATCGCCCCGGGCTTGGCCGCTCGATCGGTTGTGATTGGATCCCGGTCGGTCCGGCGATGCGGGGTCGTCCCCCCGGTGTGGCGATCGGCTGCGGGTCCCGACCGGTGCGCGTACCGAATGGGGGTGGTCGAGCCGATCCGCAGGTCAGGACGACGGCATCGGGGCGTCGGCCTCGAACCAGCGGTTCCAGATCCGCGTGATCCCCGCCCGCAGCTCCCGGAAGGTGTCCTCCGGGACGGTCATCGGTTGTCCCTGGAGCGCGAGGCGATGGCCGCGGGCCCGGTAGGCGCGATAGGCGTCGATCAGTAGCTCCGCCTCGGTTCGGGGCAGCAAAGCCTTGTCCGCCAGGGTTTGGAGTAGGCGGATATTGTCGGGATAGTGGGTCAAGGCCGGGATCTCATGGGCCCAGCCCAGTACGGCATATTGCACCAGGAACTCGATGTCCCCTATCCCGCCGCGTGCATGCTTGAGCGAGACCTCGAAGCCGCTCCTCGGTGCCAACTCCTGAAGCTGGCGGGCGCGCATCGCCGCCACCGCTTGGGCCAGGGCCTGGCGATCCCGCGGTTGCGCGAGGAGTTCGGCGCGCACGGCGGCGAAGCGCTCCCCCAGCGCGGGGTTTCCCGCGATGTGGCGGGTTCGGACCAAGGCCTGGTGCTCCCAGGTCCAGGCCGCCTCGCGTTGGTACTGGGCGAAGGCCTCCAGGGTGCTCACCAGCAGGCCGGACGGTCCATTGGGGCGCAGCCGCGTGTCCACCTCGTAGAGGATGCCCGCTTCGGTCCGGGCCCCGAGCATGTGCAGGATCCGTTGGGCCTGGCGGGCGAAGAAGACGCCGTTGTCCACCGGTTTCGGACCGTCCGTGGTCCCCCCCGATCCGTCGTGGAGAAAGACCAGGTCGAGATCCGAGCCATAGCCGAGCTCGAAGCCTCCTAGCTTGCCGTAGGCCACCGCCGCCAGCCGCGGCTCACCCTGGCCGGCGGCGCCCCGGGGCTGGCCGTGCCGGACCTTCGTCTGCTCGCGCGCCAGTTCGACCACCGTCGCGAGGACCACCTCCGCGAGCTGGGTCAGGTGATCGCTGACCCGCATCAACGGCAAGACCCCGACGATATCCGCTGCGGCAATCCGCAGTGTGTTCCGTTGTTGGAATTGGCGCAGCCGATTCATCTGCTGCTCCAAATCCCCGTCCGCCTGGGTCAGGCCTTCGGCCAGTTCCGCCTCGAGGCCGACTCGATCGGGTGGGGCGTAGAGCGTCCGCGGATCGAGCAGCTCATCGAGGAGGATGGGATGTCGGCTCAGTTGATCGGCGATCCAGGGGCTGACACCGCACAGCTTCACGAGCTGGGAGAGGGCCATGGGGTGTTCGATCAACAGCGCGAGATAGACGCTGCGCTGGGCCACCGCGCGGACCAACCGCAGGGCCCGTTCTAGGGCTAGGCCCGGGTGTTCCTGAGTCCCTGCCGCGGCGATCAGCATCGGGATGAATCGGTCGAGCCGGTCGCTGGCCTGGCGGCTGAGATTAAGGTATTGGCCGCTGTCGCGCAATCGCTCCAGGGCAACCCGGGCCGTTTCCGCTTCATCCCCGTAGTCCGCCGCGATCAGCGCCGCGCTGGCCTCATCCACGTCCTGGGGTTGTTGCCAGAGACGCTGGAGTCGCTCGCTTTGGGGATCCGTATCGGAATCCCGCTGGGGGGCGTTGAAGACCTGCTCGAAATGCTCCCGAACCCGTTGCCGATGCTGCTGCAGCGCCGCGTAGAAGGTCGTCCAGTCCGAATAGCCCATGGCTCGGGCCAGGCGGATCCGATCCAGGGGGTCGCTGGGCAGTTGGTGCTCTTGGCGATCCCGCAGCATCTGCAACCGGTTTTCCGCCCGGCGCAGGAAGGTGTAAGCGCTTAGCAACTCCTCGGTGACGTAGTCCGGCAATAGGCCGCGTTCGGCGAGTGCGGTGACGACCCGCCGCGTGCCGCGCGCCCGCAATGCCCGCTCCCGACCGCCGCGGATCAACTGAAAGCCCTGGGCGATGAATTCCACCTCGCGGATCCCGCCGCGGCCGAGTTTAAGGTTCTCGTGAAACCCCTTGCGCTCCACCTGTTGCTGGATCCAGCCCTTCATTTCCCGGAGCGACTCGAAGGCGCTGAAATCCAGATACCGCCGATACACGAAGGGTCGCAGCCGCTCGACGAACGCCTCACAATCCCGTTCCGTACCGACGAGGGGTCGGGCCTTGATCCACGCGTAGCGTTCCCACTCCCGTCCATGGAGTTGGCAATAGGTTTCCAGGGCGTCGAAGCCGATCGCCAGGGGCCCACTGTCACCCCAGGGGCGCAACCGCATGTCCACCCGGTACACGAAGCCGTCCTCGGTTCGTTCGTCGAGCAGCCGGATCATGCGCTGGCCGAGACGCGTGAAGAACTGCAGGTTGGAGAGCGGGCGCGGGCCGTCCGTCTCGCCGTCCTCGGGGTAGGCGAAGACGAGGTCGATGTCCGAGGAGAAATTCAGCTCGTCGCCCCCGAGCTTGCCGAGGCCCGCGACCACCCACTGCATCGGCTCCCCCGCGGCATCCCGCGGCTGGCCGTGGCGGACCCGCACGGCCGCCTCGGCCCAGCCCGCGGCGGCTCGAATGAGTCCGGTGGCGAGCTCCGAGAGCTCGCGCAGGGTCTCATCGGTATCCGCCCGCCCGCCGAGGTCGCGCCAAGCGATCCGGGCGAGTTCCCGGTACCGATGCTGGCGCAAGCGCCGCATCGCCGTCGGTTCATCGGGGGTGTCAGCGAGCAGACCCTCGGCGATCTGGCGCTGGTGGCCGGCCGGGTAGGATCGCTGCAGATCTCCGCTGTCGGCCAGCTCGACCAGGCCCTGCGGTTGACTCGCCGTGTAGTGACCGAGGAAGGGGCTTAGGATGACGCGTTCGGGCAAGGCCGACAGGGGATCGTCCCCCTCCGACAGTCGCGGCGTCGCCGAATCGAGGGCCGGTTCGAGGATCGTGGCCGCACGTTGGGCTGCGGCCGAGGAGCTTTCGGTCAGGCGCCGATGGAGGGTCTGCCACTCGGCGAGGAATTCCGGGGTCTGGGCGAGATCGGCGATGGGGTTCAGCACCGGCAGGATCCGAATCGGCTGGGCAACGGGCAGGGCGGAGGCGAGGCCATCCACCGACTAAACCCTAAGGATACCGTCCGCAGCATCCGCGGACAACGGACCGCGGATGGCTCAAGCCGGCGACTTCGATACGGCCTCAGGGATCCACGTCGATTGCGGTCAGATCGGTCACCTGGCGATGGGCCGCCGCCGGGCCCGGGACCGATTGGCGTACGACCCAGGCGGTGGCCCATCCGGCCCGGCGGGCGGCGTCCAGCTCTTGGCGGACGTCGGACAGGAATAGGAGCCGGCTCGGGGGATGGTCCAAGTGCGCGGCGATCTGCTGGTAACTGGCGGTCTCGCGTTTGTGTCCGACGCCTGTGTCGAAAAACGCCTGGAATCCGGGGGTTAGGTCGCCGGCCTGGGTATGGCCGAGGATGAGTCGCTGGGCCTGGGCCGAGCCCGAGGAGTAGATCGCAAGGGTCAGCCCGTGCCGAGACCAGCGTTCCAACTGCTGGATGGCATCCGGGTACATCGGCGTCTGCAATGCCCCACCTTGGTAGCCCTCTGCCCAAATCATCCCCTGCAACTGCTTGAGGGGCGGACGTTTCGCGTCCGCGTCCTGCCAGGCGAGGAGCTGTCGGGCGACGCCGGCCTCATCGAGCCGAACCCCGGCGAGGCGCTGGACCTCCGCCATAAGGTCCTGTACCACTGAGTCCTCCCGGTGTCGGGCGAGGTAGTCGGGGATGCGCGCCCGGGCAAACGGATACAACGTCTCCATGACGAAGGCGATCGGGAGAATCGTCCCCTCCAAATCGGCGACGACGCCCGTCATCCCCGGCCAATGTTTTGCCATGGCAACGGCCTCCGCGGTTCAATCGGATCGCTCGAGCCCGGGCATGGGAATATACCCGGGAAGCCCCTCGATGCGGCTCAGCCAAGCCCGGATCCCCGGGTACGGCCCGAGCTCGATCCCCGCCTCGGGGGCTAATCCGACATAAGGGTAACAGGCAATGTCGGCGAGGGTTGGCTCATCGACCAGCCAGGGGCGCTCACCGAGCGCCTGCTCCAGCACCTCCAACCCCTGGCGCCCTTCGGCTTGACACGCTTCGAGATCGAAGCCGAGTTCGAACCGCCGTGTCAAGCGGGCGCGGGCCAGCCCATAGAGCAATTCGTTCTGGGCCACCGCCAACCACTGCATCACCTGCGCCTCGGCGACCGGGTCGTCCGGCAACCAGCCTGGCCCGGCATAGCGCCGGGCCAGGTACACCAGGATCGCCGTGGAATCCCACAGGGTAACCGGCCCATCCGCCAGGACCGGGATCTTGCCCCGGGGGCTAACTGTTCGGAAGGCCGCGGCGCGGGTCGCTCCACGCATCGGATCGACGGCCACACGCTCAGCCTCCTGACCGATGAGCGCCAGGAATAGGCGGACCTTGTAGCAGTTGCCGGAATACTCGAAATCGTAGAGGCGCATACCTTCCTCCGCCAAACGGGCTGGCCCTGCAGCTTGACCGCGACGGTCGGGGTCGTCGAGATGGGTCCGCGGGCGACTCGGAATCATGACCCTTGTGGGTGTCACGTCTTCGCGTCGTCGTCATTCGTGACCCCGATCCTGGCACCTCGCGTGGGGTCCAATTCGACCGCCATGACGGATTCTACCGCAGCGACATCGGTTCCCGGTCCGCCGGCAGGTCCGCCTGTTCGGCCTCGGTCCCGTGTGCGTAGATCGCGATGGCGTTTCCGCCGGGGTCGGTGAGCCAGAGTTCGTGACGGGGGTTGCTGTGCCCGGTGGTTCGGGCGGGCTCGCGGATCGGCCAGCCCGCCGTTTCCGCCCGCTGCTGGGCGGCGATGACGGCCTCCCGGGAGCCGACGTCGATCCCCCAATGGTGCGGGGTGTCGGGCTGCGGGGAGGGGTCGTCGACGAGCCGCAGCACGAGGTTCAGCCGCAGGTTGGCGGGTGTGAAGACGACGAGGCGATGGGTCCAAGTGGTCGGCGCCTCGCCCAGGAGCCAGGTGTAGAAGCGAGTGGCTGCGGCGAGATCCGGCACGTGGAGGCTCGCCTGGAATGACTGAGGGGTGGGGCCGGCCGGGATATCTCGCAGGGCCTTCAGCACCTCGAGTCGGCCCTGGATCTGGTTTCGGGCTTGGCGGAAATCGTCCAGCCGCTCGGCCTCCGTGCGCTCCACGTCCTTGCGATCCGGGTCGGTGAGCGGCCAGTGGAGTCGCGGGGCCTGGCCGAGGAAGACCGGACAGACCTCCTCGGCACACAGGGTCACCACGAGATCCACTCCGGCGGGGTCGATGGTGTCGACGGACTTCGAGGCCTGGTTGCGGATATCCAAGTCCCACTCGGCCATCACTTGGATGGCATAGGGGTTGACCCGGCTCGGCTGGGAACCGGCCGATTCCACGGTCACGGCCTCGCCGAACAGGGCTCGGGCCAGTCCCTCCGCCATCTGGGAGCGGGCTGAGTTGGCGACGCAGAGGAAGAGCACGCGATCGAAACGGTAGCCAGGCATGGGGAACTCCTCTAGGCGGGTTGCGGGGCAGGGAACAACGCTCGCGTGCGGGCGGGGAACACCCCTCGCGTGCGGTTGGCAAAGGCGACCAGCGACAGCATGACGGGGACCTCGATCAAGACCCCGACGACCGTCGCCAGGGCGACCCAAAGGGTCAGCAGGCGTTCGAATAGACCCATCCGGTCCTCCTATCGTTAATCGGCGAATGACGATTAATTGCCCCGTCGTCAGCGGCCCCTGACGGCCCGTATCGGCGGTCCGGGTCGGGCTGCGATCGGGCTGAAACGAGCGGTTCGCGGGGTGCGCGGTCGGTCCCCCCAGCCCCGCGATGCCTGGCTCTGGCTAGGGGGTTGGCGCTTCCGCCCTCAACACGCCATCGGATCCGAGCTCGTTGACCAGGTTCTTGAGCAACCGGATCTGGCCGGGTTCGATGCAATAACAGACCCGCGGACCCTCGACGTCGCCGCGGATTAGCCCGGCGGCTTTCAGCGCCTTGAGGTGCTGGGATACGGTCGATTGGGCGAGGGGGAGGGCATCGACGATCTCCCCACAGACGCAGGTCTCGCGGCGCAGCAACAGACGAACGATGGCGACTCGGGCCGGGTGGCCCAGGGCCTTGGCGATGCGTGCGAGGGCCTCGTTGGCCTCCCGCTCCGCCTCGGGGGGGGCTGGCTCCGGTCGGGCGGGCGGGCAACAGGCCTCGGTGGGTGGCGCAGCGGCGGAGTCCATCATTCGAAGGGGAAAGCATTTTTTCATCGCAACCCTACGATGAATGAACGATCGCGTCAATGTCGGTTGCGATCGCCGTCGGGGGGATGCCGTGGATCCTGCCCCGGAGGCTCGGTGCATCCCCGGGCGAGTCCCACGCCCGGGCGGACCCTCAACCCTCTCGATCGTGCACGGACGGTCACTGGCCCGGCGATCCCGCAGGCCGATGGACCCATCGAGCCCAAGGGCGTGTCGGTCGCTGGGGGCTGGGATCCCCGTTGGATTGCGGCGCGGAACGCACGAAACGGCCCGAGCCATCGGTCGACACCGTTTTCGCGATTCGGCAATCAACGGAGGGGGCGATAGATGTCGAATCGGACGGTGCCAGCGGGGATGGCCTGGTCGGGTGGATAGGCGCTGATGGCGGGGTTGCCAGCGGCGCGTTTCACGACGACCCGGTGGACCGGTTGGGCCAGGGCCCAGGCCAAGAGCTCCGCCTGGTCCAGGTCGTCGCCGACCAGGTCTCGAACGATGCGCATCTCCTTTTTGACCAGGGCGGCACCCCCGCGCGGGGTATGCATGGGGTCGAGGTAGATGATCCGCGGCGCCCCGTCGTGCGCCTCCTGGGGCCAGGTCTCGATCCGCGTATCGCCCCAGGGGAGCAATCGGGTTCGCGTCGTCGCTTCGGCCACCGGGGAATCGGCCGAGCGAGCCCGAACCAGCGCGTCCTCGAGTAATGCCCAGAGCACCGGGTGGCGCTCCCGCAGTTCGACGTCCGCGCCGAGCCCGGCCAGTATCAGGGCATCCCGGCCGAGCCCCGCGGTGGCATCGAGCACGCGCGGTCGCCGACGACCCGGGCGCAGGCCAATCGCTCGAGCCAAGGGGTCGCGACGCCCGGTTGCGTGCACGCGTCGGGCAACCGGGCCCTGGGTAAAGTCCAGCCGGAAGGGCTTGAAGCCGGTTCCCTCGAGGATGCGTCCGGCCTTGGAGACGCGGAGCGTCGGGGTCGCGGGGGCGATGGCCGGGCTGCCCGTGGGCCGATATGGCAGGTTGAGACGCCTGGCGAGGTCCCGGGCCGCCGGGATGCTGGAGGGATCGGCGGTAATCGGGACCGGCGTGAACGGGGGATGTTGGTTCATTGACCCCATCGTCCGAGGCGGATCCCGATTGGGCCACGCGCTCCCCGTCGGATCGCGGCGTATCGATACCTCACGAGTCCCCGGCGCGGTCCTGCCGCGGTCGCAGCCCGAGGATGTTGGGCAGGCCCGGGGGGGGTCCACCGTTCTTCAGGGAACCGAGCAGGCCGGATGGACGTCCACGCCATTCCCGGTCGCCGATGGCGATATACAGTTGGGCGGTGGGTCCCCCCTCGAGATGTTGCGCGGCGACCAGCTCGAGGGGCAGTTGCAGCAGGGTCTCGTTGAGGCGATGCATGGGTCGGGGATCCGGGGCGAAGAGGAATAAGATGCGCCCCTGCTTGTCTTCGCCGAGCGCGGCCTCGCTCCAGGTTCGGTTGGTATCCGATGACCACCGATTCTGACCGGGGCGCTGGATCAGGCGGAGATTTTGGATGACCGTGCCGTAGCGCGCCCGGATGGTCTCCAGTTCGGGGTTGCCGGGGTCGAGATCGAATAGCTGGAAGGGCGGGGCATCCGGTGTTCGCGGATTGAACGCGGCGACCGAGCGGTAGTGGTTGGGATGCGCACTGTTGACGTGGGCGCCATCCACCAGATAGCCCACATGGGCAGTTCCGTCCTCCTGAAACATCCCGGCGTTGATCGCGACTGTGAGCGCTTCGGCCTCAGCCCACGCCCGGGCGGTGCGGTTATGTTCCAGCCCCGTGGCACTGCGGGTGATGACATCGAGGGACCACTGGGCCGGATCGGCCCGAACCACGATGATCGGGCCGGCCTCGGCGGGGAATTCGGCCCAGTTCAGACCCGATGCAAGGGGGCGCCACGGATCGTCGGCGGCCAATGGGGCAGCGACGAGCAGCCAGAGGAGCCCCAGGGGCTGGGCGAGCCCCCGGGCAAGGGGTTGACGCCCGGTTCGGGGGCCGATGCGTCGCTGGCGTGACATCGATCGAGGCGATGGCATGGGGCTGGCTAGACGGGTTTGCGAAGCGAATGTGGTATGGGGCGTATCTCAGATTCCGGCCTTCATCGGCCGTCCGTGCGTCACGGCCTTGATTCGGGTCGATTGGGGCGTTGCTCGGGCGCGCTCGACACCCGAGTCTGGCGTGGGGACAATACTGCTCTCGCCGGTGGACTCGGGTGAGGCCGGGGCGCCCGTGCGTGTTCGGTCCGGATGCGGCCTCGGCCAGCTTCCTCAAGCATAGCAATCCTGTTGCGGCCGGGACATAGCCCCACGCCAGCGGCTCGCAGACCGGTTGCTGACCCGTTACAGACGAGATGGTCTTTCATGCAACAGCACACACAAACCCCCCTGCGGGCCTGGTGGCTTGCGATTCGGCCCAAGACCCTACCCGCTGCGGTGGTTCCGGTGGCGGTGGGTTCCGCGGTCGCCTTCGATCAGGGGGGGTTCGTGCCGAGCGCGGCATTGGCGGCCCTGGTGGCGGCGCTACTCATCCAGATCGGCACGAATCTGGCCAACGATTATTTCGACTTCCAGAAGGGCAGCGATACCGCCGAACGTCTTGGACCCACCCGCGTGACGCAGGCCGGTTTGCTCTCGGCGAAGGCGGTCTACTACGGGATGGTGCTGGTCTTTGCCGCGACCCTGTTGCCCGGTTTGTATCTGGTCTTCCTCGGTGGCTGGCCCATCCTGCTCATCGGGATTCTGTCCATCACCGCGGGCATCGCCTATACGGGCGGGCCCTTTCCCATCGGCTATCACGGCCTGGGGGATGTCTTCGTTTTCCTCTTCTTCGGCGTCGTGGCGGTGGTCGGCACCCACTACGTTCAGGTCCAGGCCTGGTCCTGGGCCCCGTGGGTCGCCGCCGTCCCCGTCGGGGCCTTGGCCGTGGCGATCCTCGTCGTGAACAACGATCGAGACCGGGACAGCGACGCCCGTTCGGGCAAACGCACCCTCGCCGTGCGACTCGGCCGCCGGGGGACCCAGATCGAATTCCTCGTCCTGTTGGCCGTGGCCTTTCTGGTCCCATTACTCCAGTGGCTACTCGGTCAGACCTCCGTGTGGGTTCTACTGTCGTATCTGGCGCTCCCCATGGCCGTGCAGGTCGCGCGTGACTTTCGGGCGGCCGATGGCGCCGCCCTCAACGGGGTGTTGGCGCAGACCGCGCGTCTGTCGCTGGTGTTTGCCGCGCCCTATTCGGTCGGGCTGGTTGTGGGTTAGGCCCGGGGTATCAAGCGCGGCCGAGGGGCGTGGGGTGATCGGTTACCGGGCATTGGGCCGACGGGTCCTACCCGGGCGCTGGCCCGGCTTCCCCACGTCGGTGTCGGTTCGGGCTCAACCGGGTAGGGCCGCCCAGCGGGCGATGGCGTCCTCCCAACGGGTCTTGACCTGGTGCCTTTGCGGTCCCGTGAGCTCGTGGGCGTTGGGCCGATAGTCGTGGATGGATTCGAGGTAGGCCTCGATCCGGGGGGCGGCCTGCCTCCATCCGGGCAGATCGAGCGTTCCGTGGATTTGCTCCAGGGTGGCGAGTGGGTGACGGGCTAGCTGTTCGTAGCTGATCTCGACGAGCCGGTTCGCGGGAAGTCCCTGGCGTTCGGCCTCATACAGGCCCATGAGCCGTTCGAAGGTGGCGAGCACGAACGCCTCGATGTCGATCCCAGGGACGCGTTGTAGCGCGAGCTCGGGAAGCAGCCGCCGGTAGTACCGGCAGGTGGAGGCAAAGACCTCGAAGGGATTGCGTCGGATGTGGATGAACCGGGCCTCGGGCCAGATCTCGATGAGTCGACGGAGCCGTCCGGTATAGACCGGGTTTTTTAGGACGATTCGGGGCTGGCCTTGGTGGATGGCGACCTTATCGACGAAGCGGCGGGTCATCCGTGCCCATCGGTCGATCGCGGCCCGCGGGACCCCATCCCAGAAGACCCCACGGTCGATGTGGGCTTGGAAGTGCTGCGGAAAATATACGGCGTGGAATATCGAGAGGGATTGCTGATTGGCCAGGGGGATCTCGTCCTCCTGCGGCGACGCCGGGGTGACGGCGACGCGATCCACGTGGCGATCCGCTGGCAGCGCCTGTTCGAGGAGTGGCCGCAGGGCCGTGCCGAGGCTCAGCAATTGATCCGGGAGGCCGGTGGCGATGGGGGTAATGATCCCGTAGGCAGGGGATTGGCCCATCAGGTTGTGGAGATGGGTTGTTCCGGTCCGCCAGTGGCCGATGATGATGAGGGGGGCTTCGCGCGGCGGGGACCGCCGGGCCGCCTGGGCGTAGATGGCCTCATCCAGCCATCGAAAGGGGGTCCGTGCGGCCGCGCTCAGGGCCATCGCCGCGACGATCCCGCTGTGTCGCGGGTCGACCCCGCCGTTCGTGACCAGGGCGCGCACCAACAACCCCAGCCGGGCCCCCATGAGGGGGTGTTGCAGGCTAGGCGCGGTCATACCGGATAGCCCCAGTGTTCGAAGGCAAACCCCCAGGCCTCGGCGACTCGGGCTCGGGTGGTCTCGGGCAAGGGCGGGTAGCGATTCTTTCGATAATCGGCAAGGGATGCGATGTACGCCTCCACGGCGGGGCGTGCCGTTGCGAACGCCGGCAGGTCCAGTTCCCCGTAGAGTCGTTCCAAAACCCCGATCGGGTCCCGTTCCAGCTCTGTGAAACCCACCTCGGTGAACTGCCCGGCGGGTATCTGCGGCCGGTCTGCCAGGAAGGCCTGGACCATGGTTCGATAGCGCCAGAGGATGAAGTCGTCGAGACCCGCCCAGTCGGGGCGCTGGTAGGCGTAGAGCGGGATGGTGTCCCGCTCCATCTTATGGGTCGAGCGATAGACCGTGTAGGGATCCCGGTGGATATGGATGAAGCGGGCATCGGGATACCGCTCGAGGATGCGGGCGACCTTGCCGGTATGATCCGGCGCCTTGAACAGCAGGGTCCGATCGGCCCCATAGCGGATCAGCAGCTTGCGGGCGAAGGTGTCGAGGGCGTTGAACCAGGCGGCGCGACTCGCCGGGTCGGCCTCGCGCAGGGTCAGATACGCCTGAAAGTCCGCCCGTCGCCGCGGGAAGTGACGGGCCATCTGCAGGGAGATCTGGCTGGCCGTGCAGATGGCTCGTTCTTCCTCGATGGGGGCGTCGGCACTGAAGCGGACATTGTCCTGGGGGCGGCGCCGGGGGGCGAACCGCTCGGCGCCGCGGCGGGCGATGCCCTCGAAGGTGAGGAAGGTGTGGGGAAAGACGGCTTGCAGGACGGTCGGATAGGCGAACCGCGCGTCCTGGGCAAGGAGGTTCCAGAGGTGGGTCGTCCCACTGCGGTGGTGGCCGAGGACGAAGACGGGGCGTTCGACTCGGGTCGCGGCGATCGTCGCGCCATAACGGCGGCCTTCGCGGGCGGCCAGCACGGAGTTGAGTCCGCTCATGGCCAGGGTGAAGGTGCTACGCGGCCAGTAGGCGGGGGGTATGCCCCCGCCGTAGCGCCGCAGCAGGCCCAGGTAATCCCCGAGCCGGATCCCGGCGAGCGGCGAGAACAGCCAGCGGGCCAGGGCAAGTCGGCGCGGTTCCGCTAACCCGTTGGGCGCCTCGCGCGTCGAGCTCACGGCTCAGCCTCGGGCGGCAACGGCCTGGGTGGCCAGCTTGCGGCCGAAGTTCCAGATGGCCCCGGGGACCTTGTGGCAATCGGCGATGACCTGGTCGAAGGCCTCGACGGTCCAGTCGACATCGGCGTCGCTGATCACGTAGGGCGGGAGCAGTTTGATGACGTGCATGCCGTGGCCAGCCACCTGGGCCAGGATCCGATGGCTGGAGAAGAGTGGGACGAGGATCATCTGGCTGAACAGGGACTTGTTCGTCCGATCAAGGAGCTCCCACGAGGCCCGTAGTTTGAGACTCTTGGGCGGTCCGAATTCCAGCGCGATCATCAGCCCCTTGCCCCGCACCTCGTGGACGAACTCGTAGCGATCCACGAAGGCTCCGAGCTCCCTTTGGAACCGCTCGCCCAAGCGGGCGTTGTGCGTGACGAGGTCTTCCTCTTTTAAGACTTGCAGGGTGGCCAGGCCCGCCGCCATGGCCAGGTTGTTCTTGCCGAAGGTCGAGCCGTGAACGGCGACCCGGTCCATGCGGTTGAAGACCGCATCGAAGACCCAACGTCGCGCGAGCACCGCCCCGACCGGGACCTGTCCCCCCGAGAGGGCCTTCGCGGCGATCACCACATCGGGTTCCATCCCCCAGTGCTCGACGGCCCACATCCGGCCGGTGCGCGCCAGGCCGGTCTGGATCTCATCGGCGATCAACAAGACCTCGTGCTTCTCGCAGAGGCGTTTCGCCTCGGCCAGATAGTCCGAGTCGGGGATATTGACGCCCTTGCCCTGGATGGGCTCGACGATGAAGGCCGCCGGGCGCTCGGCGAGGGCGCGCTCGAGCGCGGCGAGGTCATTGAAGGGGACTTGGCGGCAACCGGGCAGCAGTGGGCCGAAGCCATCTCGGAAGTTGTCGTCGCCGTTCAGTGAGAGCGCCCCGTAGGTGAGGCCGTGGAAGCCATGATCGCAGTATACGATCTCGGAGCGCCCGGTCGCGTAGCGGGCCATCTTGAGCGCGGCTTCGACCGCCTCGGTTCCCGAGTTGGCGAAGAAGACCTTTTCCAGCGCAGGGCTCGGAGCGATCTCGACCAATTGCTCGGCGAGGACGCCGGCGAGCACGGAGACATCCATCTGCGCGAGGTTGGGAAGCTCCTGGTCCAGGACCTCGCGCAGGGCGTCGTTCACGGTCGGATGGTTGCGACCGACGGCCAAGGCGCCCCAGCCGCTCAGGAGATCCAGATAGCGGTTGTCGTCCGCGTCATACAGATAGGGTCCGACGCCGCGTCGGTAGTCGCGATCGAAGCCGATCGTCTTGAGGACCCGAACCATCTGCTGATTCAGGGCCTGCTCGTGGAGCGTGAACTTCTCAGCGCTGCGGGTTTCCAGCAGGTCGCGGATGAGATGTGCCATGGCGCGTGGCCCTCCGAACGGGTCAAGTCGGGGTCGAATCCGTGGATCGCGCGGACCGGAGTCCCGTCGATCCGTGCGTGGGCTCCGCGTCAGCCGAACCGTTTGGCCCCGCTGGCTCCGGTTCCTGCCGGTCGTAGCCCAGGTGATCGATGATGGGCCCCCAGACCCGATTGATGCGGGTGATCTGCTCCGGGGACAACGGCTCGTAGCGATTGGTCCGGTAGTTTGCGCTTTGGTGGACATACTGCGCGAGGGTCGGTTTCATGCGTGTCCACCCCGGAAGCCCCAGGGTATCGTACAGCCGCTTCAGGGTGCCGATTCGGTCTTGGACCAAGCCCTCGTAGCTTACCTCGGCGAACTGCCCTGGTGGGATCTCGGCGCGGGCCGCAAAGAACGCCTCGTAGAGCCGCCGATAGCGCCACAGGACGTAGTCCTCGAGGTCCTCACCCGTGGTGTCCTGATAGGCGCAGAAGGGCTGCGCGTCGCGTTCCATCTTGACGGTGGATTGGAACACCACGTAGGGGTCCCGATGGATATGGATGAAACGGGCATCCGGATAGAGCTGAAGGATGAGGGGCACCTTGGCCGTGTGCGTGGGGGCCTTGGAGAGGATCCGGGCGGTCCCGCCCCGCTTGTAGAGCAGCTTGCGCGCAAATCGGTCGAAGGCCTGTTGCCATTCGCGTTGTTCGCGCTCGCTCGCCTCCCGGAGGCTGAGGAAGCGTTGGAAATCGGCCCGATGATGGGGGAAGTGGCCCCCCATGTGCGTCGACAGGAGGGTGCTGGCGCACAGGGCCCATTCATCACTCAAGGGGGAGGCAGGGTCGTTGCGGATATTATCCTGGGGGCGCTGTGCGGGTTGAAACCAGCGTGCCCACTGTTCAGCGATGCGGCTAAACGTGAGCAACGTGTGGGGGAATAGGGCCTCGGTCGTGGTCGAGTAAACGAACTGGGGATCGTTCGCCAGAAGCCGCCACAGGTGGGTCGTCCCGCTGCGGTAGTGACCGATGATAAAGATCGGCTCCCGTACCTCGTAGCGATCGAGTTCCGCGTGTCCCGCCTCGAGGGGTCGAAGCAGGCTGTTGAGGGCGGCCATCAGGGTCGTAAAGGCGGTGCGTGGCCAGTACCGGGGGGCAATGGAGCGCCCGTAATCCGCCAGGACCTGTTGCCAGAGTCCCCAGGTGATGCCGGCGAGGGGTGTGAATAACCAGTTCGAGGGTGAGGCGGCTCGTCGCATGGATCGGTCTTCACTGAAGGGGCTGGCGCGGCGAATCCGCTCAGCCCTCACGCCCGGAACGTTCGCTCGGTTGGAACCGGTGTTCGGCCCGCAACCACAGCCCCATGGCCGGCAGGGCGACCAGCAACTCCCGGAATCGGGTCGCCAGGGAAAGGGCGATCAGTCCCGCCGGGGCAACCCCGGTCACGCTCGATAGGAGCAGGAACGCGCCCTCCTGCACGCCGATGCCGCCCCAGACCATGAAGGCCAGGCTGCGTACGGCAAAGCCGACGACCCGGAGTGTGATGGCATCCAGGGGCGACAGCGGGATGTGGAGGAGCCACGCGGCCAGCCAAAGCTCCGCGGCCATCGCCACGACGCCCGCCGTCCGTACGGTCGTCGAGGCGACCAGGCGCCCGCGACGCGCGTAGATCGTCGCCAACAGCCCCTCGATTGCGCGCACGGATGGGGTGAGGCGCGCGAGTCGCCCGCCGGTCCCCCCCGACCAGCGGGTCAGCATTTTCGACACGCCCGCCCCGTGCTGCAGACGTAGGAACAAACCGATGGCGATCAGCAGCAGGAGCGCCGCGGCGGCCAGGGTGATGGCCAGTACCGGATCGCCCGCGCGGCCCATGATCAGCAATAACCCGAGCACCATGAGGAGCCAGGTGCTCATGGCTTGAGCGGCCTTGTCGGCGACCAATGAGGCGATGACCGCATCGGTTGGCGCGCCACGCAAGACGAGAAGGCGCCCTCGAGCGATGTCCCCGCCGATGCCCGCCGTCGGGATCAGCCGATTGAGCGATTGGCCAATCCACATGGCCTCGATAAAGGGCCCATGTCGGGCCGTGCACGTCCCCGGATAGACCCACCGCCAGGCCAGGGCCCGGGGGTAGAGTTCCAGCGGGTAGAGCACGATCAGGGAAAAAAGCCCCCATCCGCCATGACTCAGGGCGGAGCGGATCGGGTCGAAGCCGACCGTGCCGATGAGGCCGGTCAATAGCAGGATCCCGATCGATAGCCCGATGACGCTTCGAAGGGGGCGGCCACCTCCCGCTCGGGCCCCTCGTTGAGTGCCGGTGTGCGCGGCACGCGGATCGAGCGTCATGGACTGGCGACGTTGGCCGTGGCTCGGATACCGACGGCGCGTTGCATTCGCTCGAGCCTCAGCGGTCGGGGTGGTTAAAGCTTGAGGAGTATCAAGTCTCGCGCCGATGCCGTCAACCGGCGGGCAGTCGGCTCCCAGGACCCCGGGGGCATGCTCGAGCGACCCACGCGGCAGGTCCTGTCGACCCGCGGTGTTGGATGGGAGGCGCTCGCGCCCTCAGTCTCGGGTCAAGCCCTCAGAGCCCGATGCGAACGTGTATGAATGACTTCCCCCTGTCACCCGAGATGCTCTCCCTGCTGCTCGCCGTTGTGGCGCTCCTGTTCGTACTCATCCCGATCGGGGTCCTGCAGTACGCCTACGAGCGGCTGGGGTTAAGTCGTTGGACGGCCTTTCTGCTGCTCATCCTGACGTTTCTCGGTAGCTACATTCATATCCCAATCACGCGGTTGGAGTCCCGGGAGGTTGTCGGCGCCCAGGTCGTCGAGCACTTCGGGATGCGCTACGTCATTCCGCCGAGTGTGGAGACGCAGACAACCCTCCTGGCCGTGAACATCGGCGGCGCGGTCATTCCCACGCTGTTGGCGCTGTATCTGATCGCTCGGCGCGGGCTCGTACGGCGCGGGGTCATCGCCACGCTTCTGGTCGCCGTGCTCGTCCATTGGATCGCCCGTCCGGTCCAGGGGGTCGGGATTACCGTGCCGGTGCTCTTGCCGCCTTTGATGGCCACGGCCGTGGCCTTCGTCCTATCGCTTCGCGAGGCGCCGCGCCTCGCCTACATTAGCGGAAGTCTCGGGACCCTGATCGGCGCGGATCTGTGGAACCTCGATGCGATCACCCCGTTAGGCGCGCCCGTGGCGGCAATCGGCGGCGCCGGGCGTTTCGATGGGATCTTCCTGACCGGGGTTCTGGCGGTGTTGTTGGCGGCCATCCCGCGTGGGAACGATGGGATCGGCCGGGATCGGTTGCCCGGGTAAGGCCGTGGGGCTGGAACGCCCCGGCCTCGGCAACGGTCCGATCCGTCGTTACCGCCCCTTTCGACCCGGAAACCCACCATGGCACCACCCGAACGCGCCTCGTTCGCCGAGTCCTTGCGTTACTTAAATTGGCTATTCAATCCCCTCCAACCGTTCTCCGTCCCCGAGGTATATGATCTCTTGTCGACCCGATCCTGGACTCGGGATCGGCTATACCTCAACCTGGGCTATTGGCGTGCGGCCACCGATCTTGACAGCGCCTGTGAGGCGATGGCGGATCTGTTGGCCGGACGGGCCGGCCTGGTGGGCGACGAGGTGATCGTTGACGCGGGATTCGGTTTTGCCGATCAGGATCGCTACTGGGCCGAGCACTATCACCCCCGGCAGATCATCGGCCTGAACCTGACCTTCTCTCAGGTGGCGACCGCGTGGCCCCGAATGGTATCGGCCGGGCTCGCCGATCGTGTCACCCTGCTCAACGCCTCGGCGACGTCCATGCCCCTGCCCGAGGCGAGTGCGGATGTGGTCTTCGCCCTCGAGTCGGCCTTTCATTTCCGCACGCGGATGGATTTCTTCCGCGAGGCGTACCGGGTCCTGCGGCCCGGCGGGCGGCTGGTCACGGCGGACATCGTGCCCATGCCGACCCCGGATCGACCCACCCAGCGAATGCGTGATCGCCTGGCATGGGGGTTCCTGGCCCAGAAGTTCTCCATTCCGCGCGCCAATGCCTACGAGCGCGGGATCTACGGCCAACACCTGCGTCAGACCGGCTTCGAAGGCATCGACGTGCAATCCATTCGCGAGGCGGTGTACGAACCCTTGGCCCGCTACCTACTGACGCATCCGGAGAACCTCCAGCGGCTTCATCCCTTCGCCCGGGCGGTGCTGGCCGTCCAACTTCGGGTCGGCGGGCGGAGCGCCATCGCGGCCTACGACTACCTACTCGGGGCCGCGCAGAAACCGTTCGCGGACCCGGTGGAACCCCCATCCAAGGCCGGAGCCCCGTAATGTCATCGTTGCCCGCATCCATCCTATGACCCCCGAGACCACCGTGGCCCCGTCACCGACCGCCGTGGCCCGCTTGCGGGCCTTTCGCGGCTTGTTCGACTACCTCGCCCCCTATCGGCGTACCCTCATCTTCGCGGCCATCGCCCTGGTGGTGGCCGCGGGGAGTGTGCTCGCCGTGGGCCAAGGACTGCGCTGGATCGTCGATCTCGGCTTCGTGGCCGATGATCCGAGCCAATTGAACCGCTTCCTCGGGATCATGCTCGGCATCATCGCCGTCATGGCCCTGTTTTCGGCCCTGCGCTTCTATCTGGTGTCCTGGATCGGTGAACGTCTGGCCGCCGATCTGCGCACGGCCGTCTTCAGTCACCTGCTGCGCCTGGAGCCGGCGTTCTTCGAGATCCAAGGGGTAGGGGATATCCAATCCCGCGTCACCACGGATACCACCCTACTGCAATCGATCTTTGGCTCCGCCTTCTCGATGGCGGTGCGCAACGGGCTGCTCTTGGTCGGGACGTTGGTGATGCTCTTCGTGACCAGTCCCAAGTTAGCCGCCCTCGTGGTCATCGGGATGCCGCTCGTCCTGGTCCCCATCCTGCTGTTCGGCCGCCGGGTTCGTCGCCTGTCCCGCTCCAGCCAGGATCGGATCGGGGATGTCAGCGGCTATGTGGGGGAGATGCTCGGCGGTATCGAGACGGTTCAAGCGTTCGGGCACGAGGGGATCGACCGGTCGCGGTTCGCGGAGCGGGTCGAGGCGGCCTTCGCGGTGGGCCAGCAGCGGATCCAGCAACGGGCGTGGTTGGCCGGGGTGGCGATGCTCGTGGTCTTCGCGGCGATCGGTCTCATCCTCTGGCAGGGGGGGCATGATGTCCTCGCCGGTCGCCTGAGCGCCGGGGAGCTCTCCGCCTTTGTCTTCTACGCCATCCTGGCCGCAGGCTCCGCCGCCACACTGTCGGAGGTGGCCGGCGAGCTGCTGCGCGGGGCCGGTGCCGCCGAGCGCTTGTTGGAGCTGCTGCAGACCGCGCCGGGGATCGAGGCGCCCGAGCAGCCCCTCCCGCTGCCGGAACCCGCCCGGGGCGCGATCCGTTTCGACGCGGTCCGTTTCGCCTATCCGGCGCGGCCGCATCAGCCGGCTCTGGACGGGGTCACATTGGCGATCGCGAGCGGGGAGCGGGTCGCCCTGGTGGGGCCCTCAGGGGCCGGTAAGAGCTCCTTGTTGCGGTTGTTGTTGCGCTTCTATGATCCTCAGGCGGGCGCCGTTCGGCTGGATGGGATCGATCTTCGCCAGCTGGATCCCCGGGCCCTCCGGGCACGGCTGGCGGTGGTCGCCCAGGAACCGGTGCTGTTCACCGGGGATGCCTGGCACAACATCGGCTACGGGCGCCCCGAGGCGGATGCGGCTGCGATTCGGCGGGCGGCTGTCGCGGCTCACTGCGATGAATTCCTCGATACCCTGCCGCAGGGGTTCGATACCCCCCTGGGTCCCGGGGGGGTCCAGCTCTCCGGGGGACAACGCCAGCGCATCGCCATCGCCCGGGCCATCCTCCGGGATCCGGTGGTGTTGTTGTTGGACGAGGCGACCAACAGCCTGGACGCGGAAAGCGAGAAACGGGTGCAGGATGCCCTGGAGACCCTGATGCGGGACCGCACCAGCCTTGTCATCGCCCACCGACTGGCCACGGTGATCGCCGCGGATCGCATCGTCGTGATGGAGGCGGGTCGGGTCGTGGCGACGGGTACCCACCGGGAATTGCTCGAGACGAGTCCCCTCTACGCCCGGTTCGCGCGCCTGCAGCTCGGAATGGAGCCCGCGGGCGGAGCGGAATCGAGCCCATCGCCCGCCGCGCTCGCCCCCGATCACGGGATCGGCTAGGGCCCCGGGGCACGTCGTTTCCGTGCCCTTGCCCCTTGGTTACGGTTCGGTTGCTGCCCTTCATCCGCAAACGGCCCTATGGTAGCCTTTCGTTCGTCGTGCGGGCGTCTTGTCTAGGAAGTCTGCGCCGATTCTCGGGTTCGACCTCGATCCGCTGCCCTTGTCGGGGGATGCGCTGGCCACTCCGACGACGCACGCTGCCATCCGGCGAATGCGGGTCGACCCCTCCCATTCGGCCTCGAGGGGCGGTGGTTTTTCTGGGTCGAAGGGACCGACGATCTTGTCGGTCCGTCCCGAACCGGCTCCGGTCCACGGCACATAGTGGGTGACCGAGTGCGCCCCGGCGGCCGACACCTGGCACCGGATCGAAGCCGTGCCTTCGCCCGCGACCTGCGGTGAATCGAACACCGATATCGACGCCATCCCGAGTCCAGCAACCGGCGAGCGGGGGAATCTCGAGACCCATGTCCGCAAACGCGCAAGTCGCCGCTTCCGAACGGGACGCGGCTGAGGCCTTTCAGGGGCGCATGCTGTTGGAGGTCTCCCGGACCTTCGCTTTGACCATCCCGCAGCTGCCCAAGCCGCTCGAGACGAGTGTCGCGAACGCCTACTTGCTCTGCCGTATCGCCGATACCATCGAAGACGAGCCGGCCCTGGATGCCGCCACGAAGACCGAGCTTCAGGACGAGTTCCTCGCGGTCCTGACCGGCGATCATTCCCCGGAGGCCTTCGCCCGGCGCAGTGCCCCACTGCTGTCCAACGCCTCGCTCGAGGCCGAGCGTGAGCTCATGGCGGCCACGCCCCGGGTCCTTGAGCTCTTCCGGTCCTTGTCCGAGGGCCAACAGGCATCCCTCACCCGTTGCGTGGCCATCATGGGGCGCGGCATGAGTCGGTTTCAGCGCCACGCGTCGCGGGCGGGCCTGCGCGACCTCGCCGAGACCGACCGCTACTGTTACTACGTCGCCGGTGTCGTCGGCGAGATGTTGACCGAGTTGTTCTGCGAGTATGACCCGGCGATCGCGGCGCATCGTGAGGAGCTGTTGGCCTTGGCGCCCTCCTTCGGCGAGGGGTTACAGCTCACCAATATCCTCAAAGATGTCCATGAAGACCGAGCGCGCGGGGTCTGTTGGCTTCCCGGGGCCGAGTTCGCTGACCATGGTGTCGACTTGCCTCAGGTGTCGGATCTGGCCGCCCATCCGGGGTTTCCCGGGGCGATGCGGGAGCTGGTCGGTATCGCCCGAGGGCACCTGGAAGACGCCTTGCGTTTTATCCTGTTGATCCCGCCTCAGCAAGCCGGCATTCGACGTTTTTGCCTCTGGGCGGTCGGGATGGCCCTGTTGACCCTGCAGCGGATCCAACGCCGCCCGGGCTTTGCGCGGGGTCAGGAGGTCAAGATCTCCCGCCGTTCGGTCCGAGCCGTGATCGTCCTCACCAGCCACGCCGCGCGCCGGGATCGGTGGCTGCGTTTCCTGTTCGGGGTCGCTGCTGCCGGTTTGCCGGCGGTGCCGGAACGTTCCGATCGACCCACCGTGAGCGAGTGGGCCATGATGCACCCGGTCCCCGGCCGAGTCCCTTCGGAGTGGACCGAGGTTGCCTGCTCATCCGCCCAGCCCGAAACGGAGCAGCTATGACAACGCCCGCCGAAGCGCTCGATTACGGTCCGAGCGCGGAGACAACGGACGATCGGCTCACCCAGGCCGTTACCCGCGCCACGCAGGCCCTGATCGCGCAACAGAATCCGGACGGTCATTGGCGCTTCGAGCTCGAGGCGGATTGCACGATCCCCGCGGAATACGTCCTGATGACCCACTTCGTGGACGAGCGGGAGCCAGAGCGCGAGCCGCGGATCGCCCGATTCCTGCGGGCGCGCCAACAAGCCGACGGGGGCTGGCCGCTGTATTACCGCGGGGCCTCGGATATCTCCTGCACCGTCAAGGCCTATTACGCCTTGAAGATCATCGGGGATGACCCGGACGCGCCGCACATGCGTCGCGCGCGGGATTACGTGCTAAGCCGCGGCGGGGCCGCTCGGGCCAATGTCTTCACGCGGATCGCCCTGGCCCAGTTCGGTCAGGTGCCGTGGCGGGCCGTCCCGTTCATCCCCGTCGAGGTCATGCTGCTGCCGCGTTGGTTCCCCTTCCATCTCAGCAAGGTATCGTATTGGTCGCGCACCGTCATGGTGCCGTTGTTCATCCTCTACAGTCGCCGCGTTCGGGCTCGCAACCCGACTGGGGTTGGGGTCCAAGAGCTGTTCTGCACACCGCCGGAGCGAGAGCACCAGTATTTTCCGTTATGGTCTCCGATGAACCGGTTTTTCTTCGGGCTCGAACGGGTCGGTCGTCGACTGGAGCCATTGATCCCGGGGTGGGTTCGTCGTCGGGCGGAACGAGCCGCCGAGGCGTGGTTCGTCGAGCGTTTGAACGGGGAGGATGGCTTGGGGGCGATCTTCCCGGCCATGGTCAATGCCTACGAGGCCCTGATTACGCTGGGTTATCCCCCGGAGGATCCACGTCGCCAGCAAGCCAAGGCCGCCCTGCACAAGCTGCTGATCGAGCGGGACGACGAGGCGTATTGTCAGCCCTGCCTGTCGCCCGTCTGGGATACCGTGCTGACCTGCATGGCCCTGCAGGAAGTGGAGACCCCCGAGGCGAGCGCCGCCTATCGGGCCGGTTTGGATTGGTTGTGTGCCCGTCAGGTGACCGAACCCGTGGGGGATTGGCGAGACGGGCATCCGGACGTGCCCGCCGGCGGTTGGCCCTTCCAGTACCGGAACGCCCATTACCCCGATCTCGACGATACCGCGATGGTAGGCTGGGCCCTCGCGCGGGCCAACGACCCCGGACGGTATGGGCCGGTCTTGGAACGAGCCCTGGATTGGTTGACGGGGTTGCAGTCGCGCAACGGGGGGTTCGCGGCGTTCGATGCGGACAACACCTATTATTATCTGAACCAGATCCCCTTTGCCGATCACGGCGCCCTGCTCGATCCCCCGACCGAGGATGTGAGCGCTCGGGTTCTGGCGGCCTATGGGGTCACCAACCGACCGGCGGACGCCGAGGCCCGGGCTCGTTGCCTCGAGTATCTGCGTCGCACTCAACGGGCCGATGGGCCCTGGTTCGGGCGCTGGGGCACCAACTACATCTACGGGACCTGGTCGGTCCTCACGGCCCTGGAGAACCTCGGCATTGACCCGCGGGAGCCCTGGATCCGGCGCGCGGCGGATTGGTTGGAAGGCTGTCAACAGCCGGACGGGGGTTGGGGTGAGACCAACGATTCCTATGAGGAGGGGGCCTTGGCGGGGCAGTCGGATGTCAGCACCGTTCATCACACCGCCTGGGCCCTGCTCGGGTTGATGGCGGCGGGACGTGTGTGGCGTGACTCGGTTCAGCGCGGGATTGAGTGGTTGCTCGATCAACAGGCGGCCGATGGGTTGTGGTCGGATCCTCATTTCAATGCCCCGGGCTTCCCCCGGGTGTTCTATTTGCGCTACCACGGCTACGCCCGTTTCTTCCCACTGTGGGCCTTGGCCCGTTATCAGCACCTTCGCGGCCTATGAGTCCGCGGCTCGCCGCGGTCTGCGGTATGGCCTGGGAGGCAAAGTCCGCGCCCTCTATGCTGCCTTGTCGGTACGGCGAGGACCCGGCGGCCGAGGCGCAAGCCTTGGTTGAGCACGGGGCGAGCGCCTTGCTGAGCTGGGGATCCGCCGCTGGGCTAATCGAGGGCCTGCCCGCGGGTCGGCTCCTGCTGCCCCAGCGGGTGGTCGATCGGCAGGGTCAGTCCTGGTGGCCGCGCCCGGACCGAGTCCTCCCGGGGCTTGCCACTGGGTTGACGGCCGAGCGGGGATGGCTGGCGGAGGCCGATCGGGTGCTCGCCGAACCCGGGGACAAGCGAGCCTTGGCACAGGCCACGGGGGCGGTCGCCGCCGATATGGAGTCGGCGGCGATCCTGCGGGTCGCCGAGCAGGCCGGGTTACCCTGCGCTGTGGTTCGAGTCGTTCTCGACACCCTCACCGATACGGTGCCCGGGGTGTGGCAGGGGGCCGTGGACCGTCAGGGGCGGGTGCGTCCGGTCGGGGTGGTACGCGCCTTGGCCCAACCGCGTGCCTGGGCGGCGGGGGTCCGACTGGCCCGGGCTCGGGCTCGAGCCAGTCGGGTCCTCGAGGCCGCCGCCCGGCAATGGGATCCCGAGCGCCAGGGGGTCGGCGGGTGATTCGGCAACGAGTCGACGAGCCCCCGGGTCTTGGACCCGCAGGGAACCGGGGTCAAACAAACCCCGTACGAATCACGAGTAAGAAATGAGGCGATCCCCGCGATGCAGCGATCCCTACGATGCCTGTGTTTGCTTGTTGGCCTCGGTTTCGGTTGGCCGATAGGCCCCGTCGGGGCCGCGGAGCCGCCATCGCCGGAGGCCGCCCGCGCCCCGGTGGTTGAGCTCCAAGACGCCTTGCTCGAGGGCATGCGCGCCGGGGCGTCGGGGGATTTTGCAACCCGCCGTGCGCGCTTCGAGACGGTCGTCCGGCGGACCCATCACCTGGACGTTATGGTGGGTTTTGTCCTTGGGCGCCACGCCCGGGAGCTCAGCGAGGGGGATCGGCAGCGTCTCCAGGAACGACTCGGCGCGTTGACCGCCGCCCACTACGCCGCGCGTTTCGACCGCCATCAGGGCGAGCGTTTCGAGCGGCTCGGGGTGCGGCCCTATGGCCGAGCCCGGCAGGTGGTGGCGACCCGGTTGATCCGACCGGCGGATGAGCCCGTCACCTTGGACTACGTCGTCGAGCGTCACGCGGGTGAGGTTGGTATCGTCAATGTCCTCGCCAACGGGGTGAGCGAGGTGGCGATGCGCCGGGTCGAATTCACGCAGCGCATGGCCGAGGGGGGTCTCTCCGGGTTACTCCAGCACATTGAGGAGGCGATCGCGGAGCTGAGCGAGTCGTGACCGCGGCGCGGTTGGATGCCGGGGTCCGGGCTTGGCTGGCTGGGGTGACGGCCCGCCCCTGGACCGTGGTCTTTACCGGTCTGGCCCTGGCCGCCCTGGCGCTGTATTACACCGCGACGGTCCTCGAGGTGGATACCCGCACGCAGGCCCTGCTCGATCCCGATCTCCCGTTTCAACAGGCCCAAACCCGGTACGCTGAGGCCTTCCCGTCGTATCACGATACCTTGATCGCGGTGGTCGAGGCCCCGACCCCCGAGCAGGCCGATGCCGCGGCGGGGCAGGTGGCTGCGACACTGGCGGCGGACGCGGACACGTTTCCCGTGGTGTATCGCCCCCGCGGCGGCCCCTTCCTCGACGAATACGGTCTGTTGTACCGCCCGGTCGATCACCTCCAATCCCTAGCCGATCGGCTGGCCCAGGCCCAGCCCCTGCTCGCCCGGCTGCAGCGGGATCCCTCCCTGGTCGGCTTGTTCGACACCCTGCGGCTCGCAGAGTCCCGCAACACCGAGGCCTTGGCACCGATTCGCCCCCGGATCCGCGCCGTCCTCGAGGCGAGTCGCCGGGGGGGCGATCCGGATCCGATCGCCTGGGAATCCGCCTTGGGCCCGGAGGCCGAGGTGGGAACGCCCCGGTCCTTGGTGGTAGCACGCCCCGATTTGGATTTCTCGCGCGTCACGCCGGGGGCATCGGCCCTCGCCGCGGCCCGGGGGCATTTGGCGGCCCTCGAGCTTGAGGACGGGGTTCGGGTCCGGCTGACGGGCCCGGTGCCGTTACGGGTGGAGGAGTTACGGAGCGCGCTCGCCGGGGCCCAATTGGCCGGGACGATCGCCCTGGTGTTGGTTACGGTCGTGCTCCTGTGGGCCCTACGCTCCGTTGGGCATGTCCTGATCACCCTAGCCGTACTGGCCGTTGGGCTGGCCCTGTCGGCGGGGATGGCGACCCTCCTGGTGGGGCGGATCAACCTGATCTCCATGGCCTTTGCGGTGCTCTACATCGGCCTGGGGGTCAATTACGCGATTCACTACCTCTTGCGCTTCCGCGAGGCCCTTGCTGAGGGATGGGCTCGCCGGGCGGCGATCCAGGTGGCGGGCCGACGCCTGCGCGGTCCCTTGTTCCTGTGCACCGTGACAACGGCCCTCGGCTTCTTCGCGTTCTTGCCGACGGCCTATGCGGGCGTGGCGGAGCTGGGGCTGATCGCTGGGACGGCCTTGTTCATCACCCTTGGGGTCACCTACAGCGTCCTGCCGGCGCTCCTGCAGCTCGTGCCGCCCCCCCGGCGGCCGACCGTCGGATTGTCGGCGCCTGGCCGGGTCGTGCGGGATTGGCCGCATCGCAACCCGCGCACCGTGCAGCTCGTCGCCTTGGGCTTGGCGATCGGCTCGGTGGCGGTGGCGAGCCAGGCGCGCTTCGACGCCGACCCGCTCAACCTCCGGGATCCCGGCTCGGAATCCGTCGCCACGATGCGCGATCTGCTAGCCGACGAGCGGCTCGGCCAACGCAGCCTGGTCACCCTGGTCGAGCAGCCGACCGAGCGAACCCGGCTTGCGGAGGAACTGGAAGCCCTCGAGACGGTGGCACGCGTGATCACCCTGGAGGACTGGATCCCTGCGGATCAAGCGGAGAAGCAGGCCATCTTGGCGGATATCGCCTTCCTGCTCGGTCCCGATCTGCGCCATCGGGGCATCACCCTCGAATCCCCGTCCGTTGAGGCGGCCCGGGCCGCAGCGGAATCCTTGGCGGATGCGCTCGACCCGGGCGGTTCCGGTTTGCGGGCTGCGTTGATCGACTGGACCCGGCACCTCGAAGGGCTTTCTCCCGCGGCCGCACAGGCCAGTGTGGCCCGGGTCCAGCAGGCCCTCTTAGGGACCTTGCCCTTGGCCTTCGACCGCCTGCGCCGGGGGCTCGAACCGGGGGCTGTCGAGGCGGAAGACTTGCCTCCGGGGCTCCGGGCACGCTTCGTTAATCCGGACACGGGGACCTCGCTCCTGCGAATCCAGCCGGCGGGTGATATGACCGATCCCCAGGCCCGGACTCGGTTCGTCGCTGAGGTCCGAGGGGTCACGCCGAACGTGGCCGGCGGCCTGGTGCAACAACTGGAGGCGGGTCGCACCATCGCCCAGTCCTTCCGGACCGCGCTCCTCGGGGCGGCCATCGGCATCGCCGCCGTTCTCCTTCTCCTGCTCCGGGACATCGTTTGGGTGGTGCGTCTGCTGATGCCATTGGTGCTCGGGGGATTGTTGACGGTGGCGACCCTGGTGCTCCTCGGCATCCCCTTCAATTTCGCCAATGTCATCGCACTGCCCCTGTTGCTCGGCGTGGGGGTGGACAACGGGGTGCACATGGGGTTGCGCTTGCGTGAAGGGGCCCGAACGGAGGCAGTGTTGCACGGCACGACGGTGCGTGCCCTGCTGTTCGGCTCCCTCACGACCGTGGTGAGCTTTGGCAATCTGGCCTTGTCGCCCCATCAGGGGACGGCCAGCCTCGGGATCGCCCTCGGGATGGGGATGGTGTGGATTCTCCTGACGACCGTTACCCTCTTGCCGGCGCTTGTCGCGGGGCATGCGGGTGGCAGGCGCGCGTGAGCGCCGGATCGACGATGAGGGGCCGGGAGCGGATCGCGACCCAGCGATCCCCTGGGATCGATTTCCAAACACCTCGTGCCAGTCCGCGCGACCCCGGTACGGTCTAGGGGTCGCTACGGATTGGATCGTCGCCCGGGGGGCGGGCAGGATGAGGGGCCTTGAGCGGCGGATCGCACGGCGAACGGCCCATCGACGCGCCATCTTTAGTACCGGTTCGCCTGTCGGTCCGAGGATTCGCGAGCGGGCGGCCTCGGGACCGTCTCTGTGTCGTCGACCGGAGGACGCGCGACGAGCCGTGGCCGTGAAACGGCCGTTTCAAGCGCCGCGCACACGAGGTGAGTAGGCCCCCTTGCCGGAGACGGAGGACTGATGCGATCCACTCAACCCCTATGTGCAGAGCCCACGTTATGACCCCTGACCGTCGCTCCATTGAGGAGGAGTCCGTCATCCGCGTCGATCGTGACGATCGGCCGATTGGTATCGCGGCCAAGCGCGTTTGCCACGACGGTTCCGGCCTGCTCCATCGCGCCTTCTCGGTTCATTTGGTGGATCCCCAGGGGCGGGTCCTCGTCCAGCGGCGCAGCCCCGAAAAACGGCTTTGGCCCGGTTACTGGTCCAACAGCTGTTGCAGCCATCCCCGGCCGGGGGAGACCGTCGAGGCGGCGGTGCGCCGGCGAGTCGAGGAGGAACTCGGAATGACCGTCGAGACCCTGGAGTACCTCTACAAATTCGAGTATCACGCCACGTATGGAGCCATCGGCGCCGAATGGGAGGTTTGTTGGGTTTATCTGGGGGGGACGGCGGATCGGCCGCAACCGGATCCGACGGAACTGGACGCCTGGGATTGGTGGTCTCCTGAACACATCACCCGGCGCCTGGTCGCTGAGGGTGAGGGGACCTTTACCCCGTGGTTTTGCCAGGAGTGGCGCGAGTTGGAGTGGGCCTTTCCCCAACGACTCGCCGCGTACGGGGCTGTCGCGGCTGCTTCGTGAGCCCCATAGGACCCGACGAGCCCGCCGGGGAGCACCCCCGATCGATGATTTCAATCCATGTGCCTCGCGATGCCGAATCCGCGGAAGATTGAGGAGATGACGAATGGCCATCCCGTTGATACAACAGGCCCGTGTGGGCAGCTATATCCTCGGCAAACGGTTGCGGGGGCAGACCCGCTATCCCCTTGTCCTGATGTTGGAACCGCTGTTCCAGTGCAATTTGGCCTGCGCCGGTTGTGGCAAGATCGATCACCCCAAGGAGATCCTGCAGCAACGGATGGAGATCGATGATGCCCTGCGGGCGGTTGACGAATGCGGTGCCCCAATCGTTTCGATTCCGGGGGGCGAGCCCCTGTTGCACAAAGACATGCCGACCCTGGTCGAGCGGCTGATTGAACGGAAAAAATTCGTGTATCTCTGCACGAACGCCCTACTGCTCAAGAAAAAGATCGATGCCTACCAGCCGTCCCGTTACTTCAGTTGGTCAGTGCATCTCGATGGATTGCGGGAGCGACACGATGAATCGGTCTGCCAGGAAGGGGTATTCGATCGGGCGGTGGAGGCCATACAAATCGCCCGTGACCGGGGCTTTCGCGTCAGTGTGAACTGTACCCTGTTCGATGGTGAGGATCCCAAACAGGTGGCCGATTTCTTCGATTACGTCACGGCGCTTGGTGTCGATGGGATTACCGCCTCGCCCGGTTATGAATACGAGCGTGCGCCCCGCCAGGATGTCTTTCTGCCGCGCCACAAGACCAAGACCCTGTTCCGCGAGATCTTCCGTCATGGACGCCAGCGTCGCAGCCGCTGGCCGCTGAGTCATTCCACCCTGTATCTGGACTTTGTCGCCGGGAACCAGTCCTACCAGTGCTCACCCTGGAGCAATGCCACCTACAATCTCTTCGGCTGGCAACGGCCGTGCTACTTGATGGCCGACGGAGGCTACGCCGAAAGTTTCCAAGAGCTCATGGAGGAGACGCGCTGGGAAGACTACGGAACCGGGCGCAATCCGAAATGCGATAACTGCATGGCCCATTGTGGCTATGAAGGGACCGCCGTCGACGATACCGTCACCCGGCCCTGGAAGGCCTTTTGGACCTGGTTACGTGGGCCGCGCCTCGACGGACCGCTGGCCCCGGAATTACCGGTCCAGTACGAGCGCCAGCCGGCCACTCGAGATGCAACGGTCGCTGCAACGGTGTCGGTGGATTCCATCGGGGGACGCCGCCGCGCGGCGGAGCCCGCTGAGACCGCTGATACCGAGTAGCGTGGGTAGGATGGGGCGATCGACGGGGTCCGCCGATGACCCGGGGCTCGCATGGCCACGGGGGCGGCGGATCCGCAAGAGGTCCGAACCGTGACATTCCTCATGAATGCGGTGCTCGCCTTCTGGGTCCTCGTCGGGTTATTGCCGTGGCAGCCGTGGCGTGCAGGTCCGCGGTTGGAGGCCCGCGCCCCGTCCGTGGTGTCCTCGCTCGAGGATGTCACGGTGCTCATGCCGGCCCGGGATGAGGCAACGGTCATCGGCAGTAATCTACGCGCCGTATTGGCACAGGGAACAGGGGTTCGGGCGGTCGTGGTCGACGATCAGTCTCAGGATGGCACGGGGGCCGTTGCCAAGGCCGTCGACCCGGAATCGGTGACGGTGGTTCGGGGGGAGCCCTTGCCGAGCGGTTGGACCGGCAAATTGTGGGCCTTGGAGCAGGGGCGAGCCCAGGTGATGACGCCTTACATCCTGCTGTTGGATGCCGATATCCGCCTGATGCCGGGTATGCTCCCGGCCCTGCGGGACAAGCTCCTAGCCGAGGATCGTGCCCTGGTCTCGGTGATGAGCCGTTTGCGGATGGTGACCGGCTGGGAGCGTCTTCTGATGCCGCCCTTCGTCTGGTTCTTTCGGTTCCTTTACCCGTTTCCACGGGTCAACGATGGGCGTTCGTCCGTCGCGGCGGCGGCGGGCGGTTGCCTGTTGATCCGCCGATCCGCCCTGGAACGGATCGGCGGCTTCGCCGCGATCCGTCACGCCCTCATCGACGACTGCGCCTTGGCGACGGCCGTCAAACGAGACGGCGGCCGGATCTGGTTGGGGCTGACCCACGGCGCCGTGAGTCAGCGGGCCTATCCCCGTCTGGTCGACGTCAGCGCCATGGTAAGCCGAACGGCCTATGCCCAACTCGGCGACTCGCCGCTTCGACTGCTCGGCTGCGTACTGGCCCTTGGGGCCCTGTTCCTGCTGCCGGTCGTCGGGGTCGTGATGGGGGTCGCACCGGCTACCGCCGTGCTCGCCTGGGGGCTCATGGCCCTGTCGCTGGTACCCACGCTGCGTTACTACGAGCGTTCCCCCCTGTGGGCCTTCGCCTTCCCGCTGGCGGCGGCGTTGTATCTTGGCATGACCGTGCGATCCGCCCTGCGTTTCCACTTCGGGCACGGGTCGGCGTGGCGGGGTCGGGCCTACGGCATCACGGAGTCGCCGCGGCATCGCTAGCCGCCTCGAGCAGACGTTCCACCCGTTGGGTGGCGTGATCACAGGCGACGACCGCCTCGGGGAGGTTGCGTCGTTCGGTGAAGGAGGCGCCCCCGCCGCGTTGGCGTTGACTTGCGGCATCGACCAGGGGCGCGCAGGCCTCGATCATCCTCGACTCGGCCTGCTCGAGCGCGTCCCGGCGGGGCGAGTCGGAAGGCAGCTCCGGTTGCTGGAACACCAGGGCGTTGACCGCGGCGTTCTGGCGATCGAAGACCGATCGGGCATAGTCCCGAAACTCGGAGCGGCTCATTCGGACCGACTGGTCTTCCCCTACCGGCTGGACGGCGACACCGCAGGCGGTGAGGAGACCCAGGCTCCACACACCCCCCAATACGAGGGTCCACCGAGCCTTCGGCACGTCTCGCCGGTGCGTCATACCGTTCACTGTCATCGATCGCGTCCTCATCGAAGGGGCCTCGACGGTGTTAAGCAGTGGATGGGGCCGCAGGAGGATCGGAGGCCCCGGGGGATGTCACGCGCGGATCGCCTGCCCAAATCCGAACCGCCTGCCCGAGGGTTGAGCGGTGATGTGGCGTTCGCCGGGGGCGACCGTCCCGTTCGAGGGGGGCGTTGCGTTGCAGGGACGTCACAGCCCGTCGCGTGTCGAGGAGAAATACCTGTTATGAGCAAACTCAATCGCCCAACGGGGCTCGGGGCGGCTGCGATGGTCGCGGGACGGCGGTCGACGCGGGATCGAGGTGGGCCAGTTCGCCATCGCGTTCGCTCGTGCGCCTATGCGCTTGTGACGGCGCTTATGGTGTCCGTCGCGCCTGACATCCAGGCGGAGTCGGGCCACGAGCTGACGGTTGGCCTCCTCGTACACGATCTCGGGATCTTTTCCAATCGGGAGCTCTCGGGGACCGCCGTCAATCTTGAATGGACGGCGCCCCGCCCGCGCCTGCTCCGTCCCTTGGGAGGCCCCCGGCCGATCCTGGGGATCGATGTGCCAACCACCGAAACCGGGATCCATGTCGCCTATACCGGACTCGAGTGGCGCTGGGGGTTCACCCCTCGGGATGCCCTCCAGGCCGCTTGGGGGGCGGCGGTCCATGACGGCGACCTGGATAAACCGGCGCAGGCGGGGCCGCAACACGGCGTTCGCTATCTCGGCTGTCGGGTGCTTTTCTACCTGGCACTCGGTTGGCAGCACCGACTCACCGACGCGTTCAGCCTGGAGGCACACATCCATCACAGCTCCAACGCCGATCGCTGCAGCGACAATCAAGGTTTGGAGAATGCCGGTCTGCGCGGAACCGTTCACTTCTGACCCGAGTGCCCCGTGGGGCGACCGGCGGGGCCGTGCAGCTAGCCTCGTTGCCGGCGCCGTCGGTGCACCGCCTCCGCCAAGCCGCGCGCCGTTTCAGCGCTGGCCTCCCAGCCGAGACACGCGTCGGTGATGCTCTGGCCATAGATCAGCGGGGCCTGATCGGTGGGCTCTTGTCGTCCCTCGACCAAATGGCTCTCGAGCATGACGCCCATCAACCGCTGCTCGCCGTGGGCGATCTGTTCGCCCAGATTCTCGGCGACCTGCCTCTGGCGTTGGGGATCTTTCTGGCTGTTGGCATGGCTGCAATCCACCATCACCCGGGCGGCGGCGCGTCCGGCCCCGCTCAGGGCTCGGGCGGCCTCATCGACGCTTTCAGGCCCGTAGTTGGGTTGGCGGCCCCCGCGTAGGATCAGGTGACAGTCATCATTACCGGCCGTCGAAAAGATGGCCGAGTGTCCGGCCTTGGTCAGAGACAGGAACTGATGGGGATGCGAGGCGGAGCGAATCGCATCCACGGCGATCTTGAGATTGCCGTCGGTCCCGTTCTTGAATCCGACGGGGCAGGAGAGGCCCGAGGCCAGCTCGCGATGCGCCTGGCTTTCGGTGGTGCGGGCGCCGATGGCGCCCCAGCTGACCAGGTCGGCGATGTACTGGGGGCTAATGAGATCCAGGAACTCCGTGCCCGCGGGCACCCCCGCCTCGGCAAGATCCAACAGGAGATGGCGCGCGAGCCGGAGCCCTTTGTTGATATGGAAGCTGCCGTCGATATCCGGGTCGTTGATGAGCCCTTTCCACCCGATGGTGGTCCGCGGTTTCTCGAAATACACCCGCATCACGATGAAAAGCTCCTCGGCCAACGCGTCGCGAAGCGCGGCCAGGCGCTCGGCATACTCCCGGGCGGCGATTGGATCATGGATGGAACACGGACCCATAATCACCAGTAGCCGATCGTCGTCGCCCTGCAGGATGCGACGGATCGTGGTGCGGGCCTCATGAACCGTTTCCGCGACGCGATCGTTGCGCGGCAGCTCCTCATGCAGGTGCAGCGGCGGGATGACCTCGCGGATGGATTGGATTCGGGTGTCGTCGACGGCGTGAGACATGGGGCCTCTTCACGGCGTGGTCCGGACCGGCGGCCGATGCCCCTCGGCCGGATCGGTGGAATGCCCGGGATGCGCGATCCGCCGCCCGGAGGGACGATCGAGCGCCGGTCGGAACGTCGTTCGTTCGCTTGGGGCGCCTCAGAAACCCCCGCTCAAACCGGATTCGGCGATGCGCCGGAGCAGCCGCTCGGTCTTCGCCTCCGCCTTCGCTGCGTCGCCGGCGTAGCGGGGTTTCTCATAGGCTACGTAGACGGTATTGGGGGTATCGCGCCGGCTGTAGACGTAGACCGTCAGGGGACACGTCGTGGGGTTGGCGGGATGGGCTTCGGCCATAAGATGGGCAAGGTAGGCGCTGCAAAACTCCACAGACTCGGCCTGCCTGTAGGGCAGCGGCTCGAGTCCGAGATCCCGCCCCGTGCGCTCGAGCATCCGATCGAGGTGCATGATATCGCGCACCTGCAGGCCCTGATTGACGACCGCCATGCGCACACCGCCCAGGATGAAATCAAAATCGCCACGGGTTTGATAGACCACCAATTGATCGTCGATCACCTGCCGGTTCGGTTCGGTGGCCCCGGCGGGCATGGCCGCCACCGAGGCGAGCGCAGCCAGGAGCGCTCCGAGGTAATACCTACGCAGTCCCACCATGAGGGAAGCCTCTCAAGTTCGATGCAACGCGGAAACGAAAGGCACAGAAGTATGACAGACAGGGGCGTTTAAACCAACCGCGGCTCCAGCGGCCTCAGGGGAAGAGGTTCTGGAGTTGCTCTTGGACGTCCTCGGGCCGATAGGGTTTGCTGATATAGCCCTTGGCACCCTGTAGCTTGCCCCACACGCGGTCAGCTCGCTGGTTCTTACTCGTCACCAAGACCACCGGGATGTTGTGGGTCTCGGCGTTTTCGGCCAATTCGCGAGTGGCCCGGAACCCGTCGACGTTCTCCATGATGACGTCCATGAACACGGCATCGGGCTTCTCGCGCTGTGTGATATCCACGGCTTCTGCCCCGGAGCTCACGGTAATGACCTGATGGCCTGCTTGGCTCAGGATCCCTCGGAGATAATCCGCATCGGCGGCGGAATCGTCCACGACCAACATCTTCATGGCTCACCTTCTGGATTGGTACAAGAACCGAGGCGTTTGCGGGGCCCATGCGCGACCCCGCATCCCGGTGCTTGAACGAACCGAAGGTAGGGCACCGGGGCGAGGGGCACGGTCGAACGGGCCGCCCACATTCCCAGAGTTTATCAGGTAAGCCCGGCCCGGGGTGAGGCCCCCGTCGAGTCCGATGCGATTCGGACCCGACGGGTTGCGGCAAGGCATGCGTTAATCGACGGCCGCGAAGGTGGCCTCACCAAGTCCTACCAGGTGGGGGGCTAGATAGCGTTGCAATGTCATCTCAAAGGCGTTCAGATCGACGGGTTTGGTCAGGTGGTCATCGGCTTGTGCAAGTGCGCTGCGAACCTTGTCGATCCGCGAGCTGCGGCTGGTGAGCAAGACCACCGGGAGTCGACCCCGTGTCTGTCGTTTGATCTGCCGACAGACCTCGAGCCCGTCGCTGCCGGGCATGACCACGTCGAGCAGTACCAGGTCATAGTCCGTGCTGGCGGTCTTGGCGAGGGCCTCGTCGCCACTGGCGGCGAAATCCCCCACCACGCCGAGTGCTTGGAGGCGTTCCCTGATCAGGGTCCGCACCGATTCGCTGTCGTCCACCCCGAGGACCCGGCGACCGCGGTAGAGATAACGCGCCCGGCCGGCACCTGTGGACGGCTGCTCCGAGGCGGTCGCGCCCGTCGGCTCATCGGTGGGTTGAAACACGTGTTCCCCAGGCGCCGGCTTCGCCGTCATTAGACACTCGTCGATCGCCTTGAGGACCTTGGCCGCATGCAAGGGGCGGCGCACCGTATCGAAACCGGGTTCGGACGTTTGGGGGCCCGAGGTGGCGACCAAGGCCGGGGGGGGTGTCGCTAGATGCGCCGTGATCTCCGCGAAGGCCGTCCAACCCGGCTCGCTGTCCGCGATCAGCCCGACATCGGGTCCGCGGGACCCCTCATGGGGGGTCCAGATCCGATACTGCTGGGGTCGGACCGACGAGAGCCGAAAGGCACTGGCGAGCAGGTTGTAGTCACGTCCATTGAATCCGCAGAGTGCCACGGTGTGCGAGGGATTCGTTGCCATGTGGGATCTCCTTGGTATGACGGGAGGGCCGCCGCGGCGGCGGATCAGCAATTGCTGTGTTAGATCGTGCTTTCTAGGTCGTGTCAACTCGTAAAATTACGTGTCCATGGTTCGTTAGTCTAGTAGAACCCCTCAACAACGGAAACACGTTGTATCCTCGCGCCCATGATGGTCATCGCCCTTCAAGAGCCCCTATGGCCTCGGTTTTCGAGGAGGCTCGTCGGGAGTCGAGCCCGACAGGCGGGCCTGTTTCCCGACGGGCGACACCATTCCCGACCACGGGCACCGCTGGAGATGCCAATCGGAGGCCGATAGGGACTCGGTTTTCGCGGTGCTAGCCGGGCGGTTGACCCCGCAAGGCGGAGCCGTTCCCCGGGCGAAGGACGGCAAGCCGATTCGGGGCATCGCTGAATAGAAATGGTATTCATTCGCTGATGCGTTTTGAACTCAGTTTAGTCGCGGGCTCGTCAACAT
>CAYFWJ010000003.1:43719-75503 GCA_964346755.1 uncultured Ectothiorhodospiraceae bacterium
CCTCCGGGCTTTGTCGCGCCCGCGATAAGCGGCGTCCGGTCATGGATCGAGGGGGGATACCGATGGTCCCTCGCCCGGATGGGGGCGAGGGATCGTCTCACGGGGGGGTGTGCTGAGCCCGTTGGGATTCGGCGGGGATGGCGGGGGTGCGTTCGGCGAGCCGCCCCCCGAGTCGGCCGTCGAGCCGATGGTCGAAGACGATCGTGTATTCGAGGACGCGACGGACGTAGCCACGGGTTTCGTTGAAGGGGATGTGATCGATCCAGACGGTCGCATCCCGTTTCCCTTGAGTTGGAAGCCATCGTTTAACGCGGTTCGGCCCGGCGTTATAAGCGGCTGTCGCGAGGACGTGATGGCCGTCGAAGCGATCCAACAAGGTGCGCAGATAGGCGGTTCCGAGCCGAATACTCAAGGTCGGGTCGGTGAGATCCTCCGTCGAGGGTTTCGGGAGACCCAGGTCCTCGGCCACCTCGGCGGCGGTCGCCGGCATCAGTTGCATCAGGCCGATGGCCCCCGCCGGGGAGCGGATATCGGGCATGAAGGCGCTCTCCTTGCGGGCGATGGCGTAAACCCAAGCCGGATCCAGGTCGTGTCGCTTGGCCTCCTGGTGAAGGGTCTCCCGATGGATCAGGGGGAAGCGAAGTTCGAGATCGTCCCAGTGGCTGGCCCGGGCCACCGTGGTGATGGCCCGCCCATGCCAATCTTGCTGATGGGCGAGGGTTGCGGCGGTCTTGAGATCCTCCGTGCCAAGGCCTCGGATCCCCTGAAGCCACTCCCGTCGCGCGAGCCCGGTCGGTCCCACGGCGTACAGCTCGAGCCCCCGGTGGAGGGCCGGCCGGCGCAGGAGCAGTTGGTCCCCCGCCGCCGGATCCCGCGGGAGTTCGTCCGGGGTGAAGGCGTAGTCGCGTTCGAGCCGATCGGCGGCGCGGAAGCCGTAGTAGGACCGCGTACCGGCGAGGGCCTCAAGGTGGCGTCGGGCGGGCCCAGGCTCCCCGGCGGCCTGGTGGGCCCGAGCGCGCCAGTAGCGCCAGCGGCGCGTGTCCCGGGCGGCGGGCGGATAGCCCTCCAGCCACGAGGCCAAGCCCGTCCAATCCCGTTGCTCCAACAGGGTTCGGAGATGCCGGTCTCGAACGGTGTCGTTGATGGCGGCCGCGGGCAGATCCGTCAACCACGCGGAGCCCGCCGGGTGGTCCTGATAGACGGCATGCAAGGCGATTCGCCGTTGCCAGGCCAGGGCGCGATCCGTCGAGAAGTCGTACTTATCGGCGTTCCGAACCCACCAACGATGCGCCGCTACGGGATCCCGGGGGATGAGTCGATCGAGGGCATGACCGAGGATCCGCCGATTGAGGGGGGTATCGGCCCGAAGATCGGGATCGTTGAGGGCCTGGGCCGGATTGCGATGGGCGCCCAGCCAATCGGCAACGCGGGCCCGCTCGTCAGCAGGGAGGCGTTGCGCCAGGTACCGTGCCAACCCGACCTTGTTGTTCTCGAGGGAGCGCTCGATACGCTGCCATAGATGTTGGGTCGTGACATCGCCGTTGCGATAGAGCACGGCAAAGACCGGATCGCAGGCCTCTGGTTGGGAACGCCCGACCAACCAGAGATCCAGGCTCGCCGCCACCCAATCCGCATCACGTCCGTTTTGCTGCAGTCGGGCGCGTTGCACGAAGCAGCGGATGCGGGTGTCGTTGCGGCCGTCGTAGACCTCCAGGAGCTTCGCCCAGCGGCCGGCTTCCCCGAGGCGCCGCAGCCAATCCCCCCGCAGTTCCGCCGTCACCGGGAGCGCCCGGTGTCGTTCCAAGAAGGTCTCTAAGGCGTCTTCGGGTGGTGGTTGCTCGCCCGTCACGAGTTCGGTATAGCGAAGATAGGGCGCGAGCCCATAATCCGAGAGATCCGCGGCCAGCCGACGGTAGAGGCGCTCGTCGCCGGCTTCGATGGCATAGCGGGCGGCGATGAAACGGATTTGTTCCGGGGTCAGGTCCGACTGCGCTGGGGCGACCGCGGCGGGTAGCACCAGGGGCAGGGCGATGATCAGCAAAAGCGCCTTGTACATGGCCGGGTATCCAGGCAGGCGAAGGGGGCGATTAGAGGTTGACGAGCCCGCGCACGAACCCACGAGCGGAGAACAAGGCCGCGGGCGGCGCGGACTCGGCCAGCATCCCGTTCAATTGGCGTTGCACGAATCCGACACGCCGCGCACGATGGGCGACCAGATTGGCGACCCAGGGGTGGGTCATCCAGGCTTGAGCGCGCCGATAGCTGCGAAACCGGGATTCCACGGCGCGCCGGAAACGCACGGCGTAGTGCGGACCGAGCCGATCCCAGGCGGCCCGCGGCCCTGCCTCCCGAATGACTTCGGCGGCGGCGAGCCCGCTTTCAAGGGCCTTGCCGATCCCCTCGCCGGTCAGAGAATACGTCGTCCCAGCGGCCTCGCCGATGACCATCAACCCGGGGCGTTCCAGTTCGCTCCCGGACAGGCCCGTGCGCAAGGGGGCGCCGCGCAACCCGCCGTCGGGTTCGGCGCAGGCCATAAGCTGGCGGGCGGGGCCGAAGTTCTCCAGAAAGCGCTGCCATAGGGCGCGGAGGTTGGGCGCCTCGGCATCCCGGGGGGAGGCCCCGTGGAACCAGCCGACCCCGACGTTGTAGGAGCCGTTGGGTCCCGGGAAGATCCAGCCGTACCCGGGTAGGGTGGCCGCATCGAATGCGATGATGAGTTCCCGGTGCGGGTTGCGGTCCTCGGGGACCCGCAGATACTGCCGGGCGGCTACCGCCGAGGGGGTGTCCCGTTGGGCGACCCCGAAGGCGCGCAGCGGGGCACTGCAGGCCCCGGTCGCGAGCAGTGTGACCGGGGCGCGTACTTCGTGTTGGTGGCCGGTTTCGCGATGGACGAGGCGGGCCCCGGCGATCCGCTCCCCCTGGTACAGCGGCGCGACTACCCGGTAGGGCATCAAGGGTTCGGCGCCGGCGCTTCGGGCGGTCTCGAGCAGATGCCAGTCGAGGCGCGCTCGGGGCAGCGAGGCGAGGGGTTGCTCCAGGCCGACGGAGGTCCCATCGGGGGCATAGATGCGGATCCCGGGGGACCAATGCGCCTCGTGCACCAGCATGTCGCCCAGCCCCAAACGCGCGAAGGCGTGCTGGGCATCCGGGATCAGCGCGTCCCCGCAGACCTTGTCCCGGGGGAAACAGGCACGGTCTACGAGGGCCACGCGCCATCCACCTCGAGCGAGGTGGATGGCCGCTGCGCTTCCCGCCGGACCGGCACCCAAGATCAGCACGTCGAAGCCGTCGGACTGCTGGCGTGGCGGGGGCATCGGACATTCGACACTCATCGCCGGGGCGCTTGGATACCCCGACTCGAGGTCGTCATTCATCGGTGACACACCCCCGGGAGGCGTCGGCGACGGTTCGGATATAGCGGCGCAAGGCCCCCCGCTCCACGCGATAGGGGGGCATCGTCCAGGCGGCCCGGCGGTTGGCCAGCTCGTCCTCGGCGACATCGACGCTCAGGATCCGCTGCACGGCGTCAATCGTCACGCGGTCCCCGTCCTCGATCAGCGCAATCGGCCCCCCTTCCTGGGCCTCCGGCACCACGTGCCCGATGATGAATCCGTGGGACCCCCCGGAGAATCGACCGTCGGTGATCAAGGCCACGTCGGCGCCGAGCCCGGCCCCCATGATGGCCGACGTGGGTGTGAGCATCTCGGGCATGCCCGGGCCACCCTTCGGACCTTCGTAGCGGATGATGACCACGTCCCCGGCTTGGATGCGACCGGCCTCGAGCCCGGCGAGCATCGACTCCTCGGAATCGAAGACCCGCGCCGGTCCGGCGAAGTGATCCCCTTCCTTGCCGGTGATCTTGGCCACCGCCCCGCCGGGGGCCATGTTGCCGCAGAGGATCTTGATGTGGGCCTTGTCCTGAATCGGCCGATGGCGATCGCGCAGCAGGTCCTGCTCCGGCTCCAGCGACGGCAGATCCGCCAGGTTCTCGGCCAGGGTCTTGCCGGTCACGGTCAGGCAGTCGCCCTGTAGCCAGCCTTCCCTCAGCAGGTATTTCATGACGGCAGGGGTGCCGCCGATCCGGTGTAGATCCTCCATGACGTAGCGGCCGCTGGGTTTGAGGTCGGCGAGCAGGGGGACTCGGTCGCTGATGCTCTGAAAGTCCTCCAGGGACAACGGAACATCCACGCAGCGGGCCATGGCGATCAGATGGAGGACCGCGTTGGTGGATCCGCCCAGGGCCATCACCATCGTGATGGCGTTCTCGAAGGCGGGTCGGGTCATGATGTCCCGCGGGGTGATATTCTCGGCGAGGAGGTGCCGGACGGCGGACCCGGCGCGTTGGCATTCCTCCTGTTTGGCGGGGTCCACGGCCGGTGTCGAGGCGCTGTAGGGCAGGCTCATGCCCAGGGCCTCGATGGCCGAGGCCATCGTGTTCGCGGTGTACATCCCACCGCAGGCACCGGGCCCTGGGCAGGCATGACGCACGATGTCGGCGCGCTCGGCCTCGTCGATGCGACCTGCCAAATACTGGCCGTAGCTCTGGAAGGCGGAGACGATATCGACTTGTTGATGCCCGTGTTCGGTGTAACCGGGTTTGATCGTGCCGCCGTAGACCATTAGGCCGGGCCGGTTGAGGCGGGCGAGCCCCATGAGGACCCCGGGCATGTTTTTGTCGCAGCCCGGCAGGGCAACCAGGCCGTCGTACCACTGGGCGCCCATCACCGTCTCCACCGAATCGGCGATGAGATCCCGGGAGGGCAGGGAATAACTCATGCCCTCGGTTCCCATCGCGATGCCATCGCTGACCCCGATGGTATTGAACCGCATGCCGACCATGCCCGCTTCACCCACGCCGGCGTGAACACGCGCCGCGAGGTCGTTGAGGTGCATGTTGCAGGTGTTGCCCTCGTACCAAACGCTCGCGATGCCCACCTGGGCCCGGGACAGCTCCTCGAGGCTCAGCCCCGTTCCATAGAGCATGGCTTGCGAGGCGCCCTGGGATTTGCGCTGGGTGATGCGGGCACTGTAGCGGTTGAGGGGCTGTTCGTCGGTCATGGCGATGCCTTGGGGTCGGGTTCAGTCACGGGTCGCGCCGATGAGGCGCGCGGGTTATTCCGGCACGAGGCCGATCTCGTCGAGGGCGTTCAGGAGCTCGCCGGGGTGGCGGTAGACACGGTAGGCGCCGGCTCGGCCGAGTTCGTCGGACCCGTAGCCGCCCGTGAGCAGACCGATGCTCAACATCCCGGCGCGGCGAGCCGCGAGCAGGTCCCAAACGGAATCACCGACGACGAAACACTGGTTGGTTGGCACCCCGAGGCGCGCCTGGCAGGCGAGGAAGAGATCCGGCTCGGGCTTGGCGCGACGCACGTCCCCGCGCTCGACGACGATGGTGTCCCCGGGGACACCGACGGCCTCCAGGGAGGCGTCGATCTCCGGTCGCCGCCCGGATGTGGCGATGCCGTGCGGGATCCCGTCACGACGTAAGGTCTCCAACAGCTCCGCGGACCCGGGCAGCGGCGGGCGCTCCGGCAGCCAGGTCTGGAAGAGCTCGCCATGGCGCCGTTGTAAGGCCTCGGCCTCGGCGTCGCTGATGGTGCGCCCGAGCTCCCGAGCCGCGGCCCGCGTGAACAGACCGCCGCTCATTCCGATGCGGCGATGCAGGCGCCAGCCGTCGATGGCCATACCGGTCTCGGCGAAGGCCCGCTGCCAGGCGAAGACATGGGCATAGACGGTGTCGACCAGGGTGCCGTCGAGATCGAAGATGAGTGCGGTCATCGCGGTTTGCTCCGGGGCGAGGCCAGGCCGTGTCAGGCGTCGAAGGTGTTGGTCGCGCGGGCTAGGCTCGGCAGATCGCCGGCCAACCCCATGGCCCGTTCCATGAAGGTCCGTTTGGCCCGGGGGCAGCGGTCGCTCGCGCGTAGCCCCAACCCGCGAGTCCAACGGACGGCCGTCGAGGATTGGCCGAACAGCCACGCGAGCCCTTCCAGGGATTCGAGCATCAAGGCGTTCTCGCCGCGTCGCCACCGCTCATAGCGCTTCAGGGTGGTGTATTGGGCACGACGTTTGGGGTCGGCCCGTGCGACTTCGACCAGGGCGGCCGCGTCCAGGAGTCCCAGATTCACGCCCTGACCGGCGAGGGGATGGATGCGATGCGCCGCGTCACCGACGAGGGCAATGCCGGGTAGGACATAGCGTTTCGCGTGTTGCCGCTGTAGCGGGAAACGCGCCCGGCGACTTCGGAGGTAGACCCCCCCGAGCCGATAGCCGAGCGCTTCGGCGACCGCATCGCCGAAGTCCTGCTCGGACAACTGCAGCAGACGCTCGGCCTCGGCCGGTGTGGTGGACCAAACGATGCTGCTGATCCGCCCGGCCGCTGCATCCTCCGGGGAAGGACCGGCCAGCGGCAGACAGGCGATCGGGCCGGTCTTCAGGAACCGTTGCCAAGCGGTGGCAGCGTGGGGACGCGTGGTCTCGACCGTGGCAACGATCGCCTGCTGATCCCCTTTATAGCGCACAACATCGATGCCCGCCAAGCGACGGATACGCGAGTCGCCCCCATCGGCGGCGATCACCCAGTCGGTCCTCAGTCGCTCGCCGGTGCTCAGGTGGACGGTCCACCCGGAGCGGCCGACGCGCTCCGGGTCCGCCGCATCGCAGTCCGCTTCCGTGCCGTCCGCACGGGGATCGGGTTGGGGCGTCAGCGCCTCCACCTGGGCGGGCCGATGCCACGTGACCCGATCACTTACGGTTGCCAGGCGTGTCTCCAGGGTCTCGATGACCCGGCGGTTGGCCACGATGTAACCAAGCTCGGGCTGGTCGATTGCCTCAGCCCGGAAGGTGATCTCACCCCGGCTGTGGGCGTCCCATACGCGCATGCATCGGTACGGGCTGATCTGGCCCGGATCGCCGCTGGCCTCCGAGGCGTCCGGCCACGCCTCAACGGCCTCGAGGATGCGCCGCGAGGCTGGGCTCAAGGCGGAGACACGCTCGGGGTCTTCCGCCGGGGCCTGCCCGAGTGGGGCGTCCCGCGCCTCGATGATGCGCACCGACCAACCCGCCTCGGCGAGGAGCAGCGCCAGGGTGCCCCCGACCAAGCCACCTCCGATGACGACGATGGGAGTGTCCTCGGCCATAGATCCTTATCCTCCGGCGAATAATGGGTACAGAAGCGAGGTCGCTCCGCTGGGATGCCTCGCGGTTCGGCGGCCTAGCCCCCGGCCGCTGTCGGACGCCCCATACCGACCCGGGCGATCTGGCGGCGCACCGGGGGCAGGAGATCGAGCCCGACCAGCCCTGCGCTTCGCAGTGGCCCGAGGGTCGAGGGTGGGAATACGCGGGCCAGGGTGTCCGTGGCCGTCACGGTCAGCCACTGGTCCCGGCGACGTCGCGTCGCATACCGGCTGAGGCGGGTCATGCTGCCAGGGTCCGCGTCGACAGCCCGGGCCTCGGTGAGAAGCCGGGTGAGTTCCGCGACGTCTCGAAGGGTCAGGTTAAAGCCCTGTCCAGCCACGGGGTGCAAGGTGTGCGCGGCATTACCCACGACCGCGAGGCGGGGCCGAACCAGGCCGGTCGCTTCGACGAGCCGCAAGGGGTAGGTATGGCGCGGCCCGATTTGGCGGATGCGCCCGAGTCGGTAGCCGGCAACGGCCTGCAGGGCCCGTCGGAAGCGGGCCTCGTCCAAGGCGAGGAGGTCGTCGACCTGATCCGTCCATTGCGTCCAGATCACCCCAAAGCGTTGTCCGCCAAACGGGAGTAAGGCCAGGGGGCCGGAACGGGTAAACCGCTCGAAGGCATGGCCGGCCGCGGATCGTTCGGTCTCGATGACCGTCGCCACCGCCGTTTGCCGGTAGTCGTGGTGGCGCAGGGGGAAGCCCACCTGGTCCCGGAGCACGGAGTAGGCCCCATCGGCCGCCACGGCGAGACGGGCCGTCAGCGTCCCGTGGCCGTCTGTGCCGGTGTGGTGGAGGCAGATCCGGTCACGGCGCCATTCGGCGGACTCGATGCGAACCCCATAGTGGACCGTGCAGGCCCGATTCCCGTCTACGTGGCGGCGTAAACCCGTGGCCAGGCGCTCGGCGGGGACCACGTAGCCGAGTGCCTCGACGCCCAGTTCCTCGGCGCGGAGCCGGGTGCTGCCGAACTGGCCGCGGTCGCTGATGTGCACCACCCGGATCGGTGTGGCGTGGGCGGCGATGCGGGGCCATGCCCCGTAGGCCGCGAGGATCTGTTGGGACCCCCGCGACATCGCGAGCGGCGTCTCGGTTGTCGTGGTCTCCCGGGGGGAGCGGGCCTCCAATAGGGTACAACGATAGCCCGCGTCGGCGAGAGCGCGGCCGAGGACCATCCCGGTCAGCCCGCCGCCGATGATGACGATATCGGTGTCGGCCCCTTGGGCGGGTCGGGGCCCCATCTCGCCCTCGCTCATGAACGGCGGCCCTCGCCCTCCGCCATGATTGCCTCGATGGCCTCGGGGTCTTTGGGAACGGTGGCGCTCAGCACCCGCGGTTCGTCTTCGGTGACCGCGACGTCGTCTTCGATGCGGATGCCCAGGCCCGGCCACGGGGCGGGGATGTCCTCGGCGTCGGGCGGGATGTAGAGCCCGGGTTCGATGGTCAGCACCATGCCCGGCTCCAGGGGCCGCCACGCCCCCTCGATCGTGTAGCGGCCGACGTCGTGTACATCCATGCCGATCCAGTGACTGGTGCGGTGCATGAAAAAGCGCTTGTAGGACTCGTCCTCGATCCGATCCTCCGGCTCGCCGCTCAAGAGACCCAGGCTTATCAGCCCGTCCACGAGTACCTCCAGGGCGGCCCGATGGGGGGCATCGAAGGCGTTGCCCGGTCGTACCGCGTCGATCGCGGTCCGTTGGGCCCGGAGCACCAGATCGTAGAGACGCCGTTGGGGTTCGCTGAACCGCCCGCTGACGGGAAAGGTTCGAGTGATGTCCGAGGCATAGCCCGCGTACTCGGCCCCCGCATCGATGAGTACCAGGTCACCGGCCTTGAGCCGCGCCGCATTCGTGGTGTAATGCAGGATACAGGCGTTGGCCCCGCCGCCGACGATGGGCGGATAGGAAGGCACCGCGTTGCTCCGGCGGAATTCGTGCTGGAAGTCCGCCTCCAGTTCGAACTCGTACAAGCCCGGTCGGCAATGGGCCATGGCCCGTCGATGGGCGGTCGCTGCGATATCCGCCGCCCGGGCCATGGTCTCGAGCTCGTGTTCCGATTTGGTCAAGCGCAGCTCGTGGAGCTCGTGGGCGAGGGAGACGATCTGGCGTGGCGGTTCGAGCCCGCGCCGGGCTCCCCGGCGGAGCTGCTGCAGCCAGTCGAGGACGACCGGGTCCCACTCGGGGTGGGCACCGATGTCGTAGTACAGCGCATGACGTTCGCCCAACAGGGGGAGTAGGACGTCCTCGAGTTCTTCGAGGGCCCAGGCCTCATCCGCCCCGTAGTCCTCGACGGCGCCTTCGGGACCGGCTCGCCGCCCCGCCCACGTCTCCTTGTCGGTGTCCCGAGCGCGGCAAAACACAAGGAATTCCCCCGCCGCCCGGCCGGGGGCCAGCACCAGCAGTGCCTCGGGTTCCGGGAATCCCGCGAGATAGAGGACGTCGCTGCTCTGGCGATACGGGAACTCGACGTCGCGATTGCGATGTTGGACCGGTGCCGCTGGTACCAGGGCGATGGCATCGGTGGGGAGACGTTCGAGCAGCGCCTGTCGTCGTTCGGCTGCGGCGGTCTGGCTCATCGCGGCCCCTCGGCGGCTACGGCGGATGAATCCTGGCGTACCTCGGCGGCGGCGACTGGGGCCAATTCCTGGGCCAGGAGCCAGGCCGACATCCGGACGTGTTCGGTTACGGTCATCAGGTCCTCCTCTTCGGTCGCCTGATCCTCCGGATCGTTGCGCCCGGCGCGCGCGACCGAGGCGATGTCCGCCAGGGCCTCGTGTCCGTCTCGGGAGAGCTGGGACTCCGCATCGGGTACCCGGCCGGCGAGACCGAACAAAAACCCCCGCGACCAATCGGCGAGGGCCTCGATCCGGGTATCCATGGTCGCGGCGTCATCGTCCTCCGGCACCGGTAAGGGGACCTCGAAGACCTCCGGATCCGTGGCCGCCCGGATAGCCCGATAGAAGGCACGGAGCAAGGCGTCGAGATCGTGGGCGAGATCACCGTCTTCGGTTAAGAGTTCGGCGACGAGGCCGAGCCATTCCGGCTCGGTTAGTGTCGCATCAACACCGAGTCGTGCCGTCAGCAGGCCGTGCAGCTCGGCCGCCGAGACGGTCGGGGTGGATGACCGCAGACGTTCATCGAGTTGGTTCAGCAGGGTGTAAGAATCGCTTGGAACGTTCATCGTGTCCTCAAAAGGCCTCGATGCGCGCCTCGTAGGACGCGACGATTAGCCGGTAGAGACTCTCACCGATTTGAATATGGGTAAAGACGGGTTCACCGATTCGGACGACCGCACTGCCAGCCGAGGAGAGTCCGGACAAACCGAAACGTCGCTCATCGATGAGTCGCTCGAGGAGCGCGTTCAGTTCCGCCTCGGGGACCTCCCCGGTGTTGTCGACGACCCGGCAGGTGCGACCGTTGTGGGCCGTCCCCGTGACCGTGCGGGCATGTTCGGTGAGCGGGGGCAATTGCGCCGAATGAGCGGGTTCATCTGCCATCTCTGAGATCTCCGTCACGAAATGTTATGGTAGCATCCTTGTCGGTAGGCCTGAGACATATTGGCCGGGTGAGAAGGTTCCCACGACGCGGTCCGTCGACGAGCCGACCCGGTTCCTCCAACCGCCGAGGCAGGATCAGGGGCAAGCCGCCGTGGGCCACCGAGAGCCGCGCAACCGCGACGACCGCCAACCCGAGGAGCCCGCGGTCGAGACCCAACTTCGCCGGCTCGGGCAGCGTGTTGAGAGGATCGCACGGCGTTGTCAGGGGCTCGCTGATGAGAATGCCCGGTTGGATGCGGAGAACCGCCGCCTCCGGGCCGAACTCGAGCGGGCCGAGGAACGCCGTCAGGAGGCCACGGATCGCATTCAGGCCATCGTGGAGCGCTTGCAATACTGGGAGGCCAATCACCATGCCGGAGACCGAAGCGGTAACGATCCACATTCTCGATAAGGAGTGGCGTGTCGCTTGCCCGCCGGGGGAGCGCGACCAGCTGCTTGAGGCGGCCCGCGAACTCGATGCCAAGGCCCGTTTCGTTAAAGATCAGGGGCGAATCGTCGGATCGGAGCGCATCGCCTTGCAGGCCGGTTTGATGATTGCGAGCGAGCTCGTGACGGAGCGGGCGGAGCACGCGCGCCAGCGCCATCTGTTACAAGGACGCGCGGCCGCCCTGACCGAGCAACTTGACGCTGTGCTCGACGAGGTGGGCGATCCCGAGGGGGAGCCCGCCTCGGGCCCGGCTGCCTCGTCAACCGACGGGTGAACCGTGGCCCCGTTGGAACGACAAGGCGTGTCGCGATTTCTGACCGTATTGTGACAGGAGCGTCTCTGGTATAGTAGAGCGGAAAGACGATTTCGATTCAGGCGTCGTCTGTGGGATACGACCCGAGTCTGGTTATTTCCTTGAGCCTAACAATCGACCTCGGGCGCCTGCTTTCGCCGGGCCGTGAGCAAGTCCGTCAGCGAGCGGAAAGCCTAAAGCCCCGCGTAATGTGCCCACCTGAACCGATGGTTCAAGGTCGACGACTCGGACGGTCCCGCGGATGGCGTCTTTTATTGTCGGCGATCCGGGCCCCAACCCGGATCGTTATCTTATGGGGCGCCGCTTCTGAAGCCGTCTGCCGAACCGAGGCTCAGTGAGTGGCTCAGCCGCCTTGGGTTATGTCGAACGCCTCTGTCCAGGTCAGCGGTTCGACCGTTGACGCCCCTTCCGCCGACGTCCTGCCCGACCGACGTGCGTTGCGCCGACAACTGCGCCGGGCGCGACGCAGTCTGCCGATCGGCTACCGCCGCTGGGCCGAGCGGGCCATCCAGCGCGAGGCGACGCGGTTGCCGGCGATGCGTGGGGCGAGCCGCGTGGCGTTCTATCTGCCGGCGGACGGGGAAGTCGATCTCACGCGGTTGCTTGACCATCCCGCAGCACGCCGCAAGCGACTCTTCCTTCCGACCCTGAAACGGGGCCGCCATCCGGGGCTGTGCTTTGCCCCTTATCGGCTCGGCGATCCCTTGCGCGTCAATCGTTTCGGGATTCCCGAGCCCGGCCTTGGCCCACGGCGCCGTGTTTCGCCCCGCCAGCTCGATGTGGTGATTCTCCCGCTCGTGGGCTTCGACCCGCAAGGCCATCGGCTCGGGATGGGGGGCGGGTTTTACGATCGCGCCCTGGCCTTTCGCAATCGTGGGATGCATGGCGACCGGCCGCGCCTCATCGGCGTCGCCTTCGAGTGTCAACGGGTCGATGCCTTAGTCGCGGCCCCCTGGGATGTCCCGCTGGACGCGATCATCACCGAGGCGGGCCTGTATCCGACGCGCCGGTCGGCGCCGGCCTCAGGGCGCGCGCGAGCGACTCAGCCGGCCTCGATTACCTCCGATTAGACCCACGAGACCGGCCGGGTCCGAGCGGGGCGTGCCGTGCCGAGTATTCCGTCGATTGCGCTAACGAGCATCGAGGAGGCGTCGTGGGCTATTGGTTGATGAAATCTGAGCCAGCCGTATTCGGCATCGAGGATCTCGCGGCCCAACCGGAGGCCACCGACTACTGGGACGGTATCCGCAACTATCAGGCCCGGAATATGCTGCGGGATGAGATGCAGGTCGGCGATCTGGCGTTCTTCTACCACTCCAACGTCAAGGTTCCAGGCATCGTCGGCATCATGGAGATCGTGCGTGCCGGTTACCCCGATGCAACGGCATGGGATCCGAACTCGCCGTACTACGATCCGAAGAGCCCGGCGGAGGATCCGCGTTGGTACCGAGTGGATGTCCGTTTAAAGCGCCGCTTGAATCGGCTCGTCACCCTGACCGAACTCAAGGCGCACCCCGCCCTCGCTCAGCTTCCGTTGGTCCGGCGCGGTAATCGACTCTCGGTGATGCCGGTGCAGGAGTCACAGTGGCGCGCCATTCTCGCGCTGGAGACGGAGCCTGCATGAGCGTCGAGCTGTATCACTTCTGGTCCGTTCCGGAGTCGCAACGGCCTCGACTGGCCCTGGCGGCCAAGGGTCTCGCCTTCGCCGACCGGCCCCTCGACTTCGACGACGACGCGACCTTCTTCGACTTGGGGCTCGCGCGTCACGTCCCGATCCTGCGGTCCGACGAAGGCGCCCTCTGGACGGATTCGGTGGCGATCCTAGAGGCGATCGATCAGCTCGCGCCGACCGGCCCGGCGTTGATCGACGGCATCCTCCCGGCCTCGGCTTGGGCCGATCTCCTGGCTTGGCGGCGCGGTTGTGATGCGATCCTGCAACGACTTTACGCGCCCGTGCGCATCGCCTACCAAGACATCGGTTCAGATGCCACGCGGCAGGCGGCCTTTCGCCATGAGCTTCAGGAGCGCTTCGGCATGGGGTTGGAGGCCCTGGCGAACGACCGCTACGACGGGTATCAGCAGCTGGATCGACTCTCGGATCTGCGGGGATTGGGTCGCTACCTCGCGCGCCACGGGTTCTATCAGGGGGCCTTCAGTGTCGCGGATTGTCTCCTGGCGGCGGATCTCGCCCCATTGCGGCTACTCGACGGGATCTCCATCCCCATGGACATTCGCTACTATCTCCGTCGGGTCGAGGGGGCCTGCGGCCTATCCCTCGATGAGGGACTGACCCACGCGCTGTAGCCGTCCTCCCTCGCGCATCACCCTTTCGGTCAACCGTCCGCCTGGCGGGCGCGGGATGTTCATCACCCCATGCACATCGATCATTGGCTCGAGGCCTGGAACGTCGGCCGCATCGGTTTCCATCAGACCACGTTCAATCGCCATCTCGAGGCGTATTGGGGGGCGCTCGGCATCGCGCCCGGTACCCCCGTCTTCGTCCCGCTGGCCGGCAAGAGCCTCGATATGCTGTGGCTGCGGGGGCAGGGGTATCCGGTCATCGGCGTCGAGGTCAGCTCGCTCGCCGTGGAGGCGTTTTTTCGGGAGAATCGGCTGCAACCGGAAAAGATCCGCGAGCGTCGGCTCACCCGCTGGATCATCCCCGATCTGACGCTGTTTGAGGCCGATTTCTTTGCCCTCGAACCCGAAGACGTCGCGTGGTGCGGGGCAATCTACGATCGCGCCTCGCTGATCGCCTTTCCGCCCCGCATGCGGCCGGATTATGCGCGCCAGCTGCAGGCCCTACGCGGGGGGGTGCCGACGCTGCTCGTGACCCTGGATTACGACACCCGGGAGATGGCGGGGCCGCCCTTCGCGGTGAGTGAGTCGGAGGTCGAGGCGCTGTTCAGCGCTCGATATCAGATCGAGCGTCTCTACGCCGCGGACGTTCTCGACGAACGCCCGCGGTTCCGAGCGCGTGGCCTGACCCGCTTGACTGAGCAGGTCTATCGTTTGTCTCCTCGGCCCCCTGGCGCGTGAGCCTTGGCGCGGCGCCGTCCGACGGGCTGGGTTCCCGCTCGTCCGTGAGGGATACGCAAAGCGAGTCGGGCTGCGCTAAGATGGCCGGTAACCAACGGGTCGACGGACTCCGGCTACCGAACCCCCGGACCCCTCGGGTTCGTCAACCCGGCGACCGGCGAAGAGAGTCGTACCTATGGCCACTATCCTGCTCATCGAGGATAACGAAGACAATCGGGAGCTGATCCACGCCCTCTTGGATGAGCGCTACACCCTTCGCAGCTGTGGCGATGGCTATGAGGCCCTCGCGTGCCTGGAGCAGGAGATCCCGGATCTGCTCCTCTGCGACATCGCCTTGCCGGGTATGGACGGTACGACCCTGCTCGAACGGATCCGCGCCCGCCCGGAGTGGGCGGGCATTCCCGCGGTCGCCCTGACCTCCCATGCCATGAAGGGGGATCGCGAACAATTCCTCGATAGGGGGTTCGACCAATACATCAGCAAGCCCATCGTGGACGACGAGGCGCTGATTGCGGTTATCGAGGAACTGCTCCAACCGGATGCCTCCGACACGGTCTGATATGCCGAAACGCACCTTTCGCATGCGGACCTTCACCTGGGTCCTGGTCGCGCTCCTGGTGCTCATGCTCGGGGTCGCCATCGCGCCCTACCTCCCGGGGGACAGCGTCCGGTTGTGGCAGGGCGCCGGGATCACCCTGGCGGTCGTCGGGCTCCTGGTCGGCATGATTCTGGTCCATCGAATGAATCGTCGCCTCGCCCGGCTGGCAGAGGTCGCCGAGGCGATCGGTACCGGCGACTACCAGGTGCGAGCCGCGGAGTCCGCCGGGGATGCCATCGGGATCTTGGGACGCTCGATCAATACCATGGCCGGCGCGATCGAGCGCTCGGTGGAGCAACTCCAGGCCCAGCAGCAGGACCTGGAGTCCAACCGCCAGACCCTAGAGGAACGCAACGAGGAACTGGCCGAGGCCTACGGGCGTCAAGCGAGCTTCAGCCAGCTCCTGCAAAGTCTCAATACGGTCGACATCAACCGGATCGCCCAACGGGGTCTTGCCTTCCTGGTCGATTTCTTCGATGCCCAGCTCGGCCATTGCTACGTCGTCGGGGAGACCGACGACAGCCCGTGGATCAAGGTCGCGGAGCTAGGGGTCGACCGCGATGCCCTCGGGGCTTTGGAGGCCCCCGCTTCGGCGGGCGGCTTCCCGGCCGAGGTTGCCCGTCGCCGGGAGATCATCGCGATCCCGCAGATCGACCCGGACGCCTTCCCGAGGGTCAGCCTCGGGTTTGCCACCGTGCAGTTGCGCGCTGTGCTGGGATTGCCGATCATCTTCCAGGATCGAGTCATCGGGGTCGTCGTGATCGCCTCGTTGCATCGGATTCGGGAGCAGGAGACCGAGCGGGTGCGGGGCGTGCTGGATGCCCTCGGGACGGCCTTCAATAACGGCCTCAATTACAAAACGGTGCAGCAACAGGCCGTCAACCTGGAGCAAGCGAACCGCGAGTTGATGGAGGCCGATCGCCTGCGGAGCGAATTCGTCGCCAATATGAGCCACGAGTTGCGCACCCCGCTGAATAGCATCATCGGCTTCTCCGGGATCCTGCAAAAGAATCGCGAGGGCACGCTGAACGCGAAGGACTTGGGGTACGTCGAGAAGATCAATCGCAACGGGCGACATCTGCTGGGCCTGATCAACGATATCCTGGATTTGTCCAAGATCGAGGCCGGGCGGATGGAGGCGGAGCCCCAAGAGGTCGATCTGGTTCCCGTTGTCCGCGAGACCGTGGATCTGCTCCAGTCCCAGGCCGATGCGCGCAAGCTAACCTTGGAGACCGATCTGCAGCCCGCCTCGGCCCGGGTGCAGACCGACCCCGATAAGGTCAAACAGATCCTTATCAACCTCGTCGGTAATGCGATCAAGTTTACCGAGGCAGGGGGTGTGACGGTGCATCTGACCGACCGGGGCGAGGCCTACGAGATCGACGTCGAGGATACCGGGATCGGTATCTCCGCGGAGAAACTGGCGCGTATCTTCGAGCCCTTTCAACAGGCCGATTCGGGGACGACCCGTCGATACGGCGGCACCGGCTTGGGATTGGCCATCAGTCGGTCCCTGGCGGAGCTTTTGGGTGGCCAGCTCCGGGTCGAAAGCGAGCCCGGCCAGGGCAGCCGCTTTATCCTGCGGGTGCCGACCAACGGACCGGCCTCCGGCGCGGAAGCGCCCCCGGCGGCCGACACGACCGAGCACGCGATCGCACCGCATCAGCTGGGCGAGCGGCTCGATGGGCCCCGCGTTGGGGAGGGCGAGGCTGCGGTGGCGGATCGGGCTGAGCCGGTCGTGTTGATCGTCGACGACAACGCCGACGCCCGGGAGCTGATCGCGAGTCAGGTCGAGGATTTTGGGGCCCGTACCGTGGGGGTCGAGCACGGCGAAAGTGTCCTCGATGTGGCCCGGCGCGAGCGTCCCACCTTGATCACACTCGATCTCATGATGCCCGATCTGGACGGCTGGGAGGTCCTGCGCCGGCTCAAGGCGGATCCGGAGCTCAACCGCACGCCCGTGGTGGTCATCAGTATCGTCGCCGAGCACCGCCGTGCCGTGGTCCTCGGGGCCGTGGATGCCTTGACCAAGCCGATCGCCCAGGATCAGCTCCAGGGTCTGTTGCGGCGGAGCTTGAGCAACCCGCGAGACAAGCGGGTCCTGGTCGTCGACGACAGCTCGGATGTGCGCGAATTACTTCGCGAGTTCCTGCAGCGCGAGGTGCGGGAGGTGGCCACGGAGGTCAACGGGCGGACGGCCCTGGAACGGCTTGAGGCCCAAAGGTTTGATCTGATCTTCCTGGATCTGATGATGCCCGAAATGGATGGTTTCGCCTTCCTGCGCGCCATGCGGTCCGACAGCCGCTTGGCGGATATCCCGGTTGTCGTCTTGACCGCCAAGGATCTGAGCCGCGAGGAACGGTTGGAGTTGGATCGCTCCGTCATCCGTATCGTTGAAAAAGGCGAGGATCGTTTGGAATCGAGCCTGCGGCGCGTGATCGCCCAAACCCTGGGGCAGTCCCATGCCTCCGTTCAATGACGAGGCGTTGATGGAGTCTTCGACGGACGGTGAACCGCGTCGGCGGCGGGTGAGTGATTTCTACCATTCGGGCATCCTGGTCGTCGATGATGTCCAGGATAATCTGGATCTGATGGAGGCCTTACTCGTTGACGCGGGGTTCGAGGAGGTCTATCTCGCCAACAACGGCCAGCGGGCCCTGGAGCTCCTCGCGGAACACATGACGATTGGCGTCGTGCTCCTCGATCTGATGATGCCAGACATGGACGGCTACGCTGTGTGCCAACACATCACCGCGGATTCACGCATGCGCCACGTTCCGGTTATCGTGGTCACCGGGGCGGCCTTCCGCCAAAACGATGCCCTCGAGCGGAGCTTTAACGCGGGGGCCATCGACTTCATTCACAAGCCGCTGAATGAGGTGGAGTTGTTGGGGCGTATCCGGGTCGCCCTAACCCTATATTCGGAACGGATGCGCAATCGGGATGTTATGGCAAGATTGGCCGAAAAGGAGCGGCGCTTCCACGACATCATCGATCAAGCCCCGGTGGGCATCGCGGAACTGGATGGGCAGGGGCGCGTCGTCATGACCAACCGCGGCCTGCAAACGCTGCTGGGGGAAGCGGAGGATCGGCTGGTTGAGACCGCATTGAGCCGGTATGTGGTTGCCGGTGAGGCGGAGGCGGGCCCGGAAGCCTTCGCCGAGGCCTTGGCCAAGGCCGATCGTCAAAGCGGGACCACCAGCCTGGAGTTGCAATTGCAGGGGCCCCGGGGGATGACCATGTGGTGCCAGGTCTCCCTGACCCCGCGGGATCCGGCCGCGGGTCCCCGCTCGTTTGTGGCCATGATCGAAGACATCACGGAACGCAAGAAGGCGAGTGCGACGATGGAACGCATGGCCTTTTTCGATGCGCTGACGCACCTGCCCAACCGCGTGCAGTTCGGCAATCGGGTGCGTGACGCGTTGTATCAAGCCTCGGCCGATCATCAGCAACTCGCCATCCTCTTCCTGGATCTCGACGATTTCAAGGTCGTCAATGACAGTCGAGGACATGATGCCGGCGATCGGCTCCTGTGCGCGGTGGCGGATCGCATCCGCGGGCTCCTACGAGCGGATGATCTCTTTGCGCGGTTCGGGGGAGACGAGTTCGCCCTCCTCCTGCCTCGCGTCCGCGGTGCGGAGGATGCCTGTATCGTCGCGCACAAGATCCTGAATGGTTTGGATCAACCCATCCCCGTCCATGACGAGCGATTCTATGTCGGGGCCAGTATCGGGGTCAGCTTTTATCCCCAGGACGGAGAAGATGCCGAGACGCTCATCAAGAACGCCGATGCCGCGATGTATCGGGCCAAGGAGTTGGGGCGCCGCAACTACCAGCTGTTCAACCCGGCGATGAATCAGAGCGTTCAAGAACGTCTGAATCTGGAGTACGAACTCCGGCGTGCCTTGGATGACGAGCAGTTCGAGTTGCGGTTTCAGCCGGTGGTATCCCTCGAGGACGGGGGGCTGGCCAGCCTCGAGGTCTGCCTGCGTTGGACACACCCGACCCGGGGTCCGCTCGATCCGAGTGAGTTCCTGCCGCTGGCCGAAGAGACGGGGTTGATCCTACGCCTCGGTCGTTGGGTGATCGATGCCGCGCTCGGACACGCTCGGAACTGGTTCGGGTCGGGGGCGGCGTGGATGCCGCTGACCATCAATCTGTCGCCGCGGGAGCTTCAGCATCCGGATCTGCTCGCCCATCTGGACGATTCCCTAGAGCGGTATGATCAGCCACCGAGCGCCCTCGCCTTCGAGCTGACCGAGGCCATCAGCGGCCAGACCACGCGCCCGGTGATCCGGGAGAATATCGCGGGGATTCAACGGCGTGGGATCGGACTGGTCATGGATGATTTCGGGCAGGGGCAGGCTTCCCTGAACGCCTTGCGGGAACTACCGCTAAGCGGCCTCAAGGTGGATCCGGGGCTCCTGCAACAGGCCATGGTCGAGCGCTATGAGCGGGCCGTTGTCGAGACCACGGTCACCCTCGGCCGGGAACTGGGGATCCCGGTGGTTGCGGAGGGGTTGGAAACCCCGGCGCATCTGGCCTTCGCCCAAAGCGAGTCGTTTTCCTGCGGCCAGGGGACTGTCCTTAGCCCACCGCTCACGCCGGCGTCCGTCCCCGAATTATTGGCGGCCGGGCGAATCGACCTGTCGCGTCTTGCCATGGTGCCGCCAAACGCCTCGCATTCGTAGCCCCGAGCGTGCGGGTCCTGCCCGATTCCCGCAATCGAGGTTGTGCATCTTACGGCTCACGTGGTCCTTAGAGCGGGGTGCCCGAGGCGATCGTCTATGCGGCCTCACGACCCACGAGTCAAATTGCATCATGTCGACGGATTTCGTCCACCTTCGCCTGCATACCGAGTTCTCGTTACGGGATGGCCTCGTCCGCGTGAAGCCGCTGATGCAGCGTCTCGTGCAGGCGGGGATGCCGGCCGTGGCGGTGACGGACCAAGGCAATCTCTTCGCCATGGTGCGGTTCTACAAGGCCGCCCTCAACGCCGGTATCAAACCCCTGATCGGCGCGGATCTCTGGCTCCGGGGCGAGGGCGCGGATGGGCCGTGGCCCTTCACCCTGCTGTGCATGGATCCACTCGGGTATCGGAATCTCACGGATCTGGTCACCCGTGCCTATCAGGAAGGCCAAGTCGACGATATCCCCTATCTCGAACGGGCGTGGCTGGAGGGGCACACCGCTGGGCTCATCGCCCTGTCCGGGGGCCAGGCTGGGGAGATCGGGGCGGCCCTGCAGCAGGAGGACACGGCCGCCGCTGAGGCGGCAGCCCGGTGGTGGTCGGGACACTTCCCCGGGCGCTTTTATATCGAGCTGCAACGGGTGGGACGGGCGAACGAAGAGCCCGCCATCGGGGCGGCGACCCGTTTGGCCGTGGCTCAGGATCTGCCCGTGGTGGCAACCAATGACGTCCGGTTTCTGGATGCCGATGACTTCGAGGCCCACGAGGTGCGCGTGTGCATCCATCAGGGTTATACCCTGGAGGACCCCAATCGACCCCGCCGGTACACCGATCAACAGTATCTGAAATCCCCGGCCGCGATGGCTGAGGCCTTTGCCGATCTCCCCGAGGCCCTGGAAAACACCGTGGAGATCGCCAAGCGCTGCAACCTCGTCCTCGAGATGGGGCAATACCACCTACCGGATTTCCCAGTACCCGAGCATCGGGATGTCTCGGACCATCTGGCGATGGAGGCGCGAACCGGGTTGGCGCGGCGGCTCCAAGCCGATCGGGAGGCTGGCCGGGATGGGGCGAGCGCCGAAGCCTATCAGCATCGGTTGGAGCATGAGCTCGGGGTCATCGAACAGATGGGCTTCCCGGGCTACTTCCTGATCGTGGCGGATTTTATCCAATGGGCCAAGGAGGCGGGCATCCCGGTTGGGCCCGGCCGCGGATCGGGGGCCGGTTCGTTGGTCGCCTACGCCCTGCGGATCACGGATCTGGATCCCTTGCGCTATGATCTGCTCTTCGAGCGCTTTCTGAATCCCGAACGGGTATCCATGCCGGATTTCGACGTCGATTTCTGCATGGAGAACCGCGACCGAGTGATCGACTACGTGGCCGAGCGCTACGGCCGTGACAAGGTCTCGCAGATCATCACCTATGGCACCATGGCCGCTCGGGCCGTGGTGCGCGATGTCGGCCGGGTCCTGGGCTACAGCTACGGTTTCATGGATCGGATCGCCAAGATGATCCCCTTCGAGGTGGGGATGACCCTGGATAAGGCCCTGGAGCAGGCCGAAGATTTCAAGGAACGCTACGACAACGATGAAGCGATCCGGTCATTGATCGACATGGGGAAACGCCTCGAGGGCGTGGCCCGGAACGCCGGGAAGCATGCGGGCGGGGTGGTCATCGCCCCGTCGCCGCTGACGGATTTCGTCCCCTTGTACTGTGAACCCGGGGGCGAGGGGCTGGTGACCCAGCTCGACAAGGACGATGTGGAATCCATGGGATTGGTCAAGTTCGACTTCCTCGGCTTGCGGACCTTGACCATCATCGATTGGGCGGTTGAGAACGCCAATCGCCAACGGGCCGCAACCGGAGAGGCGCCGCTGGATCTGGACCGGATCCCACTGGATGATGCCGAGACCTTTCGGCTGTTGCAGGAGGCGCGCACGACCGCTGTATTTCAGCTGGAATCCCGGGGGATGAAGGATCTCATCCGGCGCCAACGGCCGGATTCCTTCGAGGATATCATCGCCCTGGTTGCCTTATTCCGACCCGGCCCGCTGCAATCGGGGATGGTCGATGATTTCATCAATCGCAAGCACGGCCGGGCGGCCATCGAGTACCCGCATCCGTCTCTGGAAGAGGTCCTCAAGCCCACCTATGGGGTGATCCTCTACCAGGAGCAGGTCATGCAGATCGCCCAGGTCATGGCGGGCTACTCCCTCGGCGGCGCCGATCTTCTGCGTCGCGCCATGGGCAAGAAGAAGCTCGCGGAGATGGCCGAACAGCGGACGGTGTTCATCGAAGGCGCTGAGGCGCGCGGCGTTGATGCGGATACCGCGACCTCTATCTTCGATCTGATCGAGAAATTTGCCGGCTATGGGTTCAATAAATCCCACTCGGCGGCCTACGCGTTGCTGTCGTATCAGACCGGCTGGCTGAAGGCGCACTACCCATCGGCCTTTATGGCCGCGGTGTTGAGTGCCGATCTCGATCACACCGATAAGATCGTCAACTTCGTCGACGCGTGCCGACAGCTCGGGCTTACGGTCCAGGCGCCGGCGGTGAATCGCTCCGAGTATGCCTTCACGCCCGTTGACGCCGCGACCATCGACTATGGCCTGGGGGCCATCAAGGGGGTTGGTCAGGGCGTGGTCGAAGACCTGATCGCCGCTCGGCGAAACGACGGCGTGTTTACGGATCTCGACGATCTGTGTCGGCGGCTCCAGGGTCAACGCCTGAATCGGCGGGCGTTGGAGGCGCTGATTCGGGCGGGGGCCCTGGACGGTCTCGGGCCGAATCGAGCCAGTCTCATGGCGCATCTGCCCGAGGCCTTTCGCCAGGCGGAGCAATGGGCGTTGACAGCGGCCGCCGGTCAGGATGACCTGTTCGGCCTGATGACGGGGGGCGACGAGGCGGTCCCGGATCCGATCCCGACGGTGCCCGACTGGGATCCCGAGGAGCGTCTGGCCGCGGAGAAGGACGTCCTCGGGTTCTACCTGACCGGTCATCCGGTGAACGCCTATCGTGACGAGCTCCAGCAGCTCACCGGCCATACCCTGGCCGGCCTGGCCGAGCGGATTGCCCGGGACGGGGAACGAGACACCGCCGTGGCCGGGTTGATCAGCGCCTTGCGCACGCGTACCACGGCCAAGGGCAAGGAGGCCTTCGTGACCCTCGACGACGGGACCGGACGGATCGAGGCCCGGGTGTTCCCCGAGCCCTATCGGGCCTATCGCGAGGCCCTCGAGAAGGATCGCCTGATCATCGCCGTCGGCCGGGTCTCACCGGACGATTACACCGGCGGGATTCGCCTGCGCGTCCGGGAGATCCATAGCCTCGCCGCCTATCGCGTCCGCCATGGCGGACGCGTGCAGCTGGAGTTGGCCGGCGACGCGGCCGGTGAGATAACGCTGGAGCAGTTGGCCGCCACCCTCGATGCCGCGAGCGTCGAAGGGGGGGACGCCGCGGCGGCCGCCCCGGTGGTGATCGCCTACCGCGGTGCGGGTTTTCGCGTGCGTCTTCGCTTGAGCGAGCGTTGGCGTCTGCCCCCGGACGATTCCCATCTCAAGAGGCTGCGCCAGCTCCCCGGCGTGGCGGAAGCGACAATGGTCTATGGCGCGCCCACGAATCCCTAGGGCACCCTGGGCTGGTTCCGATTCGCGAGCCGAACGACCCAAGCGTGAGATGCGCCGATGAACCCAAACTATCTCGATTTTGAGCAGCCCATCGTCGAGCTCGAGGCCAAGATCCAAGAGCTCCGTAGCGTGGGCGATGACACCGAAGTCAACCTCGCCGAGGAGATCGAGCGCCTCGAGTCCAAATGCCGCGACCTGCTCGATTCCATCTTCGCCAAGCTCACCCCGTGGCAGATCGCCCAGTTGGCCCGGCATCCGCTGCGGCCGAATCTCAGTGATTATCTGGACGGTGGCCTGTGTACGGATTTTCAGGAATTGCACGGCGATCGCCACTTCGCCGAGGATCCCGCCATCTTGGCCGGTCTGGCCCGGCTCGGGCACCAGTCCGTGGTGGTGATCGGCCATCAAAAGGGCCGCGATACCAAGGAGAAACTCCGTCGCAACTTCGGTATGCCTCGCCCCGAAGGCTATCGCAAGGCCCTGCGCCTGATGCGCCTGGCGGAGCGGTTTGGCTTGCCGATCCTCACCTTCATTGACACACCGGGTGCCTATCCGGGCGTGGACGCCGAGTCCCGGGGGCAGAGCGAGGCCATCGCCGTGAATCTGCAGACCATGGCCCATCTGCGGACACCCATTCTGGTCACGGTGATTGGCGAAGGTGGCTCCGGCGGGGCGTTGGCTATCGGCGTCGGCGATTGGATCGGGATGCTGCAATACAGCACCTACAGCGTGATCTCGCCGGAGGGTTGTGCCTCGATCCTGTGGAAGAGCGCGGATCGGGCCTCGGAGGCCGCGACCGCCCTGGGGATCACCGCCGAGCGCCTCAAGCAGCAGGGGTTGATCGATGAGATTGCTCCCGAGCCCCTCGGCGGGGCCCACCGCGCGCCCACGACCATGATGGAGACCTTGAAGCCCATGCTGCGCGGCCAACTCGAGCGCCTGCAGGCCTTGCCGGTCGAACAGCTCCTGGAGCGACGGTATCACCGGCTGCGTCACTATGGTGTCTTCCAGCGGGGCGAGGAGACCGTCGCCGGCGAGCCGTGAGTGACACCGAAGCCGCCGTCGCCGGGGCCCTGCGCGCCCATGAGCGGGCCCAGCCCGCGACCGCCGCCGGCTCTGCCATCGCGCTGAGCGGTGGGGTGGACTCCATGGTCCTCTTGGACGCTGCCGCGCGTTGGTTGCCTCCCCCTCAGGTCGCGATCCACGTGGACCACGGGTTGCACCCTGAATCGGCGACCTGGACGCGGTTTTGCGCGAGCGCGGCAGCGGCCCGTGGCATCCCGTTTCACTCGACGCGGGCGACGATCGATCCGAACGATTCCCGCGGCCTCGAGGCCGCGGCGCGGGCGGCCCGCTATGCCGCCCTGGCCTACGCGATCGACCCCGGCGCGGTCCTCGTGACCGCCCATCATGCCGATGACCAAGCCGAGACCCTGCTGCTGCAACTGCTTCGCGGTAGTGGTCCCCGGGGACTGGCGGGCATGGGGGCCTGGCAACGCTGGGCGGGGGGTTGGCTGGCCCGCCCGTTCCTGGACCTGACGCGGGCCACGCTGCAGGCCTACGCCGAGGCCCGGGACCTCCCCTGGATCGAGGATCCGAGCAATGCCGATCGGGGGCGGGACCGCAATCGGCTCCGTCACGATATCTTGCCGGCACTGCAGACCCGTTGGCCCCAGGCGGCCAGGACGCTCGGGCGTGCGGCCGGGATCCAGGCGGAAGCCGCCGCGTTGCTCCAGGATCTGGCGGCTATCGATCGGGAGGCGTGTCGCGCCGACCGGCCCGAATCGCTCCGCATCGCACCGCTTCAGGCGTTGCCGGCGCGCCGTCAGCGCAATGTCCTACGGGCCTGGTTTGCGGAACAGGGCCTGGCGCTGCCGAGTCAAGGGGTGCTGGAGCGTATCCGCACCGAGGGGTTGGCCGCGGCCCCGGATCGGGCGCCCCAGGTTAACTGGCCTGGCGGCAGCATCCACCGATTCCGCGGTCAGCTCTATGCCTTTCGGGCGCCCCCGGTGCGGCCGCGGTCGCCCTGGCCGCGCCCCTGGGATCCGGCCGTGGGCCCACTGGCGCTTCCCGAAACCCGCCAGTGGCTCATCGCCGAGCCGGTGACAGGGACCGGTTTGCGCCGCCCCCCGCCGGGTACGGCCCTTTGGGTCGCCTACCGGGCGGGGGGGGAGCGATGCCGCGGGACGGCGAATGGGCCGAAACGGTCCCTTAAGCAATGGCTTTACGAGGCGGGGGTCCCACCGTGGGAGCGCGACCGGCTCCCACTCATTCGCGTGCAGGACGGTGAGGCCCCGATCGCCGCCATTGGTGATCGATGGATCTGCGGGGGGTTCCAAGCCGAGCCCGGGCAAGCGGGGTGGCGATTCTCCCTGCGCCCGGCGTGAGCCGAATGGCGTCTCCCCTCGGGGGCCTGCAACCGTGGCGCAACCATCCCCGCCGGCTTGCCCGGCAAACGAGGTGACGATACCGATGGCCAACCGACGATTGATGGGGCTCGGCCTTGCTGTGGCGGTCCTGGTGCTGATGACCGCCTGTGGTCGTGGGCCGACCCCGGCGGAGCGGGCCGCCGATGACCAGATCCTGCTGCTCGGCAACGGGGCCGAGCCGAAAGGGCTCGACCCGCATCTCACCACTGGCGTCACCGAGAGCAACATCATCCAAGCGCTGATCGAGGGACTGATCGCCTATCACCCCACGGACGACATGAAACCCGCCCCGGGCGTGGCCACCTCCTGGAGCGCCAACGACGACCAGACGGTCTGGACGTTTCGATTGCGGCCGGACGCCGTGTGGAGCAACGGCGAGCCGGTAACGGCCCACGATTTCGTCTATTCCTACCGGCGTATCCTCTCCCCCGCCCTCGGGGCGGAGTATGCGGATATGCTCCATATCATCGAGAACGCCGAGGCCTATCATCGGGGGCAGTTAACGGACTTCGATTCCGTCGGGGTGCGGGCTCGGGACCCGCGGACTCTGGAGATCCGGCTGACCGGGCCGACCCCCTATTTCCCCTCCATGCTCAAGCATCACGCCTGGTATCCGGTGCATCCCGAGACCATCGAGGCCTTCGGTGGCATGACGAATCGCAACTCGGAATGGACGGACCCGGCGAACTACGTGGGCAACGGCGCCTTCGAGCTGACCGAGTGGACGACTAACAGCCGCATCGTCGTCGAGAAGAACCCCGATTATTGGGATGCCGAATCGGTCGTCCTAGAGGCCATCCATTTCTTCCCCATCGCCCAGGCGAGCACCGAGCTCCGGACCTATCGGAACGGCCAGCTGCACGTCACCTCGACCCTGCCCGCGGATCTCATCGAGCGGATGCGCGAGGAGCATCCGGAGGCGTTTCGAAGCGACCCCTACCTCGGGACCTACTTCTACCGCTTCAACGTCACGCGACCGCCCCTGGACGATCCGCGGGTGCGCGAGGCCCTGACCTTGGCCATCGACCGAGCGGAGATCACGCAATTCGTGACCCGCGGGGGTGAGAAGCCGGCGCACGGGTTCACCCCGGACGGATTGCAGGGGTACACCACGCCGCAGCCCCTGACCCATGATCCCGAGCGAGCCCGCCGGCTGTTGGACGAGGCGGGGTACCCGGAGGGCGAGGGATTCCCGACGCTCGAGGTGCTGATCAATACGAGTGAGACCCACCGGCGGGTCGCCGAGGCGATTCAGTCCATGTGGCAAGAAAGCCTGGGGATCGAGATCGCCATCGACAACAAGGAGTGGAAGGTCTATCTGGATGCCCAATCCCGACTCGACTACGACATCTCCCGCTCCGGGTGGATCGGCGATTTCATGGACCCGATCACCTTCCTGTCCCTGTGGACCACTGAGGACGGGAACAACGATACCGGCTGGAGTCATGCCGACTACGACACCCTCATCCAACGGGCTCAGCACTCCCGGACAACGGAGGCGCATTTTCGGCTGTTGCGGGAGGCCGAGGGGATTCTTCTGGACGCCTTGCCGGTCGCGCCAATCTACTGGTACACCCAGGTCTACATGAAACACCCGCGGCTCGAGGGATGGGCGCCCAAGCTTCTCGATAACCGGCCCTACAAGGCCCTGCGCTTCCAGGCGGCCGCCGAGTAGCACCCCCGGGCCTCGAGGCCCCGGCGCCAGGCGGGTTGCCCGCCTGGGCGACCCCGGAACCGGGCGCGTGAGGGCAACACGGCCCCCGGCGAACGCCCGAACCGATGCCGAACCCGGTCACGGGATCGGGCCACGATTCGCGCCCGAGGCTGCACAGCACCCTCAGCCACAGGCCACCGAATACCTTCTCCGCCGACGACAGGAGTGCCGCAACCATTCACCGCATCATCCTCGGCCGTCTGTTGCAGATCATCCCGGTCTTGCTCCTCCTGAGCGCGGTCTCGTTCTTCATGGTCGCCCTCGCCCCGGGGGACTTCTTCAGCGCCGAGCGGGACCTCCCGGAGCCCATCAAGGCGGAGCTCGAGGCCTACTACGGCCTGGATCAGCCGGTCTGGGTCCAGTACGGGAACTGGCTCAGCCGCGTGGTGACCGAAGGCGATTTCGGACCGTCCTATGTCTACGTGAACCGGAGCGTCAACGAGCTGATCGCCGAGGCCTTCCCGGTCTCGGCCCAGCTCGGCGGTCTGGCGTTGCTCATCGCCCTCGCGGTGGGGATCCCGGCGGGGCTGATCGCGGCCGTGCGACGCAATACCTGGTTGGATTACACGCCCATGGCCCTGGCAATGCTCGGGATCTGCCTCCCAACCTTTGTCCTCGGGCCCCTCCTGGCCCTGGTCTTTGGCCTGGGGTTGGGCTGGCTCCCGGTCTCCGGTTGGTTCGGACCGGCCTATATCGTCCTGCCGGCGCTCACCCTGGGGTTGTTCTTTGCCGCCTACGTGGCCCGGCTCACCCGGGGCGGGATGCTCGAGGTCCTCGCCCAGGACTTCATCCGCACGGCCCGGGCCAAGGGCCTGCCCGAGTGGCAGATCGTACTCAAGCATGCCCTCAAGGGCGGCATCCTGCCGGTGGTGACCTTTCTGGGGCCGGCCATCACCGGGATCATCAGCGGATCGTTCGTCGTGGAGACGGTCTTCGCTGTACCCGGGTTGGGGCAGCATTTCGTCAACTCGGCGACGAACCGGGATGTCACCCTAGTCATGGGGCTGGTGGTCTTTTACGGGACGGTGATCATCCTGGCCAACCTGATCGTGGATCTCCTGCAGTTAGCCTTGGACCCGCGGCAGAGGGCGTCCTGATGGCACTGGAGACGGCGGCCCGCGTCGCCACCCCCGGAGGCTCCCTCGGCGGGGACGCCTGGCGCCGGTTGCGCCGCAACCGTTTGGCGGTCGTCTGTCTCGGGATCCTCATCGCCATGCTGCTTTTTACCTTCGTCGGGCCCCTCATCGCGCCCTACGACCCCCAGGCCCAGGACCGGGCCTACGGTGCGCAGCCCCCCTCCGCCGAGCACTGGCTAGGGACCGACGTCTTGGGCCGAGATCTCATGACCCGGATCATGCATGGGGGTCGGTTGTCGCTGCTGGTGGGGCTCGTCGCCACCCTGGTCTCGGGGGTCATCGGCGTTACCTACGGGGCCATCGCCGGTTGGCTGGGCGGGCGGACCGATGCCCTCATGATGCGCGTCGTGGACATCCTGTACGGCATCCCCTTTGTGATCTTCGTCATCCTGCTGATGGTGGCCTTCGGCCGGAGCCTGTTGCTCATCTTTGTGGCCATCGGGGCGGTGGAGTGGCTGACCATGGCCCGCATCGTTCGGGGTCAGGTCCTCACTTTGAAGCATCGGCCCTTCGTCGAGGCGGCCCGGTCCCTCGGCCATTCGGGCGCCCGGTTACTGGTGCGCCACATCCTACCCAACGCCCTCGGGCCGATCATCGTTTACGCGACCCTCACGGTCCCGGCGGTCATGCTGCTGGAGTCGTTCCTGAGCTTCCTCGGCATCGGTGTCCCGCCGCCGCTCGCCTCCTGGGGGACGCTGCTCGCCGAAGGGGCGCAGGGGATGGAGATCCATCCCTGGTTGCTCGTCTTCCCGGCGCTGTTCTTCTCGGTGACGCTGTTCGCCCTCAATTTCCTCGGGGACGGGCTGCGGGATGCCCTCGACCCCCAAGCCGCCGAGGACTGATCGCTATGGCCCTGCTCAGCGTCCAGGATCTGACCACGCACTTCGACCACCGCGGCCGGGTCGTGCGCGCCGTTGAGGGGGTCTTCTTCGAGCTGCAAGCCGGCGAGACCCTGGGCGTGGTCGGTGAGTCCGGTTCCGGCAAGTCCGTCGCCTGTGCCTCGCTTCTCGGGCTCATCCCTCGGCCGCCGGGGCAGATCATTCGGGGCGAGGCCTGGTTCGATGGCGTCGATCTGCTTCGTGCCCCACGCCGGGTCCTGCAGGGTATCCGGGGGAATCGCATCGGGATGGTCTTCCAGGACCCGATGACCGCTCTCAACCCCTACCTCACCCTCGGCACCCAGCTGATCGAGCCCCTGCGCCGCCACCGGCGGATGGGCCGCCGGGCGGCCCGGGCCCGAGCCATCGCCGCCCTTGAGGCGGTCGGTATCCCCGACGCCCCACGGCGCATCGACGACTATCCCCACGCCTTTTCAGGCGGCATGCGCCAGCGGGTGCTCATCGCCATGGCCATGATCACCGAACCGGCCCTACTCATCGCCGACGAGCCCACCACGGCGTTGGATGTCACCGTCCAGGCCCAGATCCTGGAGCTGTTGCAACGACTCCAGACGGAACACGGGACCGCGATCCTCCTGGTCACCCACGATCTCGGCGTCGCCGCCGGATTCTGCGATCGCGTCCACGTCATGTATGCCGGCCGCATCCTCGAGAGTGCCCCCACGGAGCGGCTCTTCGAGGCGCCGGCCCATCCCTACACGGTGCTGCTCCAGCGGGCCCATCCGGCCCTCCAGCCTCGGGATCGGCCGCTGGTGACGCTGCCCGGCCAGCCCCCGGATCGGACTGAAGCGCTCGCCGGCGACCCCTTCGCGGGGCGCATCCCCGAGATCGCCCCGGGTGACGGGCGCGGCATCGATCCGACGCCACGGCGGATCGCCCCGGGACACTGGGCCGCCGCGAGCGCGATCCCCCTGGAGTGGGCGAAGCAGAGTCGGCCCCCGTCCCCGGGGCCCGAAACCGCTGGGCTCGGGCGTGCGCCGGGGGCGCGTTCGGCGGGGGCCACACGGGCGGAACCGCGGGACCGGCTAGCCGAATCGGGATCCGCGGCGGTCAACCCCGCCGGCCGAGGCGATGCCGCTCAGGCAATCGGGGGGCGGCCCCCGTCGGGGGCCTCGACCCCGGATCCCCTGTTGGTGCTCGACGAGGTCATGGTCCACTTCCGGGCGACCCAGGGTGGCCCGTTGCGGCCGCGCCGCACCACCGTCCGGGCGGTGGACGGGGTCTCACTGCAGGTGGTGCCGGGGGAGATCCTCGGACTCGTTGGCGAGTCCGGCTGCGGTAAGACCACCCTCGCGCGGACCATCCTCCAGCTCATCCGCCCGACGCGGGGCCGCATCCGACTCGCCGGGCGCGAGCTGAGCGGCCTTCGGGGGGCGCGCCTGCGGGCGGCCCGGCGCCCGATCCAAATGGTCTTCCAGGACCCCCATGCCTCCCTCAACCCCCGGTTGACGGTCTACGAGGCCCTCGCGGAGGCCGCTCGCACCCGCCATCCCGGGCTCAAGAGGTCAGCCTTGCGGGCCGCGGTGGCCGAACAGCTCCACCGGGTTGGACTCGCCGCCGAGGCCATGGGGCACTACCCCCACGAGTTCTCCGGTGGGCAGCGCCAGCGGATCGCCATCGCTCGAGCGCTGGCCCCGGACCCCCTTCTGCTCCTCGCCGACGAGCCGGTCTCGGCCCTCGATGTCTCGATCCAAGGCCAGATCCTCAACCTCCTCCGCGAACTGGCCCGGGAGCTCGGTCTCACCCTGATCTTCATCAGCCACGACCTCTCCGTTGTCCGCTACCTGAGCGACCGGGTCGCGGTCATGTACCTGGGTCAGCTCGTCGAACTCGGGGAGACCGAGGCGGTGATGGCCGACCCCCGCCATCCCTATACCCGGGCGCTGATGAGCGCGGTCCCCATCCCGGATCCCGCCCGAGAGCGCCAACGACAACGCATCGTCTTGCCGGGCGACCCGCCCTCACCGATCGACCCACCCCCCGGCTGCCGGTTCGCACCGCGCTGCCCCCAACGGGGCGATCGGCCAGCTCCGAGCACCGAGCCCCCCTTCGCCGAGATCCGGCCAGGGCACTGGGTGTCCGGATGTTCAATGTGCGTTTCCTAGCCAGGATGTCCGTTGAGACATCCAGTCGCCCACGAGCGATGGCTTCATCGACGTCGTCGGATGGGCCGACGGAGGAG
>CAYFWJ010000004.1:0-58929 GCA_964346755.1 uncultured Ectothiorhodospiraceae bacterium
GTTGGGCCCTCGAGTTCCGTAAGCGGGGTGGGGGGGATCCGGGGCGCCGGTGTTTGACAGCCGACCCCAGCGAGACCGACGGTCAGGACCGCGATCCCTGCCATGCGCCCGGGGCGGATCCAGCGGCGTGCGCTGCTGAGGCCGCGCTTGGGTCTCAAGGCGTGTCGGACCCCGTGGGGCCGGGTTGGATCGGGAGTTCATCGCCGACCGCCGGGGCATCGGAGGTCTCGGTCGCCACCCTGCCCGTCCCGCTATCCGGGGCGCCACCCACGGCGGCGAGTTTCATGGACAGGAGCTGTGGATTGCCGCTCGGGCGGGGCAGGCGCTGGGCCTGTCGGTAGGCCGTTCGGGCCGCCTCGAGCTCGCCCCGGGCGCGGTGGATGTCCCCCTTCAGCTCGGCCACAAGCCCTTGCTGCGGGCGAGCGACTGGGGCGTCGAGCTGCTCCATCGCGCTGTCATAGGCCTCGACGGCGATGAACAGCCGGGCCAGGCGCAGACGGGCCACTTCCTGCAGCGAGGGGATCGCCGCGTTGTCCACGACCCAGGTGAGTTGGGCCGCCGCCTCGCCGGGGTTGTCCTGTTCCAGATGGGCCCGGGCCATCAAGAGGCTCGTTAGGCTTGCGTAGGGGGTATCGCCGAAGGCCTCACGCATCGGTTCACCGCGATCCACGACTTGCGCCCAGTTGCCTTGATTCGCGACCTGAAGCACCGCGTTGTAGCGGATCGATGCGTTCTCGGCGCGGGTCACTTGGCGCTGTTCCCAGAGCTGCCAGCCCACCAAGCCTGCGATGCCCAGGGCGACACCGATGACGATGGCCTGGCCGTTTTCCTGCCACCATCGTTTGACTTGCGTCGCCCGGTCGGTTTCATGCTCGAAGCTGTCGTCTACCATCCTGTCTTCACTCGTCGGGTTCAATCGGGGCGGAGGCGCGGGCGGCCGGCGCGGCTAGCGACCAAAGAGCCCGCGGAGGCGTTCGGCGAGATGGCTTTGCGGGAGCGTCTCCTGCTCCGCCTCGACGCTGCCGCGCAGGTGCTTGAGTGCGATGGTCTCTTCCCGCACTTCGCGCTCGCCGAGGATCAGGGCAACGCGGGCCCCGGCCCGGTCCGCCTTTTTCAGTTGGTTCTTCAGACTGCCGCCGCCGCAGTTAACCATCAGGCGCAGGTTCGGGACCCCATCCCGAACCTGCTCCGCCAGGGGCCAGCCCACCCGTTCGGCGGCCTCGCCTACCATGATCAGATAGGCGTCGTTGGTTTGCACCGGGAGTGCGGGCCCATTATCCCGAATCAGGGCGATGATGCGCTCCAACCCCATGGCGAAACCGGCGGCCGGGGTGGCGTGTCCGCCCAGTTGGCTGACCAAGCCGTCGTAACGGCCGCCGGCACAGACGGTCCCTTGAGCCCCGAGGTTATCGCTGATCCATTCGAAGACGGTCTTGGTGTAGTAATCGAGCCCGCGAACCAGGCGGGGGTTCACCGTGTAGCGAACCCCGACCTCGTCGAGCAGGGCCTTGAGGCCCTCGAAATGGGTCCGGGATTCGTCGTCCAGGTGATCGAGCAGGCTCGGGGCATTGGCGATGAGCTCCGCGAGCTCCGGATTCTTGCTGTCCAGGATGCGCAGCGGATTGGTCTCGAGCCGACGCTGGCTGTCGGCGTCAAGGGAGTCGGCGTGGTCGCGAAAGTAGCGTGTCAGTTCTTCGCGGTAGGCCTGTCGGGCCTCGGGCGTCCCGAGGCTGTTGATCTCGAGACGAATATTGGTCAAGCCTAGACGCGGCCACAGGCGAGCCACCATCAGGATTTGTTCGGCATCCACGTCCGGGCCCTCCAGTCCGAAGGCCTCGATGCCCCACTGGTGGAATTGCCGATAGCGCCCCTTTTGGGGCCGCTCATGGCGGAACATGGGACCCAGGTACCATAGCCGGTGGACCTGGTTGCCCATCAAACCGTGCTGGATCCCGGCGCGGACGACGCTTGCCGTCCCTTCGGGGCGCAAACTGAGGCGTTCGCCGTTACGGTCCTCGAAGGAATACATCTCCTTCTCGACGATGTCGGTCACCTCGCCGATGGAGCGCTTAAAGAGGGCCGTCTGTTCGATGAGGGGGGTTCGAATCTCCCGGTAGCCGTACCCGTTGACGAGTTCCTTCAGGTGGTCTTCAAGGAACTGCCAGATCTCCAGGTCGTCGGGCAAGAGATCGTGCATCCCGCGGATGGATTGGATGGCAGAGGCCATGAGTTGGCTCGCTTGATCAAAATCGTGGGTGGCGCGATCGTACCCGACTGGGCTCAACGCTCGCCGGACTCGAGGTCCAGTCCCTCGAGTTTCTGAGCGGCCTCGGAATCCGGGAATTCGCTGCGCAGTTGCAGGGCGTAGTTGCGTGCCGCGTCGAGATCCCCTAGGGCGCGCTCGGCTTCAATCCCGAGCCACAGGGTCTCCGGCGTATGGGGGCTAACCGCGGCGTAGCGCTCCAGATAGGCGCGACAGCGGAGCGGAGCGGATTGGTCGCAGCTTAGCCGGGCCATCTCGTAGAGCGCCTGGGGGAACTCCGGATTGGCCTCCAGGGCCCGGCGGAAGTGGCGTTCCGCTTTGTCCATGTCGGGGATCCGTCGAGCACACAGACCGGCGTTGTAATAGGCGAATTCCGCCTCGTAATCCGGGCTTTTGGCACTGATCCGAAACTGCTCGTCCGCCGCTTGGTATCGACCTTGATCGCACAAGACGTGCCCATAGGCATTGTGAGCCTCAGGGAAATCGCCTTCGAGCTCGAGGGCTCGTTTGAGAGCGGTCTCGGCCTTGTTCAGCTCGCCGAGTCGCCGATCAATCAAGCCTTCGACCAGGTAGGTCCGCGGCAATTCGGCATAGGCGGATTTGGCGGATTCGATGGCCTTGAGGGCCCGTTCCAGCCGACCCGTGTTGAGATCCCGGCGGGCCTGTTCCACGTAGGTGGCCGCGACGATCTGACTGGCGGCCTCAAGGCTCGAATCGAGCTCAAGGGCCCGCTGCGCCTTTTTTCGAGCCAGCTGGAGGTTGCCCTGCTGATAATAGCGGGTCGCGAGTTCCTCGTTGAGCTCCGCGGCCTTTTTCGGATCCCGCGGGTCGAGCCCCGGATCCCGCGAGGTGGCGCAACCGGCGATCAGCACGCCGAGTAGCAGCATCAGGCACGTCAAGGCCCCGGCCGGACCGGATGGCATGCGGGGTCGGTCCGGGGAACCCGGCCCGACCGTGGCCGGGTCGAGCGAGGACAGCCTCATGGGCCGACCTCCGAGGAGGCCGCCGGGCGGTGAGTGGCCGGCCCGCCGGTGGCGGGGGCTGAGTCCGCGGGAAACAGGGCCGACCACCGCTGACGGCGGGTGCTGCGATCCTGGACCGCCCCGACAAGTTGTCCGCACGCCGCGTCGATATCGTCCCCTCGGGTGCGTCGAACGGTTGCCGTCAGGCCGGCCGCCAGGAGTCGCTCTTGGAAGCGCCCGATCCGCGCATCCGTCGAGCGTTCGAAGCCGGCCCCTGGGAAGGGATTGAACGGGATCAGGTTCAGCTTCAACGGGATGTCGGCCAGCCGATCGATCAGCCGGTCGGCGTGTTCGAGACGGTCGTTGATTTCATTCAATAAGACGTATTCGAAGGTGATGCGCTTGTGGGGTGCGCCCGTGACGAAACGCCGACAGGCCGGGAGCAGGGTCTCGAGGGGATACTTGCGATTGAGGGGCACCAGGAAATCGCGAAGTGCGTTGTCCGGTGCGTGCAGGGAAATGGCCAGACTCACGTCGGCGTGATCCTGCAATCGGTCGATGGCGGGTACGACCCCGGCGGTGCTGATGGTGACCCGCCGCTTGCCGAGCCCATAGCCAAGATCGTCCATCATGATTCGGGCGGCGCGGGTGACGGGGTCGACGTTGTATAACGGCTCCCCCATGCCCATGAACACCACATTGGTGACGCGGCGTCCCGGAACCCCCTCGTCTTCCAGGGCGTGGGCGGCGATGAAGATCTGGCCGACGATCTCGGCGACGGTCAGGTTGCGGCTGAACCCTTGGCGCGCGGTTGCGCAGAACCGACAATTCAAGGTGCATCCCACCTGGGAGGAGACGCACAACGTGCCGCGATCCGGTTCCGGGATGAACACGGTCTCGATCTGGTTGCCGTCTGCCAGCTCCAGCACCCACTTGCGGGTCCCGTCCGCCGAACGACCCTCCCAGGCGATGTCCGGCGGGCGGATCTCCGCCTCTTCGGTCAGACGCGTACGCAGGGCCTTGGCGAGGTCGGTCATATCCGCAAAATCCCGACGCCCGCGGTGATGCACCCACTTCATCACTTGGCGCGCGCGAAACGGACGTTCCCCGCGTTGGGTGAAGAAGTCGACGAGTTGCGGTTGGTCAAGATCCAACAGGTTGGTCTTGGCGCTCATATCTTGGCGCTCATAGTTGACAGGCCCTGGCGGTTATGCGCTTAGTGACGCCCGTGGATGTCCTCGGGGGCGAAGAAGAACCCGATCTCCTGCGCGGCGGTTTCCGGGCTGTCCGAGCCGTGAACCGCATTGGCATCGATGCTTTCGGCGAAATCGGCGCGAATCGTGCCGGGGGCCGCCTCTTTGGGGTTTGTTGCGCCCATGATGGTCCGGTTCTTGGCGATGGCATCCTCGCCCTCCAAGACCTGGACCAGGACCGGGCCGGAGGTCATGAAGTTGACCAGGTCCCGGTAGAAGGGGCGCTCCTGGTGGACCGCGTAGAAGGCTTCGGCCTGTTCTTGGGTGAGACGGATCATACGGGCGGCGACGATCGCCAATCCGTTAGCCTCGAAGCGACTGTTGATGGCGCCGATCCGGTTCTTGGCGATCGCATCGGGCTTGATGATCGAGAGGGTGCGTTCCACGGGCATGGGGGATAATGACTCCGAATGACAGGACGATTGACCGACGGTTAAGCCCCGAAATGGTACCTGGAGCGTCGTTATTAGGAAAGCCTCGGTGGGGCGGCATCCGTTCCATTGAGCCAGTGTGAGGGCGGACCGTGGCGGGCCAAGAGGGCCGCGCCGACGGCGGCCTCCCGCTGTTTCGCTGGGGTGACGGGCACCCCAAGTGCCCGTGCGCGCAAGGCCGTCCAGGCGGGATTATCGGCCCCGCCACCGACGGTGTGTACCGCCGCCAAGGTCGTCTCGCCCAAGGCTTGTAACCGGGCGTAGCCGGAGGCCTCGATTGTCGCCATCCCTTCGAGCAGGCCGTGGAGGAAGGCGACGCGATCGGCCGGGCGCGGCTCGAGCCGGGGCGCAAGCTCCGGGTCGGCCACCGGGAAGCGCTCGCCCGGTTCGTTCAGGGGGTAATAATCCAAGCCGGAGGATCGCTCGGGATCGATCGACGCGGATAGCGTTGTCAGCTCGTCCCGCGTGAAGAAGCGTTGCAGTACCCCGCCGCCGCTGTTCGAGGCCCCCCCGGTGATCCACAACGGACCCACCCGATGGCTATAGACACCGCTTGCGGCCTCGAAGGCCGGTTCGGGTGTGAGGAGCTTCACGACCAGTGTGGTTCCCAGCGAGGTCATGCCGTCCCCGGGCTGACGACACCCCGTGGCGAGGAAGGCCGCAGTGGAGTCGGTCGTCCCCGCCACCACCGTCGGGCGGTCCGGCCAACCGAGGGCAGTGACCCAGCGGGTGGCCATCGGCCCGAGCGGGGTGCCGGGCTCGACCACGGTGACCAGACGGTCGCCGGTGATGCCGAGGGATCGCAACCAGCTCGGCCAGCGGCGGGCAACTGGGTCATAGCCCAGTTTGAGCGCGTTATTCTCATCCATGCGATCGAAGCGCCCGATCAAACGCCCGGTCAGCCAGTCCGCCGGATGCAGGGGACGAAGCCCATCGTTCGCCCCGGGGGCAAAATAACCCAGCCACTTCGCCAGACTGGAGGTCACCCCCCGCGCAGCCGTCTCTTCGGGCGCCGCCGCCGCGATTCGCGCAGCGGCTTCCGGTGCCCCGCGATCGTTATAGAGCGCGGCCGGTCCCTCGGCGTGCCCTTCCGGGTCACAGGCCAGCACGGAACCCGAGGTCCCGTCGATGGCCAGTCGCCGCACGGGATGCCCCTGTAGGCGCGGCGTCAGGGCAACCAGGACCGCCCAAAGGGCTTGCCACCAGATCTCGGGATCTTGACGGACCTCCGAGCCATTCATGATGGGCGCCGGCATCCGGGTCTCGGCCCAGGCGAACGGGGTGCCCTCGTCGTCCAAGGCGACCGCCCGGGCCCCGGAGGTGCCCACGTCGATGCCGACGACCACGCCGTTCGGATCCGGCGTGGTGTTGTGCACCGCGGCAGGGGGCGTCATGGCAGTTCCACCCGAGTGGCCGGGGTCCAGTCGGGTTGGCGCTGTTCGACGACTACCTGAGTATCGATCCCGCCGCGCACGTTCCAATCCGCAGTGATCCGCAGGAAGCGCGGGGCCGTTGCGGTCCAGAGGTCCTCGAGCACCCGGTTGGTCATGGCCTCGTGAAAGCCGCCCTCGTCGCGAAATGACCAGATATAGAGCTTCAGGGATTTGAGCTCGACACACTGGCTGTCCGGGACGTACGCCATATTCAATACCGCGAAGTCCGGTTGGCCCGTCTTGGGGCACAAGCAGGTGAATTCCGGTATCCGAAAGCGGATGGTGTAATCCCGCTGGGGATACGGATTCGGGAAGGTCTCGAGCTGCCGGTTGGGTTGCGTGGCCATATTGCCTTTCACTAGCGCGAGTGACTTGCTCGAACCCTTGGGTCGTGCCAGAACCAACGGGTGCCTGGGGGTCCGGCGATGCGATGGATGGGCCAAAAATAAACCGTCATCATACCATGGAGCACGCGGGTTCGCTCGCCGATCGGGGCCTCGCCCGACGATGCCCGATTGTCCCCTCGGACCGGCGGGGTTACCATGCGTTGATTCAGATAGCCGAATCGGTTCCCGGGCGACCGTTTCGGCGCTCATGAGCGCGCACCCCCTTAGGTTTCGGCGGGGTGAGTGCGCAGTGCAGTGCGGTCCGGAGGCCGGAGGCAGGAGGCAGGAACGGACGCCCTGCGACCGAGGCGTAATACGGGGCAAAAATGATCTGGGACTGGCTCATCCTTGGTGTTTCCCTGATGGTGGCGATCGCCGTCTATATCTGGCGACGTCGGCGCATCGCGCGCGATCAGGCGCAGCTTGAGGCCGAATCGGAGCTGGACCTCGAGTCCGTCTCCGGGATTCGTCCTCAGGCGAATCAAGACCTACCGCTCGAGGATTCGCCGTTCGCCCCGGTGGTCTCCGAGCCCGAGCCGGCTCCCTCGGCGGTCGATGAATCGAATTGGGCCGGGTCGACGGATGCCGCCGCCTCGGTCCAGAACCTGGATGGCTGGGTGCCGGCCGGCGAAGCGATCCCCGCCTCGGGGACGCGCCGTAACCCCCTAGGCGCTGAATCGGAGCCGGAAACGGTCTTCGTCGTGCAGCTGCTTGCGAACGACGGCGCCGGATTCGCCGGGCCCGAGTTGGCCCGATTGATGGCGGAGCTTGAATTCGACTACGTCGAGCCGGGGGTCTTTCAGTACACGGTTCGCGGGGAACCGGTCTTTCGCCTGGCCAATCTGCTCGAGCCCGGAGTGTTTCCTGACGCCGAGTTGCGGGACTTCAGCTCCCCCGGGATTGCACTCATCCTCCAACTCCCCGGGCCCGAACCCGGCAGTGTGGCGCTTGAGGAATTCCTATTGACGGCCCATGAATTGTCCAAGGCCCTTGGGGCGTGGTTGGCCGATGAGCGGCGGCGGCCTCTCACCCAGGCGGCCTTGGAGGCCATGCAAGCCGAGGCCTCGCATTATCCCCCGGCGCGATGAACCGACATGGGTGGGTTTGGGGACCGAGGCCAGTATTCGCTAAACTCCATCTGCACCAGCGGATGGCCTGGTCGCTTACGCGACGGAGCTATGCCTATGTCTATCAATGCTGAGGATGTCGACAAGATCGCGCACCTCGCCCGACTCGCCCTGGAACCCGACGGGGTGTCCCAGTACGCGGCGGACCTCTCGAACATCCTGGACCTCGTCGCGCAGATCCAAGCCGTGGACACCGAGGATGTGGCGCCCCTGGCCCACCCCTTGGAGCTGACCCAGCGGCTGCGTCCCGACGACGTCACCGAGACCGATCAGCGGGCCCGTTTTCAAGCGATTGCCCCGTCGGTCGCGGCGGGTCTGTATCTCGTCCCCAAGGTCATCGAATAGAACCCCACCGCGCACCGGCGCGCCCGTGCGCCGCGTGTTGCGTTTTCCGCCGAGACGAGACGAAACCGCATGCACGACCATACGCTTCGTGAGCTGAGCCGGCTCCTTCAAACGGGTCAAACCACGAGTGTCGACCTGACGCGCACCTTTCTCGAGCGGATTCGAGCCCGGGATCAGCAGCTCAACAGCTTCATCACCGTGACCGGGGATGCCGCGCTGGAGGCTGCCGAGGCGGCTGATGCGCGTTTGGCGCAAGGCGATGCGCCGCCCCTGACGGGTCTACCGGTCGCCCACAAGGACATCTTTTGCACCGATGGGGTCCGTACCAGCTGCGGCTCGCGGATGCTGGATAACTTTGTCGCCCCCTACGATGCCACCGTGGCCTCCCACCTGAAGGCCTCGGGGGCGATCCTGTTGGGGAAGACCAACATGGACGAGTTTGCGATGGGGTCCTCCAATGAGACGAGCTACTACGGGCCGGTGCGTAACCCCTGGGACCTGGAGCGTGTGCCGGGCGGGTCGTCGGGGGGATCCGCTGCGGCCGTGGCCGCGCGGTTGATCCCCGGCGCAACCGGGACGGACACCGGCGGCTCGATCCGCCAGCCCGCCGCCCTGTGCGGTGTGACGGGGCTCAAGCCGACGTACGGGCGGGTTTCTCGTTACGGGATGATCGCCTTCGCCTCCAGCCTCGATCAGGGCGGACCGATTGCGCGAACCGCGGAGGATTGCGCGATGCTGCTGCAGGCCATGGCTGGATTCGATCCGCAGGATTCCACGAGCGTCGAAGAATCGGTGCCGGATTATCTCGCGGCCCTGGATCAGCCGCTCGACGGGCTGCGCATCGGGGTCCCGGCCGAGTACTTTGAGTCCGGGCTCGATGCCTCCGTCCGTGGGGTGATCGAGACTGCGCTGCAGACCTATGCCGCTCACGGGGCCGAGCTCAAGACCATCAACCTGCCGAATACGCATCTGGCTGTACCCGTATACTACGTGGTGGCGCCCGCCGAGTGCTCGTCGAACCTCTCCCGTTACGACGGCGTCCGTTTCGGGTATCGCTGCGAGGAGCCGCGTAACCTGGAGGATCTCTTCAAGCGAAGCCGGGGCGAGGGCTTCGGCGCGGAGGTCAAGCGGCGGATCATGGTCGGGACCTATGCGCTTTCCGCGGGTTATTACGATGCCTACTACGTCAAAGCCCAGCGGTTGCGACGCCTGATCCGCGATGATTTCCAGCGCGCCTTCGAGGAGGTGGACGTGATCGCCGGCCCGACCGCGCCGGCACCGGCCTTCCCAATCGGCTCGAAGCGCGATGACCCGGTCAGCATGTATCTCTCGGATATCTACACCATCGCCGTGAACCTGGCCGGATTACCCGGGTTGTCGCTGCCGGTGGGCGAGGTGGAGGGACTGCCGATCGGCTTGCAGTTGATCGGGCAGGCCTTTGACGAAGGGCGCCTCCTCGGGGTGGCCCACCAGTATCAGCAACGCACCGATTGGCATCGACGCGTCCCGCCCGGGTTCGCCTGAGGGGGCGCTGAACGACTCCCGCTCCTGGCGTTCACCGGGTCTATTCGTGCCGAGGGATCGGCACACGCACGCGTACTCATTCGAGGTCGGCTATGCAATGGGATGTTGTTATCGGGCTGGAGATCCACGCTCAGCTCGCGACGAACACCAAGATCTTCTCCGGGGCCTCGACGGCCTATGGCGCGCCGCCCAATACCCAGGCCTGCGCCGTGGATCTCGGCCTGCCGGGGGTCTTGCCCGTGCTGAACGAGCGTGCCGTCGAGATGGCGGTCAAGCTCGGTTTGGCCCTCGGCTCCGAGATCGCGGGCGAGTCGGTATTCGCACGCAAGAATTACTTCTATCCCGATCTCCCGAAGGGCTACCAGATTAGCCAATACGATCAACCGATCGTCCGGGGCGGGTCCTTGACCCTCGATACCCCGGACGGCAATCGCAAGACGATCGGCATTACTCGGGCTCACTTGGAAGAGGATGCCGGTAAGTCCTTGCACGAGGGTTTCCACGGCATGAGCGGGATCGACCTGAATCGGGCGGGGACCCCGTTGCTGGAGATCGTCTCGGAGCCGGATATGCGCTCGCCCGAAGAGGCGGTCGCCTACATGAAAAAGCTCCACGGACTCGTGCAGTATCTGGAGATTTGTGACGGCAACATGCAGGAGGGATCCTTTCGTTGCGACGCGAACATCTCGTTGCGGCCGGACAGCCAATCGCCGTTCGGTGTGCGCAGCGAGATCAAGAATCTGAACTCCTTCCGATTCCTTGAGCGGGCCTTATTATTCGAAATCGAGCGCCACCGAGAGATCCTCGAAGCCGGCGGAACGATCACTCAGGAGACCCGCCTATTCGATCCCGATAACGGCGAGACCCGGACGATGCGGACCAAGGAAGAGGCCGAGGATTACCGCTACTTCCCCGAGCCGGATCTCTTGCCGGTGGTCGTGGATCAGGCCCGGATCGAACGGGTCCGCGATGAACTTCCGGAGTTGCCGGAGGCTAAGCGCGCCCGGTTCATCGAGGACTATGGACTCACGGCCTATGATGCGGGCGTCCTGACCGGGAGCCGAGCCCTCGCCGATTACTTCGAGGCCGTTGTCCAAGCGAGCGGCGGGGAAGCCAAGTTGAGCGCCAACTGGGTCATGGGCGATTTTTCAGCGGCCCTCAAGCGGGATGAGTCTGGCCCCAGCGAGGCACCTGTCCCGCCGGAAGGCCTCGGGAAGCTCGTCCAGCGCATCGCCGATAAGACGATCTCGGGATCCGCCGCCAAACAGGTGTTCGAAGCGCTCTGGGCGGGACAGGACACGGATCCGGATGCCCTCATCGATGCCCTGGGGTTGCGTCAAATCACGGATAGCGCCGCCCTGGAGGCGTGGGTCGATCAGGTGATCGCCGACCACCCGGATCAGGTCGCCCAGTATCAGGCCGGTAAGGAGAAGCTCCTCGGATTCCTGGTCGGCAAGGTCATGAAGGCGTCCCAGGGCAAGGCGGCACCGGATCAGGTCAACGCCTTGCTACGCGCACGCTTGAATCCGGACGGGGGCTAATGTCGGCCGTCTCGCCGCACGCGGTGCCGAGCGCCCTAACGCGATCCCGATGTGACGGGTAACGACGATGGACGACAACGATCGGTTACATCGCTTCCTCTTGGAGGGCTCGCGAGTCCGCGGGGAACACATCCATCTCGATGCCACATGGCGCGCAATCTTGGGCCAGGCCGATTACCCGCCGGCGGTCCGTTTTCACTTGGGTCAAGCCATGGCCGCGGTGGGCTTGCTCCGGGCGACGTTGGCGGCCGGGACGAATCTGACCCTACAGATCCGGGGCTCGGGTCCGCTTCACCTCCTCGTAGCCCAGTGTCGAGATGGCAACCGGTTGCGGGGACTCGCGCGGTGGTCCGACGCCGCGTCGGTGCCGGAACCGGGGACTCCATTGGCGCAGGTTTTCGGCGTGAGCTACCTGGTCATGACCCTTGATACCGGTAGCGGCCAGCCGTATCAGGGAATCGCCCCCCTCGACGACGCGACATCGATTGGATCGGCCTTGCAGGGGTATTTCGAACGGTCCGATCAGTTGCCGACCCGGTTGTGGCTGACCACTGATGCGAACGCCGTGGCCGGCTTGCTGATCCAGGAAATGCCATTGAGTGCCGAGGCGGCACCCGAGGCGGATCCGGATGCGTGGAATCGGGCCACCCATTTGGCCTCCACCGTCAGCGAAGGTGAGCTCCTCGGGTTATCCGCGGCCGAACTCTTGAGGCGCTTGTTTTACGAAGAGACGGTGCGGCTCTTCGAGCCGGAGTGGGTCAGTTTCCGGTGCTCCTGCTCGCGCGCGCGATGTGCCCAGTTGATCCAGCAGATGGGGTACGGCGAGGCACAGGCCTTGCTCGAGGAACAAGGACAGATCACCGTCGATTGCGAGTTCTGCAACACGCGGTATACCTTCGATGCGGTCGATGCGGCGTCGCTGTTTCAATCCCCGAGTGGCATGACGCCGGGGGATGCCCGAAGGCACTAGGGGTAGCGAATCGTTGGTCTGCGGTCAACCCGTTGGAGGCGGTGCGATCTCGAGGGAAAAAAAACCGCAACGATGCCGTCGCACTCACGGGTTTGCGCTCAACCGGGGGTCTCCGCCGTCGGCCCCGGGGTGTCGATGGGCTCGTCCGTCTAACCCGTCTCGTCGCGAACCCATTGAAGGCGATAGCCGTGCTGGTAGATGGAGACCAGCTGCCAGCCGTGTTCACCCTTGAGCTCCAACTTGGTTCGGACGCGACTCACGTGGGTGTCGACGGTCCGGGTATTGATATTGGCTTTGAGCCCCCAGACGGTTTCCAGGATGTGCCCGCGGGACAGGATTCGTCCGGCATTTCGAAACAAGAATAGGGCGAGCTCGTACTCGCGTTGGGTCGTATCCACGACCTGGCCGTCCACGGCTATGGATTGGTGGCCGGTGTGAAAGCGATACCCCGGAAAGTCGACGATCAACGTTTGGGTCGGATCGGTTTCTTCGAGTCGACTGCGCCGGGAGACGGCGTGAATACGAGCGGCCAGAAGGGAGGGGCGAATCGGCTTGATCATGAAGTCGTCGGCACCGGCCTCGAGGGCCTCGACGACGTCTTTGTCCTGGTGCTTGCGGGTCACGAAGATGATCGGGATCGCCCAGTCCAAGTGGGTGCGAAGCCAGCGCACCACGTCGACGCCGCTGCGATCCGGCAGGATCCAGTCGGTCACCAGTAGATCGAAGCTCTCCCGGTGAATGGTTCGCAGGAATGACCCCGCGTTCTCAAAGACGTGACAGTCGTAACCCTGGGATTCGATCCAGTGCCGATACAGGTTGGCCTGATCGGGGTCGTCTTCGAGTAGCGCGATCCGCATCGGTCTTTACCGGAGTCGGGTCAGAGAGGAGGTCGCGAGGCCGAGCCCTCACCACGCTTACGGGGGCAATGTGCCACAGGCCGTCGGGGAAGGAAACCCGCACGACCCCGTGGACCTCGTTTACCCGGGTGGCTGTGGACGGGCACCATACCGCCAACCCCCGGGGTTTGACCGATCACTCGGCCCGGAACATCCGCCTCAGCCGACCGAAGACACCGGCGGGGCGCTCATTGCCCGGATCATCCTCCAGGCCAGTGGCCGTACTGAGTCCATCCAGACGACCGCGCTGTCGGGCTTTGGACTCGTAGCGGCTCTGACCGGTCGGCACACATAGCCTGAGCAGATCGCGGTCGTGAACCGCGATATTGAAGTGTTCTTCAAGGATCTCGGCGAGTGCGTCGAGATCCTCGGCGTCGACTTCGACCTCGGAGTGCTTGAGGTTCAGCCAACGTTTACGGGCGATCGTAAAGGCAATCCCGCAACGGGTGGTCATGACGGAGCGATCGATGACCTCCTGGCCCGTCCGGGCCCGTTTGGATTCGATCAGCTGACACAACTCGGCCGGCTCGAGTCGCATCGTTCCATTGACGGCGGAGGTCAAGGCCCTGGTTACTTCCTCCCGTGGGTCAGGCGCGGGTTACGCGAATCCGAGCGTAGGGATCGCCGGCCGCAATGCCGTGGGTCTGTTCGACGCTGAAGTGATGGGTGTCGACCCGGTTGAAGGCGTCGACGTCGTAGGACGTGTCCAAGCGCGGGCGCTCCCGGATGTCGATCTTCCAAAGGAGATGAGCCATGCCGAGGGCGGCGCCCATCCCGAGGAAACTCAGGGCCGGGTCGTCGGAGGGCCCGAATAGCCGGCGGTAGCCGATGCCCTCGTAGCTATTGGAGATCCGGAAGGTGATCGCGCGTCCCGGGTCGAGGGATTCGATGCGCCAGGTACCCCACCCGAGGGCGTTGGTAATGGCGACGATGCCGTGGAGCCAGTCCTCGCGGGATCGGCAGTGAGGCTGTACGGCGGCGTGCCATTCGGGGCTCTCCATGATGCCTCCGAGGGTGAAGAAGGCGCAGATGTGTCCGGCTTGGATAAACTGTTCTTTGGCGTCTTCCGCCGGAATTCCGGCCTCGAGCAGATGTCGGTAGATGATTTAGCTAATGGCGTTGTAGTAGTCGGCAAAACGGTCGGTGAGATTGACGCCGAAGGCGTCGATCAGCCCGTTACCACCCGGGGCGCGGCTGCCATGGAGTCCCAAGCCGTCGACGGCGGCAATGAGCTCGCGCTCATCGAAGGGGCTTGCCAGGGCGGGGTCCTCATCGGGCACATCACTGAGCGCAGGCTCGGGTCGATAAAAGCGCGTCGGCGGGCTGCCGTCTTCCGCTGTCATACCCGGGATACCCGGTTGGGCTCCGCCTCGAACGGCGAAGCAGTCCTCCGAGGCCCCGACCCGCTGACAGGCGGTTTCTTCCACCGGTCGTTCGGTCAGGCCCTCGAGGTAACCCGCGGTGAAGAAACAGCTCGGTTCGGGTTGACCGTAGCTGTAGGCGGTCTGACTGTAGTGGGAGCAGGGCGTTGTCCAGGAGACGCCGTCATCGAGTTGGTGTAGTACGCCGAATCCGGCGTAGGAGAATTCGTCGATGAGTGTCTCGGGCGAGGCCCCGTTGACCCCCATCCGCCCGACGATGGGGATAACCGCGTGTTGCAGGAGCTCCCGCGGGGCGCATCCCGGGATGCCCTCCGATAGCAGCACGACCATCTGCAGGTAGGCGTTGTAGTGGTTGCAGTGATAAACGCGGCTGACACCACCGCGGAAACGCAGACCACCCGCTCGCTCGGTTTGGAGGGTCCTAGGCGTGGATCTCCATCAATAACAGTAAGACGCGGAAGCAGTCTTGAGCTTGCCGAACGTGCGTTGCGCGGACTCCACCGAAGGGGCGTGATCGTCACACGGTGTCTTGCGAGCCCCTCGGGAACGATCAGCGATCCCAACCCGTACGAACGTCGAGTCTATGGCAGTTTTGACGGAGTGCAAGCGTGCCCCCCGAGGAGGCCCGTTGTGGGTTACCGGAGGGATGATCGAAGGAGGCGAGAGGGCGACCCGCGCGCGGCGGGCCGGACCGGGATCTCGAGCAAGGGATCGAGAGCGGATGAAAGGCTTCAGGAGAAGGCGGTGCCGGGTCGAGCGCCCGTGAGCTTGAGGATCTTGGCAAGCGGGCAGAATCCGGTAAAGGCGGACTGCAGCAGGTTGGCGCCGACGAAGCCAGTGAGCCACAGCCAGTTCGGGCTATGCACCGCCCCGAGTACGGCGGTTGCGAGGATCAGGACTCCAGCAAAGGCAAGCACGATACGTTCGATGGACATGGGATATTTCCTCCGTTCAAATTAGCACAGGCTAATAGGTTATGCGTCGATGGTTTCATCGACAACGATTCCGCGCGTCGGTTCGTTTCGGTTACCGTAGACCGAACGACGCCTGGCGAGCCAGTCGAAGGTGAGCGACATTGCGGTACGAAGCGCGTGCATGGTCCCCTTCGGCGAAGGCGCGTAGTATGGGATCATCGGTCCCGTCAGGGAGCTCGCTCGTCGTCGAAGCCGCCGGGCGGCCGCACCTCGCGGGGCCATCTCCCTGTGCCGGGTGAGTTCGGGGCTGTAACGACCCGACCCATCGAACCGAGTGAGTCGCTGATGACGCAATACTTCGAGCTTCATCCTACAACGCCCCAACCCCGATTGCTCAAACAAGCCGCCGAGATCCTCGCAAAGGGCGGCGTCGCGGTTTACCCGACCGATTCGACCTACGCGCTCGGGTGTCTGATCGGCGAAAAAGACGCCCTGATGCGCATCCGGCGATTGCGCGAGACCGAAGACGATCACCATTTCTCGTTAGTCTGCCGCGATCTCTCCGAGCTCGGCGTCTACGCCCGTGTGGATAACCCAGCCTTTCGCTTGCTCAAGAAGCTCACGCCCGGGCCCTACACCTTCATCCTACCGGCCACCGGGGAGGTCCCGCGGCGGCTGTTGCATCCGAAGCGAAAGACCATCGGCTTGCGGGTCCCCGGCCATCCGGTAACTCAGGCCCTTCTGAGCTATTTGGAGCGCCCGTTGATCAGCAGCAGCCTAGTGCTGCCCGGGGACGAGATGCCGATCACCGATCTGGTCGATGATCGCCGGCGACTCGAGCCGGCGGTGGATGTCCTCTTGGATGCCGGTATCGGCGGCTGGGAACATACTTCGATACTGGATCTGACCGGCGAGGTACCGGAAGTGGTGCGACGCGGCAAAGGGGCGGTCGATCGTGTCCTGGCACCCTGACGCTTCCCGAGCGCCGCGGGTATAATCCATGACGATGACACTCGTACAGCAGATCGCCATCTGGATTCTGCCCGTCCTGTTTGCGATCACGGTCCATGAGGTCGCCCACGGGTACATAGCTTATCGGCTGGGGGACAGGACGGCCGCCGAGGCTGGGCGGTTAACGGTGAACCCGATCCCGCATATCGACCCGGTGGGTACGATCCTCCTGCCGTTGGGGATGCTGGTGCTGAGCCAAAGCCTCGCCGGTCAGCCGCTCGTCTTCGGGTGGGCCAAACCGGTGCCCGTCAATCCCCAACGATTGCGTCGGCCAAAGGAGCACATGGCGATCGTGGCGATTGCTGGCCCAGCCGCGAATCTGCTGATGGCCCTTGGTTGGACCCTGTTGCTCGCCGTGGGGTTGATGATTAATCCCAGCATGCCCGCAATGGGTACGCCCTTGGCGTACATGGGTCAAGCGGGGATTTTGATTAACGCCGTGATCATGATCCTCAATCTCCTCCCGGTCCCGCCGCTCGATGGCGGCCGCGTGCTGGTCGGGCTCCTGCCTCGCGCGGCGGCCTACCGCGTCGCCCAGATTGAACCGTACGGACTCCTGGTCTTGATTGCCCTACTGGTGACCGGTGCCCTGGGTGCCATCCTAGGGCCCCCCGTCTACGGTTTGCTCCGGTTATTGGGCAGTTGGGCCGGATTGGGTTGATGGGTTCGCACGGCGCGGTCGGTGAGGCGTCGGTTCGAGGTTTGCACTAGAGCCCGTTCAGGCATCGGCAGGCGCCTTCGACGCGCGGGAAGCGAAACGCGGGTCCGTAGCACGCTCGGACAAGAGGCCATACATTCCACCCCCTCTGGAAGCCACTAGACGAGACCATGACCACACGACCGGCGCAGCAACAACGGATCGTCTCGGGGATGCGGCCCACGGGGCCACTCCACTTGGGTCACTACCACGGGGTCCTCAAGAATTGGATCGAGCTCCAACACAGCTACGAGTGTTTCTTCTTCGTGGCGGATTGGCACGCCCTGACGACCCACTACGAGAACCCCGGCGATATCGGGTCGCAATCCCTGGAGATGGTGGTCGACTGGCTGGCCTGCGGGGTGCTTCCCGGGTCTGCGAAGCTCTTTATCCAATCGCGGATTCCGGAACACGCCGAGTTGCATCTGCTTTTGTCGATGATAACCCCCCTGGGCTGGCTTGAGCGCGTTCCGAGTTACAAGGATCAGCAGGAGCGGTTGCGGGAACGGGATTTGGCCACCTACGGATTTCTTGGTTATCCCCTCTTGCAGAGTGCGGACATCTTGATCTATAAGGCAGGTCAAGTCCCCGTGGGCGAGGATCAGGTGGCTCATGTGGAATTGGCCCGAGAGGTCGCCCGGCGATTCAACTACCTTTATGGGAAAGAGCCGGACTTCGAGCAACGGGCCGAGGCCGCGATCCAGAAGATGGGCAAAAAGAACGCCAAACTGTATCGCGATCTTCGCCGGCGCCATCAAGAGCAGGGCGATCCGGAGGCGCTCGACGTCGCCCGCGCGCTTCTGGAATCGCAGCAGAACATCACGTTAGGGGACCGCGAACGCCTTTTCGGCTATCTTGAGGGGACTTCGAAAATCATCTTGCCCGAACCGCAATCGTTATTGACACCGGAGGCCCGTACGCCTGGCCTGGACGGCCAGAAGATGTCGAAGTCGTACAACAACGCGATTGCCCTTCGGGACAGCCCGGACACGGTCGTGAAGAAGCTGAAGACGATGCCGACCGATCCAGCTCGCGTTCGGCGCAGTGACCCGGGTGACCCGGACAAGTGCCCGGTCTGGCCGTTTCACAAGCTTTATTCGGACGATGCCACCCGAGAATGGGCGGCGAGCGGCTGTCGCAATGCCGGTATCGGTTGTCTTGAGTGCAAACAACCGGTCATCGATGCCGTGCTTGAAGAGCTCCGGCCGATCCGCGAGCGTGCGCTCGAATTCGATACGGACCGGGAGCGGGTGCAAGAGATCCTCGGTGAGGGGACCGAAGAGGCCCGAGACATCGCTCGGGATACGCTTGAAGAGGTGCGTCGCGCCGTCGGACTATCCCATCGTTGAAACCCACACGATCCAGGCGAGACGAATCATGTCGGAACTGACCGAAAGTGCCGCATGGCAGGCCCTCGCGGCCCACTATCAGGCCAACAAGGACCTGCTGATGCGCGATCTGTTCGCCTCGGATCAGAAGCGTTTCCAGCGCTTCTCCCGCCGCTACGGAGACATCTTGGTCGATTTCTCCAAGAATCGGATCACCGATGCGACGTTGCGGCGGTTGCTGGATCTGGCCCGCGAACGGGAAGTCGAGGAGTGGCGCGACCGGATGTTCGCCGGTGAGCGGATCAACGTGACGGAGGATCGCCCCGCCCTGCACGTGGCGCTGCGCAATCGCAGCGGCCGGCCTATGAACGTGGATGGTGCGGATGTGATGCCGGCCGTGCAGGACGTCCTGGAGCGGATGGCTCGCTTCGTCGAACGGGTGCATCGTGGCGAGTGGACCGGGTTTGACGGCCGGCCCATCGAGGCCGTGGTGAACATCGGGATCGGGGGATCGGACCTGGGTCCGGCGATGGTGACGGAGGCCTTGGCACCCTACCGGACGCACCTGCGCGTGCGTTTCGTCTCCAACGTCGATGCGGCCCATCTCCGGGGGACCCTGGGGGATCTCGACCCGGCGACCACCCTCTTCGTCGTCGCTTCCAAGACGTTCTCGACCCAAGAAACCCTTTTGAATGCCCGTACGGCTCGAGAGTGGGTGCGTGAGGGGGGCGCCGAAGAAACGGATATCGCGCGACACTTTGTCGCAATCTCGACGAACCGAACGGCTGTGGCCGATTTTGGCATCGACCCGGCGCACATGTTCGAGTTCTGGGACTGGGTTGGTGGGCGCTACTCGTTGTGGTCGGCAATTGGACTCCCGATCGCTCTGGCCGTCGGGATGGACCGATTCGAGGCCCTGCTCGGCGGTGCCCATGAGATGGATGAGCATTTCCGGCAGACCGCCTTGCCGGACAATATCCCAGTGATCTTGGCCCTGATCGGGATCTGGTATAACGACTTCTTCGGTGCTCAAAGTCACGCCGTGCTGCCCTATGCCCAGGACCTTCGCCGGCTTCCTGCCTACCTTCAACAAGCGGACATGGAGAGTAACGGTAAGTCGGTTACCCGCTCAGGCGAGCCGGTCGATTATGAGACCGGACCGATCCTGTGGGGGGAGCCGGGGACCAACGGTCAACACGCCTTCTATCAGCTTCTGCATCAAGGAACCAAGCTGATTCCGGTGGACTTTATCGCCTTTCTCGAGACCCACTATCCGGACCGAGAACATCATCGGATTCTCCTGGCGAATTGCCTGGCCCAGGGAGAAGCCCTGATGCGCGGTCGAGCGCGCCAGGAGGTTGAGGCGCCCCCCGGGACAACCGCCGATGCGACCATCGATCACAAGGCCCATCGGGTCTTTGAGGGTAACCGTCCGTCGAATACGTTGGTTTTTCCCAGGCTCGATCCGCACCACCTTGGGGCGCTCATCGCCCTGTATGAGCATAAAATCTTCGTCCAGGGGGTGATTTGGGGCATCAACTCCTTCGATCAGTGGGGCGTGGAGCTCGGTAAGCAACTCGCTCAATCGATTCGACCCGAGCTCGAGCCCGGTTCCGGGGTGGAAGCGGGTTCCTCGGAGCCGACGAACGGGGCGGGAGGTCTCGCCCATGACGCCTCAACCCAGGGACTGATCGACTACTTCCTGGCTTACCACAACGAGGCGGCTGAGTCGGATTCTTCCTAGGGGGAATCGATTCCGCTAAACGCTGAGCTCGCCTGGCGCGCAGGCGCGACAAGGCCTTACCCAAAAGGCGCTCGACCCGTCAATGGTTCGATGTCATGCGATGGGTCCGATTTGGAGAGAACGCGCCGCCGGATGACACGCCGTATGGCTGTCCCGTACGACTCGCAGTGCAGCGGGACCCAATCCGGTGTGTTGCGTCATCGAAGTTCCCACTTCTACCCGATCGAAGACCGATTGTTCGACCCGAGAGGACCGAGGCACGATTGTGTTGACCCAAGCCTTGTGGAGTGTTCCGCTCTTATTCGCGTTGACTGGACTCTGGTATCTCGCCCGATCCCGACGACGCCGTCAGGGATTGAGTCACCAGCGGATCCGACGTCGGTTGGAGCGGTTCAGTCGAGACCTCATGACGGATGTGGAGATTTGGGATCCGGAGACGGGCTTCAGTGCCACGTGTGACTTCGTCGCTTGGCTTCCCGGCGGTATCCTGGTGGCGGATTACAAGGATTGGGACGGTCGGATTCGGGGTGACGTCAAGGACGCGCTCTGGTCGCTGAAGGGTCGAGACGGCCAACGCTATCGAGTCAACAATCCCCTTCAAGCGCTCTCCCGCACGGTCCGGGGACTCCGCCAGAGTCTCGACGCGGATGAGATCTATGGGATCGTCATGCTCGGGCCGCAGGCTCGCCTCGGACATAAGCCCCCCGATGGGCTCGTCCGGCCTGGGGAGCTCAGGGCTCAGACGCGCAAGCTCCGCAAAGCGGACCCGCGCGACGGGCTGACGGATCATTGGCAACGACTCCAGTCGATCAGCCGGGCTCGACCCGGGCCCATCCGGGGTACTCCAGGTGTGAGCGGGCGTTCGCCGCGACGCCATCTGCGACTCGGCTGGGGGTTTCTCGGTCTAGCCGTGCTGTTTTCCGGGACGCTGCTGCAGTGGGGTTTCAATCCCCCATGGTTCGGGGGATAAGGCGCTCCTCGGGTCGGGGTATGAAAAGGGGGTCTGCGATGGTTGGGCCGATCCGTTTGTTGGCCCAAGCGCATTGCCGTCGACCCGTAATCCACACCGTAACCGCATCAATCGACGATCATGTAATGGCCCGTTCGCTCCGGTAACGGAACAGCTAATCGACCAGAGGCGCTGCGGATGACATCGAGCACGTTGGGTTGGCGTATCGCGAGTCTCATCGCGAGCCTTTTGCTGTTGGCTTGTAGCGGTACGCCGGAACCGATTCCGGAACCGATTCCGGATCCGCCTACTTGGTACCCGGAAGGGCGGAATGATACCGGGACGTATTGGTACGGCGCTGGCTCCGGGTTTACGCCGGACAAGGCGCGCAAGGATGCCTTGTTGGATGTGGCGGAAAGAATTCGCGTGCGCGTCGAGGGCTCGGAGACGTTTCGGGATGTGTATACCAAGACAACGGAGCAAGGACGGCTGGTTGAGCAAGGGGGCCAGACGACGGCACGGCGGGAGATCCGGTCGGTCGTTGAAGGGATTCAGTTCGCGGCCTTCCAAGAGATCGATACCGCCAAGGCCGGGGGTGAGCACTATGCCCTGATTAAGGTGGACAAGGCCCGCACCCGCGAACAACAGCGGGCGGCGTTTCGACAGCTCGACAGCGAACTCAAGAACGACTTTCAACGGCTGCAGGAGGCTGACAGCCTGGTCGAGCGCCTCAAGCAAGCGGATCAAGTTGAGCAAAAACTGGAGAAGGCGCGTTTGGTCGTGCTGGTGCTGGATGCGCTCGATCCTGCAACCAACGCCGGTGAGATCCTGTCGGGCTACACTCGGATAACCGATGCGATCGAACGGACCCGCACGCGGATTCGATTCTATGTCACGGGCGATGAGTCGAGTCGCTTCCTGGTGGAGAAACTCCGTGAACAACTCAATCAGACGGGTTTTCAGATCGCGGATCGACGCTCCGGGGGAGGCTCGAATCTCGCCATCGTTGATGTCCAAAGTGACGTGCGCTCCGATGAACACTTCGGGGCCCAAGTGATCCGCCTGGATGCCACCCTTTATCTGCGCGCCCCGGATGGGGGTGTCTTGTCGAGCCATCAGATGCGGGTTTCCGGGAGCTCGAATATCAGTCGGGAAGATGCGTTGCGTGGCGCCGCGGCGGATTTCGAGAAGCGGCTCGCCGAACAAGGCGTATTGGCCTCTCTGGGATTGGAGTCGTCCCGGTAGGGTTGTGCGACTTCAAAAAAGCCGGCGATTTACGCTGCCCCTCAAGCGTCGTGTCAGGAGAACAACGAGATGCTATTGAAGATGCTCTACCGGACGGCCGCTTTGTTGATGGTTACGGGCGTCTGTCTCTCGATCGTCGCATGCGCCCCCTCAACCCAGATCGCCAAGGAGCTCCCCGAATACCAACGGGTCAATCTGGACCGCTCCCCGCATGCACCGGAGCGCGATACCATCCTCGCTGCGCAGCGAGTCGAAACGACAGCGGTCGTCAACGCGTTCGAACTCCCTTCCCAACAGCCGGCTAAGCGCCGTGCGGAAGCGGCCAATCTGGGCCAGGCCCTGGTGACGGAGCTCGAAAAAGCGCTTCGCAAGGCCAATGTCAAGCTGATCGATCGGGCGGTGGCGAAGGCCTTCATCGACGAGGTCGAGCTTGCCGAGACCCGAGGCGAGGCGGGGAGCTTCGAGGGCCCGAAGCCCGCGGATTTTGCCCTCTTGGGCCGGGTGACCGGCGTCGATGTCGGGAGCAGCTTTACCCAGGCGCGGCAGTATGAGGACGACGAGGGCAACACGATTCGAGTGCCTCCGAAATGCACCTATTCGGCGACCGTGGTCGGCTCCGTCAAGGTCTATCGGATACCCGAGACCTCGCCCGTGAAGGTCGTGACCTTCCTAGGTGACCGCTCCACGACGGAGGAGACCCCGCGCTGCCGGGCCAATCCGGATTACTCTGGCCTGGTGCGGCCGGCGGGTGCCGAGGGCATTCGGCGCGTTCGGTCCGATTACCAAAGTGTCTTTGCCAGCCGTGGCTATGTCGTCGAGCGTCGGGTATCCGAGAATGGCAAGAAGAATATCTTTCGGATTACGATGGGGCGTCGCCAGGGGTTGGATCAGGGGGACCGCGTCGCGATCTACACCGTCGACAGCAACGTGGATCCGCTCACGGAGCAGCGAACGCAATCACGGCGCTTGATCGCCGAAGGCAAAGTCACGGATATCGTTGATCCCGTCTATGCCTGGATCCTGGTATCCAACGAGGAGTCAGCCAATCGCGTGCGCATGGGGGATGAGGTCAAGACGCAGTTCAAAGGTCCCGGGTTTTTTGAGAGTATGATCCAGGAGCTGAATTGAGGGATCGACTCGCCCCCCAGGCGGGACGTAGAGGCCATGGCAGCCCGTTTTGCCGGTGTGGCAGGCGGCCTTGATTATCCAACGGGGGTCACTCATGATGGGATTTGATTCGACACGACGGGTTTTCCTTCGTCGAGCGGCGGCAGCCGCCGCGGCCCTGACCGTTGGTCTGCCCATCGCGGGCCGCTCGACGCGTTCGCGTCAACCGCTTCATACCCGGACGATCCCCGGGACCGACGAGTCGCTGCCGGTGATCGGCATGGGGACGTGGGTCACGTTCAATGTGGGAGAGGATCCGGATCTGCGCGCCCACCGGGTCAAGGTGCTGCAGACCTTCTTTGATGAAGGGGGTGCCGTTATCGATTCCTCACCGATGTACGGGAGCTCCGAAGCCGTCCTCGGCCATTGCTTGGAGCGAACCCGGGGCGCTGAAGCCCTGTTTTCCGCAACCAAGGTCTGGACCTGGCGCCAAAGCGCTGGGGTGGATCAAATGGAGGAATCCCGGCAGCTCTGGGATGTGCCGCGGTTCGACGTGATGCAGGTGCACAATCTGCTGAGCTGGAAGGCCCACTTGAAGACGTTGCAGGCGGACCAAGAGGCCGGCCGGGTTCCCTACATTGGGGTGACCACCTCCCACGGGCGGCGGCATGATGAGTTGGAGCGGATCATGCGCAAGGAACCGATCGACTTCGTCCAGTTCACGTACAATATCGTCGACCGCGAGGCGGAACAGCGCCTTCTGCCGCTGGCAGCGGATCGGGGCTTGGCCGTGCTCATCAATCGCCCGTTTCGCCATAAACAGCTCTTCCACCGGTTCGAACATCATCCCCTCCCCGCATGGGCCGATGCGATCGATTGTGCTAACTGGGCCCAGTTCTTTCTGAAGTTCATCGTTTCGCATCCCGCGGTGACCTGTGCGATCCCCGCGACGTCCCGCATCGATCACATGCGCGAGAACATGGGGGCGCTCCATGGGCGTCTCCCCGATTCGGCGACGCGCCGCCGAATGGTCCGGTACATCGAGACCCTGTCATCGAGCGGCTAAAGGGGCCGTCGCTGTGTTACCGTACTCCGTCGATGTGTACTTCGCCCTCATCGGGCGGTACTACACAACCTTCTGGTGGGTTGCCGTTGCGGCGGTCTTCACATTGGCGCTTGCCGCGGTGGTTGCGTGGCGCCGACCCCGAGGACATGGGCGCCTCGTCGGGGGCCTCTTGGTCTTCTGGTGGGCTTGGGTCGGGGTCATGTTCTTCGCCATCGAGTTCGCGCGGTTGAATTTCGCGGCCCCGCTCTATGCCCTGCTCTTCGGACTTCAGGCCTTGTTGCTCCTCTGGAGCGGTGTGCTTCGGGATCGACTGGCGGGTCCTATGTCGGGGGACTTCCCCGGATTCGTCGAATGGTCGGGGTTGGGACTGGTCGTAGCCGGCGGATTGCTTTATCCGCTGGCCGACGGATGGGTCCGAGGGAGTTGGCCGGAGATGCGTTGGCCGGGGATGACGCCGACGTCGACCACGGTTGTCACCCTGGGGCTGTTCTTGATGCTCGGGGGCCGAGCCGCCCGTTATCTGGCGATTGTGCCCCTGCTTTGGGCGATGGTCCTGGGCTACACCGCCTGGACCCTTGGCATGCCGCGCGAGGGGCTTGCCCTGGGGCTGATCGTTGGCGGGAGCGGGTTGTTCCTCATCCGGGCTCGTCGATCGCCTGGGGCTTGATCCGTCAGTTGTCTCCGCGCGATACCGGAAGGGGCGGCGGTGGTCTTCAAGCGTAACTCGTTTCCCACAGTGATTGCCGGGAGGTCTTCCGTGAAGCAAGTCGTCGGTTGGTTCGTCGGGGTTATCTTGTTCGCCTCGACCAGTGTCCAAGCAGAGATCCGTGAAGAGACCGTGACGTACGACCACGCCGGTCAAACCCTGAATGGCTATCTCGTCTGGGACGACGCGGCGTCCGATGGGGCACGGCCTGGAGTCTTGGTCGCCCATGAGTGGTGGGGGCTGAACGACTATGCCCGCAAGCGTGCGCGGATGCTGGCCGAGCAGGGCTATGTTGCCTTCGCGCTGGATATGTACGGTGAGGACCGGGTGACGGGTCATCCGGATCAGGCGAGCGAGTGGATGAAGCAGATCACTAACAACGTGGATCGTTGGCAGGACCGCGCCCAACAAGGGCTCGAGGTCTTGCGTGAGCGGCCGGAAGTCGACCGGGAGCGGATTGCGGCCATTGGCTATTGCTTTGGGGGTGCCACAGTCCTGCAGCTTGCCTACACCGGCGCACCCCTCGATGTGATCGCGAGCTTCCACGGCTCATTGCCGGTCCCCAGTCCTGAGCAAAGTCAAGCCATCGATGGCCATGTGTTCATCGCCCATGGTGCCGATGATGGGTTTGTCCCGGAAGAGCGCGTCGATCGGTTCCGCAAGGCGCTCGATGCCGGCGAGGTCGATTGGTTCATGAGCATCTACGGGGGCGCGCGTCACAGTTTTACGAATCCGGAGGCGGATGCCGTCGGCATGGACAACTTGGCCTATGACGAGGCGGCGGATCGTCGATCCTGGTCCACCCTGTTGGATGTCCTCGACGAGGCCTTCGCGACGGCACCGAAGTGAGGCATAAGCCCGCGCGTACCCAACCTCGCTGAGCCCCGCAGCCCCGACGTTTTCACGAGGTGCCCTGGGGAATCGTGGCCGCGGTCATCGCCAGGCGGGGCCGGCTCTGATACCGTACGGACGACTCGGGATAACCACGGGCGAGCGGGTCCGCTGGAACGCATCCCGGCCTGCAGCCGGACACCGTTCAGGGAGCGTGCTAACGCCCATCGAACGGGATCGGTGGGTTGCCTCCGGGTGCAAGCGGTTCGTGTACACCGAAGCGCGGATCGCGATCGAGCCCACGGGATTCGCCACGATCTGCAACCACTCGACCGAATTGTATCCGTGTTTCAAATAGTCACCGCTGGCGGCCTATTGATGGTCCCGCTCTTGGCGTGTTCGATTGCGGCCCTCGCGATCGTCCTCGAACGCCTGTGGGCGTTACGTACCCCGCGTGTCCTGCCCGAGCACCTGATCCGGAGTGTCTGGCGTTATGCCGCCACGGGGGATCTTTCCAACGAGCGTATCTTTGCCATCCACAATGACTCGCCCCTTGGCCGGGTCCTGGCGGCGGCCCTACTGAATCGGCACCAGCCCCGGGAGATCATGAAGGAGAGTATCGAGGAGGTGGGACGTCATGTCGTCCATGAGCTGGAGCGCTTCCTCACGACGCTTGGCACGATTGCAGCGATCTCGCCGTTGCTCGGCCTCCTCGGCACCGTCATCGGGATGATCGATGTGTTCGGTACCATCACCACCGCGGGGGTCGGCGATCCGAGCCGGCTCGCCGATGGGATATCGCAAGCCCTGATCACGACGGCCGCCGGTCTTGCCATCGCGATCCCGACCCTGATCTTCTACCGCTATTTTCGCAGCCATGTTCAAAGCCTCGTGGTTCGGATGGAGCAAGAGGCGTTGAAGATCGTGGAGGTGATCGACGGGACCCGAGAGGGGGGCTATGAAGGCGTCGATTTCGGCAGCCGCCTCGCTGACGTCCCCGGAGACGGTTAGTCGACGATGGATTTCCAAGGCCCGAGCAGCAGCGACGATGCCGATATCAATCTGACGCCGCTGATCGACGTCGTTTTCTTGTTGCTTATCTTCTTCATGGTGTCGACCACCTTTGAGCAATACAGCCAACTCGAGGTTGACCTTCCGGAATCGGGCCAAGCGCCCGACTCGACCGCTAACCCACCGGAGCCCGTGCGGGTTGCGATCGATGCCAATGGTCGTTACCTCGTCGCGAATGAGACCCTTGCCTCATCCTCGGTCGCGGCCCTCGAGACGGCTTTGCAGGAACAGTTGGGTTCGGGGCGGCGTCGCCCCGTCCACATCTACGGGGATGCCAATGCACCCCATCAGGCCCTGGTGCGTGTCCTGGATGCGGCGGCCAACGTGCGGGTGAGCGACGTTCACATCGCGACGCGGCATCTGCAGGACGGACCATGACGGAACGCGTCAGCGGCCTTCGGACCTATCAACGACTCCTGCGTTATGCCCGTCCCCATTGGCGGCGGCTCGCCCTGGCGGTCATCGGCATGCTGATCTATGCCGGGACCGATACCGGGTTTGCGATGTTGATGAAGGTGCTCCTGGACGAGAGCTTTCTCGACGAGCCGTCCCCTTGGGTCGCGTGGATTCCGGTTATCCTGCTCGTTGTTTTCGTGGCCCGCAGTTCAGCGGGTTTCTCCTCGACCTACCTGATGGCCTATGTCGGTCGTCGTATCGTTCAGACGATCCGGGATGAGTTGTTCGCGCAGCTTTTGCGCTTGCCCACCCGTTTATACGATACGAGTGCGACGGGGCAACTGATCTCCAAGCTCACGTATAACGTTGAACAGGTCGCGCAAGCAGCGACCAAGGTGGTGACTGTCCTGATTCGGGATAGTTTTACCGTGCTCGGCTTGCTCGCTTGGATGTTCTACCTCAGTTGGCAACTGACCTTGCTCATGCTGGTCACGGCTCCGGCGCTGACGGTCATCGTTGCGTATATCAGCAAGCGATTCCGGCATCTCAGTCACAATATTCAGGACTCGATCGGGGATTTTACCCATCTGATCGGCGAGGTGGCCGAGGGACATCGGATCGTCAAGCTGTTCGGGGGAGAGGAGTATGAACGGCGGCAGTTCGCTGAAGCGAATGAACATAATCGCCGGCTTCACATGCGGCGCACGGTCATCAACGCCGCGAGTTTCCCGATTATCGAATTCGTACTGGCGCTTGCACTTGCCGTGATCATTGCGTTGGTCACGCAGACCCAATTCCTCGAAGGGCTGACAGTGGGTGGATTCGTCTCGTTCGTGACGGCCATGATGATCTTGTTCGATCCCCTGAAACGGCTGACGACGATCAATGCCGAGCTACAGAAAGGGATCGCTGCAGGTCAGAGCGTGTTCGAGTTATTGGATCAGGCACCGGAGCCGGATCGCGGGACCCGGGGCCTCGGTCGAGCCTCGGGGCGGGTCACTTATGAGAACATCCGATTCGCGTACAGCCTTGACAGCGGCTGGGTCCTCGAAGATGTCAATCTGTCCGTTGAACCCGGCGAATTGGTTGCCCTGGTGGGTCGATCCGGGAGTGGGAAGTCGACGTTCGTGAACCTGCTGCCTCGTTTCTACGATCCGATTGAGGGACGCATTACACTCGATGGGCTGGACATCCGGGCGCTCCCGCTCGCCGAGCTCCGTCGTCAGATCGGATACGTGGGTCAGGAGGTGACGCTTTTCAATGACACGATCGCTCGCAATATCGCCTACGGACAGTTGCAGCGAACGGATCCGGCGCAGCTCCGAGAGGCCGCCGAGGCAGCCTACGCCATGGAATTCATTGAGCGGTTGCCGAACGGTTTCGACACGCGTGTCGGGCAACATGGGATCCTGCTCTCCGGTGGTCAGCGCCAGCGCCTCGGCATTGCCCGCGCGTTACTCAAAGACGCCCCGCTGCTGATCCTCGATGAGGCAACTTCGGCACTGGATACCGAATCCGAGGCCTATGTGCAGTCGGCCTTGGAGCGATTGATGGCGGATCGGACGACGTTCGTCATTGCGCACCGATTATCCACGGTCCAGCGAGCGGATCGTATCCTCGTGTTGAACCAAGGGCGTATCGTCGAGACGGGGTCTCATCGCGAGTTGCTCGAACAGGGGGGGTACTATGCGACGCTGTACCAAATGCAATTCCGCAACCCAGCGGCTCGCGACCCGATCGTGGAGGCAACGTAATGGGGGAGGCTGAGGTGTCGGGCGGCTATGGGGCGAAGCTCGTTCCATTGTTGCTCGCGAGTTGGAAAGACCGTCTCGGCGGCCGTTCCGCGCGCGCCAATGCCAGATGGGGTTGGATTCGACGTCCGGCGGGTGAGGGCCGCAAGGTCATTTGGTTCCGGGCGGGCGGGGATCCCGATTCGGTCCGCCTTGGGGTCGAGTTGCTCGGGGCCGTGCGTCAGAAACGCCTCGATGCGCGGCTTGCGCTGACCTTTGAATGGGATTATCCCGAGATCCTCGAGGAGCGGGTGCGAGGGATGCGTCAGATCGGTCTTGGTTATGGGCCCGCGGATCGACCCGCGGTGGTGCGACGGGTACTCAAGCGACTGGATCCAGCCGGGGTCGTCGTCGTTGGAACGTCGATTCCGCCTCATCTGCTCCAGGGTCTTCGGGAACGAGGGATCCCGATGATTGCTTTCAACACACCGCCCGATTCCGATCCCTGGGGAATCGAGGCCGTCTTTCCGACGACCCCGAGCGAGCGTGAGCGCTGGAAGGCCACCGGATTTGCCGGCGGGTTGGGCTTCGCGGCCGATCCGATGGCCTTGTTCGCCCTGAGTCAATCCGATACAACCCTCGTCGCCCTGGTGAGTCAAAATAGCGAAGAGACACTTAGCGTGTGGTGGTGGCACGGGTGTGATCCCGCGCGCGCCCAGGCGTTTGCCGAGGCCTGGAGTCAATCCTCAGCGGCTCAAGCCGGGGTTTTGTTTGTCAGCTTCGCGCAAGGCGGGCGCGCGCCGAGTCCCGGACGGCGGTGGCGCGGGGGCCTCCAAGCCATCAGTCAATGGCGACGCTCGGCCTTACCCCCAGGGACGGTCATGTTCGCCGATGATCACCACTGGCTCGCGGCGATCGCGAGTGCGGCGTCGGGTATCCATGTGGACTGCCGCGATCGCGTGGCCTTCTGGCAGGCGATGGCGGGGGGATCCCCCCTCAGCCTCAGCCCCGATGCGGCCGACGAACGAATGCAGGGTGGTGATACGGCACCGGATGTGCGTGCTGGGTCCCCCACGGAGATCCTGGAGCACTGGACGGCATGGCAGATGGATCCCCTGTCAGCCCGTCAGCGTGGCGATGCGTGGCGGCGTCGCTTCTGGGATGAGCGGCGAGGCGTGCAACGGAGCGTGGACGACTTCGTGAATCGGGTTTATGAGTGGTAGGCGGGCCTTGGCCCGTGCGCTCGTGGCGGCGTGGTATCGCGCCGAGCTTCGTCCGATCACCCGTCTCCTCATGCCCGCCAGCTGGTTGGTCTGTGCCGTGGCGTGGCGGCGCTGGCGCCGGCATCAGGCCCATCCCGCGCCATCCCTACGGGTTCCCGTTTTGGTTGTCGGCAATCTGACGGTGGGGGGATCGGGCAAAACGCCCCTTGTGATCGCGCTCATCGAGGTATTGCGCTCCTACGGATGGGTCCCGGGGGTGGTCAGTCGGGGCCATGGGGGAGAACGCAGGGGGGTTGTCCCGGTCAGCCGGGGAAGCGATCCGGATTGGGTCGGCGATGAGGCGGTTCATATCGTCCACCGAACCGAAGTACCGATGTGGGTCGGGGCCGACCGAAGTCGAGCCGCTCGCACCTTGCTCGCGCACGCCCACCCCCCCGTGTCGCTTATCATCGCCGATGATGGGCTACAACACTATCGATTGCCGCGTGACGTCGAGATCGCCGTCATCGATGGATCGCGGGGCTTCGGGAATCGCCGTTGTCTACCCGCTGGGCCGTTACGCGAGCCCCTGGCCCGTCTGACGACGGTCGACTGGTGCGTGGTCCGGGGGCGTCGTCCGGCCGATGACACTTGGCCTGGCGAGCTTCCCGCGGACTGTGCTGCGATGCAATTGGTTCTCGGGCATGCCCGCCATCTCCGCTCGGGCGGGCGTCGGGCCCTCGTGGATTTCGCCGGATCCACGGTTCACGCCATCGCCGGGATCGCGAACCCGCACGGGTTTTTTACGGCTTTGCGGGAGCAGGGGCTGCAGGTGATCGAACATCCGTTTCCCGATCACCATCGGTATGCGGCCTCAGAGTGCGCTATTGCAACGCGAGAGCCGATCGTTATGACGGAAAAAGATGCCGTAAAATGCACCCGCTGGGCGGATGACCGCCATTGGGCTGTGCCGGCCACGGCTCGGTTGGATTCCCGTTTCTTCGATTCCATCCATCATCGCCTTCAGAGGATCGCCCATGATCGACAAGCGATTGCTTGAGATACTTGTCTGCCCCGTGACCAAGGGGCCTTTGGTCTACGACCGAAAATCCGAGGAGCTCATCTCGAAGTCGGCGCGTCTCGCCTATCCCATTCGCGACGATATTCCTGTGATGTTGCCGGAAGAAGCCCGCGAGCTGAGTCTCGACGAGGTTGAGTCCCTCCGTCGTGATGAGCCCCGCGTTTAGGGTCGTCATCCCGGCGCGCATGGGGTCGACCCGGCTTCCGGGTAAACCCCTCCGATGGATCGCGGGGCATCCCCTGATCGGTCATGTGTGTTGTCGGGCGCAAGCCAGTCGGGCCTTCGAGGTGGTCGTTGCGACCGACGATGAAAGGATCGCTGAGGCCGTCCGGCCCTATGGCGTTACTGCGGTTTTGACGCGCCCCGATCACGCCTCCGGCACCGATCGCATCGCCGAGGTGTGTACGCAGCTCGACTGGCCCGATGAGGGTCTGATCGTCAACCTTCAAGGGGATGAGCCCTTGATGTCCCCGAGTGCGATCGATGCCGTCGCGCGCGATTTGGATCGACATCCGGATGCCGCAGTATCCACGCTCGTCGTTCCCCTCGAAGCGCGCAACGAGCTCGGGGAACCGAGTATCGTCAAGGTGGTGTGTGATGAGTCTGGATATGCGTTGTACTTCAGCCGAGCCCCGATTCCGTGGCAGCGATCTGAGGCGAACGCAGGGGATGCGGGCGAGCGACCCGTGGCCTGGTCCGTCGGACGACGCCACGTTGGGCTCTATGCCTATCGGGTGGGTTACCTGAGACGATTCACGGCGTGTCCCCCGAGCCCGTTGGAGCAGGTCGAGCAACTCGAGCAACTGCGGGCCTTGTCGATGGGACAACGGATCCATGTGCTCGAAATGGATGCATTACCGGGCCCGGGTGTCGACACGCCTGAGGATCTGGTGCGGGTCGAACAGCTTCTGAAGGCCGACTGCTAAGCACGCGGTTCCGCGCCGACCTGGCGCGTGTCGCAAGCGCACGGCAACCGGAATCGCGTGCGATGCGACGCCGTTATGGGACCGGATCGATCGCGTTGCACGTATCCTCTGGGAAGGGATTTTCGGCTTGTTGTCCGCTCCACTCGAGGATTCCCCGATTCGGCTCTTGGGAGCGGGGGAGCGGAGATCCCGAACGGGCCTGGGATTCGTGACGCCCCGAAAGAACTCGGCGCGTCACGAAGGCTGTGCCGAGCTCGAAGCCCGGTCCGTTACCACACCACGCCTTGATTGACGCTTCCCCCCGCTTCGTCCACGCGATACCCGGTGTGCTCATCGCTCCGTCCGGAGCCGGCCCGCTCCTCGCCTGTGCGCTCTCCTAATCGACGAGGCCGAGTCCCTTGAGATTTCGCTTCACGTGGCTTCCGTTGGACCACGGATGGCCTTTTGAGGTGTGACGTCCTTCGCTGTTGAGCACTCGGGCGATCTCGTTCCATATCACTTCCGCTCCGCTTCGCTCACGTTCTTCCATCAACTGGACGGCACGATGGGCCCACTCGGGGTTGTCGCCATTGCTCTTCGGGGTCGTTCCTCGTGAACGCCGCGTTTTCTCCGCCGCTGGCGTTGTCTTGGTTCCCTTTGCTGCCCGAGCACTCGCTTGACCCGTATCGTCACCCAGTTGCAGGGCATCTTGCCGCAGCGTGATGATATGACGCGGCCGAAGCCCTTTCTTCAGCGAGATCTGGGCACGTGTGTCGGAGCGGCTGAGTTCGGCTGGATCTCGGACCGAATCCAGGGTGATCATTTTCTCGCGCCACATGCTGCGTAGCGCGGAATCGACGCGGCTGCGTTGTGTATTGGTCAACTTGCTTCGCAATTCCGACAAGCGAACCGCTTGACCGGTTTGGCCTCCGGCCAGTTCAAGCAAGGTATCTCGGATCCGGATTTGAAGTTGCCGCTCAGAGCGCCCGCGTCCCCGACGACGCCGCGCTGTACTGGCCGATTCGGCTTCCGATTGCTCGGTTGTGGCGCTCGTCTCGTCTTTTTGAGCCTTGGCGCGGCGGGGCTCCGGTTCCGCTGGGGGTGTCGTCTGGGGTTCCGCGGGTTCTGAGGCTTTCGCTTCTTCACTCCCGGCTTCCGTGGTCACCTCGACGGGCTTGTCTTCGAGAAGTGCATCTCGGATAGCCTGCTCAAACGCCGGTGCGACGTTCTGTTCGACCCGTTTCCACAGCACCTCGATCGCCAGATCGACGACATGCCCAGCGTCTTGGTTCAGGTAGGCCTCGATCTTTTGCAGCCGTTGCTTGGTGTCCGGGTTAACGGCGATTTCGACCTCTTCTCTCGACATATTCGATTCCTCATGGGGGGTTGAGTGCGGCTCGACCTTCTTACAACCAATTGACCTTCGGGCAAATCATCGCGATAAGTGACTTAAGTGGCCCGAACCCAACCGATGCTCAACTTCGGAGACATCGGTGCTCCGTTCTGGGGCGAGTCAATTTTCGAAGTCGTCGATAATGTGCAACGCATTACACGATACATCCCTGGACACCAATTTTTCAATAGAGTTTTCGCGTCGCAGTGCCCGTTGAATTCCTGGCCCAGTCCCCGGGTCGGTTTGACGGGCCGCGTGCGGCTCGGGTTTTTAGGGACCCGTGATCGCTCAGGCAGCGCGTTGGCAATCCGCGCTCAACCGGGGAATGACTCGGTATCTCATGAAGATAGTAGCGATCGTGGGGGCTGTGAAACGATCCGGGCGTGCGTTAACGCCATTGGTGACCTGACGGAGCTCATGGATCGATTGAGGCATCCGCCCGATCGTTCGCCCAAAATGCGGCATCCACGGAATGCACGCGTAAGTCATCGAAGAAGCCAAAATGGGCGCGGGGCGCACCAGCTCGGCGCGAGGGACCCAAATGTGTGGGGCGTCGCGCATGGCGTTAGCGGTTCCGTGGTGGGACGGCCGAGGCCCTGGCGAGCTTGCCCTCGAGGTGTTGCAGCGGCGGCACGCCTTCAGGCAATGCGGTGACGGGCTAGGGGCCGATCGCCTTGTTGGTCGGATGAGTCGGACGTACCGTCCTGGCGATGGGGTCGAATGGCGGGTCTAGGGCCGATCCAGCGCGTGTGCGGTACGGGGCTGGAGCGTTTCGGAGCGGTCCGAGTCCCGGGTTTTCCTGGATGCACTCCCCCTCGGGAGCCGTCGCTGGGTGGAGGGGTAGAGGGAGCGGCCCCATCCACCCAACACGGCGAGCGGTTCCCGCGTTCTTTGGCCTGCACTTGGAGCGGTGATAGGACATTGCCCGGATGGGGCGGCGGTTAGCCCGACGAGGGGCTGACCGGCTGGATCGGGACCTGCACCGAACGCACGGATTCCCCGATCGTCAGGCGTAACCTCAGCGTCTTGACGGAGTTGGCCTCATCGCGTCCGGGGAAGAACAGAAAGCCGTGGGTGAGCGTGCCAGGTTCGATGGCGCGGTCGCCAATCGACTGGCGCATCATGTCCTGCCGAATCTCGCGATTCAATTCCTCGTAGCGTTGTGCCCCGCTACCCAGTGTGCCGGCTGCTGCCCCGATCGCCGCTCCTTTCCCGGTGGCTTCACCGATACCTTCGCTGCCCACGATCCCGACTGCGGCTCCGGCGACGGCCCCGGCTAATCCGGTTAGGAGCGATCCCCGAACGCCAGCCTCGATGGATTCCCCCTGACGCACGGCGGTTCGAATTCGTTCCGCCGCTTGTTCCGGCCTCAACAGCGGCCATCCGTTACCCTCCTGATCCACTAACAAGGTTTGTGCCATATCCAGGCGTACCGGTTGATCGTTCTGGTTATCGACGACGAATTGGACCGGTAGGACACCGGCTTGGCGGATCTTGAAGCCGAAGGTCGACCGTGCCACGGAAGGGTCTGCATAGCCTCGGGCAATCAGGTGGACGTTGGCGATGGAGACGACGTCCGCTTGTTGCTCAGGCAAGGGGATTGGGGCCACGCGTTGCTCGTAGGTCGAACACCCGGGCAAGAAAAGCAGCGTCGAAGCCAGGAGTCCGATGGACGCAACCGCGCTTCCTCGACGCCATTCTCGGGTCAACATGAGTCGGTTATCCTCCCAGTGATCGTGGGTTATCGTGACATGTCTGTGAGACCGGTCTTCTGGGGCAACGACTCCGTTTCCTCCCACGCCGGCGGGGAACGAAGCGGCTTCCTGTGGGATCCATGGGACTCTGGATCAGGTGCGTGTCGATCCTGAAGACTTTTCGGTTGCCAAGAGCTTGGGGCGCCGTGGCGTCAATACACGCGTTGGTGAGGCACGATCGGCACGGATCGTGCTGACGGTCCCGTCACGCCAGCGGAACCTCGAGCCATGGGTTCATGGACGGTTCGGCGGTCGATGGTTGGCTCGCTTACCTCACACACGGCGTGTGTGAACCCGGCCACTGCAATCGGAGTCCGTGAACGAGGCGGCCAGCGCCTGTTGGGCGCGGTCGGTTGGCGAGGCGAGGATTGCATCAGCGCAGTCGACAAGGCGCGTGGCGTATCGGCCCCGTTCCGATAAGCCGGGGCAGATGCGTATAATGGGTCATTATCGGATTAACGGACCGCAGCAGCGGGATCGCGGGTTAGCGGACGGCCTATCTGGGGCAATCCCGGGATACGTTCTAACCGAGCTCGGTGCCGAGGATACCTGGCCGTATCGTGACTGCGATCGATCAACCTATCAATCGACCGGGGTTCTCACCCATTCATTGGGGCTCCCCGGGCAAGAGACCTGTTTGGATGGTGAAGCAATACCGAAACACCCCTTCCGACCCATCACGCACCCGTTCGAAGCGGGCCCGAAGCCTGCGCCAATGCGCGACGCAATTCGAGTGTCGTCTCGGCTTGGCCCTCCGGCTCGCCGTCGTGCTCGTGCTTCTGAGTGTCGCCGGGGTGATCATCTACGTCGAGTGGACCGGGGAAGACGCCCCGTCTCCCCCTCACCCCGATCCTCTCGATGATTCCTCAGCGATGAGCCGTGCCACAGAGGAACCCCCCGATACGGTGGATCAGGCCTTACCCTGAAGTTGGTCCAGGATCGCCTCGTTCTCGAGGGTGGATGTGTCCTGCGTAATGGCCTTACCTTGAGCGATTGTTCGCAGCAGGCGGCGCATGATCTTCCCCGAACGGGTCTTGGGTAGATTGTCGGCAAACCGGAAATCATCCGGATTGGCAATCGCTCCAATATGCTCCGCGACCCAGTTCTTCAACTCCTTGGCCAACTCCTCGTCGACGCCCCCCTTGGGACGCTCGCCCTTTAGGACGATGTAGGCGAAGATCGATTCCCCCTTGATGTCATGGGGCCGACCCACAACGGCCGCCTCAGCCACACGCGGGTGGGCCACAAGGGCGGATTCGATCTCCATGGTCCCGAGCCGATGGCCGGAGACGTTCAAGACGTCATCGATGCGCCCAAGGATCCAGACATAGCCGTCTTTGTCCTTATAGGCGCTGTCGCCCGCCACGTAATACCGATTATGGAATTTGGCCCAATAGGTGTCTCGGTAGCGCTTGTCATCCCCCCAGATGGTTCGCAGCATCGAGGGCCACGGGCGTTTGATGACGAGATATCCACCCTCCTCGGGCGTGGTGATTGGCTCGCCTTCCTCGTCGACCACATCGGCGTCGATGCCGGGCAGGGGCCGTGTGCACGAGCCGGGTTTTAGATCGGTCGCCCCGGGGATCGGGGCAATCATGTGAGCCCCCGTCTCCGTCTGCCACCAGGTGTCCACGATCGGGCAGCGCCCGCCCCCGATGATGTCCCGGTACCACATCCACGCCTTGGGGTTGATGGGTTCGCCCACCGTTCCCAAAAGGCGGAGACGCGACAGGTCGTAGGACTGCGGGATGGCGTCGCCGAGCTTCATCAAGGCCCGGATGGCGGTGGGAGCGGTGTAGAAGACGCTGACACCATGGTCTTGGCAGAGCTTCCAGAACCGGCCGCCGTCCGGTACGTTGGGAGCGCCTTCGTAGATGATCTGCGTGGCCCCCACAGCGGTGGGGCCGTAAGCGACGTAGCTGTGACCGGTGATCCATCCCACGTCGGCGGTGCACCAGTAGACATCGTCCTCACGGATGTCGAACACCCATTTCATCGAGACGATGGGATCCAGCAGATAGCCGCCGCTCGCGTGTTGGATCCCCTTGGGCTTGCCCGTTGAACCCGATGTGTAGAGCAGAAAGAGGGGATGTTCCGCTGCTACCCACTCGGGCGGGCATTCCACCGGCTGTTCGGCGATGGCGGTGTCCCAGTCGATATCTCGTCCCTCCTGCATCGGTACATCGTGGCCGATCCGGCGGTAGACGATGACCGTTTCGATGCTGGGGCAGCCCTGGGCGAGCGCTTTGTCCGTAGCCGCCTTGAGTTCGATGACGCGACCGCCACGATGGCCGCCGTCTGCGGTAATCAATAAGCGGGCGCCGGCGTCTTCGATGCGATCCTTCAAAGAATCCCCGGAAAAACCGCCGAAAACAACCGAGTGGATCGCCCCGATGCGTGCGCAAGCCAACATCGCGACCACGGCCTCAGCGATCATCGGCATATAGATCACGACCCGGTCGCCTTTGCCGATGCCCTGCGCCTTGAGCGCGTTGGCGAATCGTCCGACTTCCGCGTGGAGCTCGTGGTAACTGATGTGCCGTACATCCCCAGGCTCACCTTCGAAGATGATGGCCGTCTTGTCGCCCCGCTCCTCGAGGTGTCGATCCAGGCAGTTGTAGGCGACGTTCAAGCGACCGTCGTAGAACCACTGGTAATGGGGCGCTTGTGTGGTGTCCAGGACCTGGGTGAAGGGTTCGAACCAGTGCAATTCATTCCGCGCCAATTCGCCCCAGAAACCCTCGAAATCCTGCGACGCCTTCCGATACAAGGACTCGAGCGCCTCCGGTGTGATCCGCGCTTGGGCGGCGAACTCGGCCGGTGGCGGGAAGACGCGTGCTTCGTGCAGGTGTGATTCGATGGTTTCGTGACTCATAGGGATATCTCCGCGAGCTGGGCTCGAATGGGATCCGCTCGATACAGCGGGACGGCCGATCCCCTGAAGCGACGCCGCCATCAGGGGTTATCTCGAGGCAAGAAAAACCGCTAGTATAGGGTCCCGACGCGGTTTACCCAAGCCTGATTTCGATCGCGCCGTCCCGGCTATCCGCCCCGTTTCAGGGCGCGCTCCGAGCCCCAGATCGTGGTGGGCTCCGGCCCGCACCCGCCGCGGATTCCTCCACACGTCGATTGAGCCCATGACTGAGTCCTCTCAACCCGTTCCCCATGAGATTGCCGAGGCGGTCGAGGCGCTTCGGCAAGCGTTGCATCACCATAATTATCGCTATTACGTGCTCGACGATCCGGAGATTCCGGATTCCGAATACGACGCCATGCTCCGGCGTCTGCAGGACTATGAGGTGCGTTATCCCGAGCTGGTGCGCCCCGATTCCCCGACACAGCGGGTCGGTGCCGAACCCTCGGAGGGTTTCCCGGAGGTGGCTCATGTTGTGCCGATGCTCTCCCTCGATAACGCCTTCGATGCCGATGAGGCGCGTGATTTCGATCGGCGGGCGCGGGAACGGCTCGGCTACGATGGCCCGCTGCCCTATGCGGTTGAGCCGAAATTGGATGGGCTGGCGGTCAACCTCACCTATCGTGACGGTATCTTCGTTCAGGGGGCCACACGGGGTGATGGATCTCGGGGTGAGGCGATCGCCCATAACCTGCGCACGATTCGGAGTATCCCGCTTCGTCTATTCACAGAGGCTCCCCCGCGGCTTATCGAGGTGCGTGGCGAGGTCTATCTTCCCAAGGCCCGCTTTAAGGCGTTAAACGAGCGTCTGAAGGCGCGTGGCGACAAGGGGTTCGTCAATCCACGCAATGCGGCAGCGGGAAGTCTTCGGCAGCTCGATCCGCGGGTTACGGCGGAACGCCCGCTGGCATTTTTCTGTTATGGCATTGGCGCCTTGGAGGGCGAACACCTCCCCACAACGCACACGGGGATGCTCGATTGGCTCGAGCGCCTGGGACTGCCCATCTGTCCTGAACGAACCCGGGTGTCGGGTATCGAGGCGTGTCTCGCCTATTATCGAGATCTTGGGGAGAAGCGTTCGGACTTGGGCTATGAAATCGACGGGGCGGTCTATAAGGTCGATGACCGGGGGATGCAGGAACGGCTCGGGCACGTGGCGAGGGCCCCTCGCTGGGCGCTCGCCCACAAGTATCCCGCAGAAGAGGCCTTGACTCGGGTCAATGACGTGGAATGGCAGGTGGGTCGGACGGGGTCGTTGACGCCGGTCGCTCGCCTGGAACCCGTCTTCGTCGGGGGGGCGACGGTGACCAACGCAACCCTCCACAATCCCGACGAACTGGCCCGCAAGGATGTCCGTGTCGGGGACACCGTGACGGTTCGACGGGCGGGGGACGTGATCCCGGAGGTCGTCCAAGTGGCCCGCGATCGGCGCCCCTCGGATGCCCGCATCGTCGGCACACCAACCCATTGTCCCGCCTGTGGTTCGGAGGTCGTACGGCCGGACGGGGAGGCGATTCCCCGATGCACCGGGGGCCTGGTCTGCCCGGCGCAGCGCAAGGAGGCAATCCGTCATTTTGCCTCGCGCAAGGCCATGGATATCGAGGGAGTGGGGGAGAAGTTGGTGGATCAATTGGTGTCACGGGATCTCGTCCACCATCCCGACGACCTGTACCGCTTGGATGCGGCTTCCCTAGCGGGGTTGGACCGGATGGGCGCGAAGTCGGCCCAGAACCTCTTGGCGGCCTTGGAACACAGCAAGCAGACCCGCCTCGATCGTTTCCTGTATGCCTTGGGGATACGTGAGGTCGGCGAGGCAACGGCCCGAGCCCTTGCGGAGCATTTCGGGGAACTCGAGTCCATTATGGACGCCGACGAGGCTCAGCTCCAGGAGGTGCCGGATATTGGGCCGGTGGTTGCCACCCATATCGCCGCGTTCTTCCGGCAGCCGCGCAATCGGTCCATCGTCCAGGCGCTCCGAGCGGCCGGGGTGGATTGGCCCAAGCCGTCCGAATCGCCGGTACGAGGATCGGATGGACCCCTTTCGGGGCAACGCTATGTCATCACCGGGACGTTGCAGACCCTGACGCGAGACGAGGCAGTCGGCTGGCTGGAATCCTTGGGGGCGCAGGTCTCCGGCAGTGTTTCCGGTAAGACGAGTGCGGTGATCCTCGGTGACCGGCCCGGAAGCAAACGGGCCAAGGCCGAGGCCCTCGGTGTCCCCCTCATGAACGAGGCGGAACTCCGACGAATGATTGGGCTTGATTCGATATGACGGGCAGCGCGCGTGGGTCGCGGCCCGTATTCGCGCGCGAGATCGCTCGTCGGTGGGTCAGTCGGGCGGCGAGGCGATAGCCGTTGGGGCCGGATCGGTGGATCCGAGCGTGGGTTCGGTCCATCCACTCGGACAGCCGAGCGTTCCGGTTCCAGGTGCCTCCCCCGCTGGGGTTATCGCAAGCCGCCAGAGGGTTGGATACCGCGCCGGATCCGCGGCGACTCGCGGCCAGGCCTGGTGTAATGCGCGTCTCGCGTCGGGCAAGCCTGCCTCGGGATAGCAGGGCGTCAGAGCGAGCACCATGGCCACGGGGGAGGGAAGGGTCTTCTCGGGCCAGACGGGCCGCTGCATGGCGATTGCAAGCCCCGTGGCCTCGCTACGCCGCCAACCCGCGTCGGTATGGAAGCGTCGCCAGGCCTCAGTGAGCACCCGCGTTATCGCGGAACGCAGCCGCTCGCGGCTCGCTTCCGGGGCGATACGCCGCCACTGCTCCAAGCCATAGGCGAGATAGGCATAGTCCGCGAGGGCCCCGTCCCCCACGCCGCGGGTACCGACCCAGGCGCGCGGGAGGGAATGCCTGGCGCCAGAGGTCCCAGCCCCACCTTCGGGCTCGTTCTGGAGACGCTCGGTGAGGAACTGTGCCAGGGCAGCGCTGGCTGAGGCAAAGCGTGCCGGGGCTGTCTCGACAGCCGCGGCTTGCGCGAAAGCGGCCAGCAAGAGCCCGTTCCAGCCGACGATCTGTTTGGTATCCCGGGGCGGTACCGAGCGTTTTGTTCGGAGCTTGGCTCGCAGGGCAGCATAGTGGCGTTGGGCGCGTTCTTCTGACCAGTCCAGTCGGTTTGCCGCCTCGGTGATCGTGCGCGTTTGGGCGGGATATTGCCCGTAATCCCCGTCATGCCATTCCCAAAGAACGGCGACCAACCGGCGTTCATCGGCCGTCAGGCCGACCTGCCAGTCCTTGTCGACCCATTGGTAGTTTCCTCCGTCCCGGCCCTCGGAGTCGACGGCGGATAGGGAAGCCACATAGCCGCCCTCTCGGGTTTGCATCGTCCGTCGCACGAAATCCAAGGTATCGAAAGCGACCCGTTGCGATTCCTCGGTGCGGGAATCGCGGTCGCCTCTGAGGTACAGGGATGCGAGCAGCGCCTGATCATAGAGCATCTTTTCGAAATGCGGGACATCCCATCCGGGATCTTCGGTGTAACGGAAGAAGCCGCCATGGATTGGGTCCCGTAATCCGCTGCGGGCCATCGATCCCTCGGTCTGGCGCAAAAAATCCCTCAGATCCGGGTCTTCACGCGGGGCGACCAGCGTTCGGGTGGCCTGGAGCAGCGGCACAAGGGGGAATTTCGTCACCTCACCGAAGCCGCCTTGGAAGGGATCGGCTCGTTCATGGAGTTGAGCCTGCAGGCGGCGAATCGAGTCGGCTCGACTCGGGATCGTCTCGCGCTCCGAACGGGGCTCGGCGGCGAAGAGTTCGCGGGCAGCTCGGCGTGCCGCGGACTCGAGCCTCTCCGAGCGATCTTGCCATGCGGCAGAAAACCCCTCGAGGCGTTCCTCTAGGGCATCGCGGGGCTCATAAACGAAGCCGTGGACCGGGTAGCCCGTAGGCGTCAGGATGACATTCAAGGGCCAGCCACCGTGCCCTGCCGTCGCCTTCGTGAAGCGCAGCAGCTGGGCATCCAGTTCGGGTTGCAGCTCCCGATCGATCTTCACGGGGATGAACTGCTGGTTCAGGCGCTCCGCGATCCCGGCATCGCGAAAGCTCTCCTGATGCATCACGTGGCACCAATGGCAGGCGTAGTAGCCGGATGATAGGAACACGGGTCGCTCCCGGCGCTTCGCCTCGGCGAGGGCCTCGTCCCCCCAGGTTCGCCAGGCCACGGGATCCTCCGCATGCAACCGGAGGTAGGGGGACGGATGCGCGGCGAGATCCTCGGCGAATCCCGGCGTGGGTCGCAGCAGTGTCATCACCATGAACAGCCCGATGACCCGCGAGGCCTGCAGACCGACTCCTTGGGTCATGCCAAGTGGGTGTCCCCCCAAAAGCCGCGGTCCGGGGTTCAATGGTTTGGGGCGCCGGATCATTCCAGGGGGTCACCTTCGAGGGCGTCGGAATCGTCCCGGGCCAGGATGGCTCGGGCCTGTGCCACGTCATCGGGTGCGACCTGCACCTTGATGCCGCCGATGGCGATGGCGTAGAGCCAGTCGGTCTGTACGAGATTGGAATCCGCAAGGTAGGCCGATAGGCCCTCGGCCTCCAGGCGCCCGACCGCGATCTGGGCATCAGGCAATGTCTCGAATACCGCCACCGTCATCATCGTCATATTCGTCGTGCTCGGGCTGGCCCACGGCCATCAAGGGTTTCAGGGTTTGCACCAAGCTTTTGAACAGCTGCGGGTGCTCGTGTTCCTCATCGGCCAATAGGGCCTTGATGCGGGCACGTTCGGTCGGTTGACTGAAGCAAGCGGGGCAATTGTCCGGTATGACCGGGAGTTCGGCATCTCGGGCAAACGCCTGTAGCTGCCGTTCACGGACATAAACGAGGGGGCGAAGGACGCGGATATCGCCCGGGTCGTTTCGGTAGTGGGCCTTCATGGTGCCGAGTCGTCCGCCGTGAAACGCGGACATGAGGAAACTCTCGGCGAGGTCATCGAGGTGTTGCCCGAGCGCCAAGACGTTGTAGCCTGCGCGGCGCGCGGTCCGGTACATCAAGCCGCGGCGCATGCGCGCGCAGAACGCACAGTAGGAATCCCCGTGCATGTGCCGTTGGGCCAGTTCGACGAGCGGTTCTCGAACCCGGTGGTAATCGACGTCGAGCCCGGCCATGTACGGCTTCAAGGGACCAGGATCGTATTCGGGGGTCATCGGGTCGATGGTCACGGCGCCGAACTCGAAACGGACCGGGGCCACGCGTTGAACGTGTCGTAGGATGTGGAGCAGCGACAGGCTATCCTTACCACCCGAGAGGCCGAGCAGGACCCGATCCCCGTCGCGGAGCATCTGAAAGTCAACGAGGGCTTGGCCGACCGCGCGTCGAATGCGTTTGGGAGGCAGGACGAAGGCAGCCATGCGTCAGGCGAGGCAATCCGGGGATCAATGGGCCGATACGCCCCGGGAACCCACGGTTCAAGGGCGAGCGCCAGGACGGGGTTCGACGTTGGTGCCGGAGGCGAGACTCGAACTCGCACGGTGTCGCCACCGGGGGATTTTGAGTCCCCTGCGTCTACCGATTCCGCCACTCCGGCCTGCAGCGAAGCCTGTTAGTATAACGCGCTGGATCCCGAAACCCAAGAGACTATGCGTACGGCCGACTTCGATTACGCCTTGCCCCCGGATCGCATCGCCCAATACCCCCTCGCCGATCGGAGCGCATCCCGCCTACTGGCGCTGGACGGGCGGACCGGGCGCTATCGGGATGCCAGGATCCGCGAGCTCCCCAAGCTCCTGCAGCCGGGTGATCTCCTCGTATTCAACGATACACGCGTGTTGCCCGCGCGTCTGCAAGGCCACAAGGCGAGCGGTGGGGCCGTGGAGATCCTCATTGAGCGGGTCATCGACGAAGCGCAGGCCTGGGCGCAAATCCGCGCCAGTCACGCGCCGCGCGTTGACAGCGAGCTCCCTATCGCGCCGGATCTGGTGTTGGCCGTTCGGGCGCGCCAGGATCGGTTCTACCGGCTCGGCTTTCCGCCCGAGCGCACCGTCATCGATTGGCTGGAGCGTCATGGGCATGTCCCGCTCCCTCCGTATATCGAACGGGCGGATACCCCAGCGGATCGCGAGCAGTACCAGACGGTGTTTGCACGACACCTCGGGTCGGTTGCGGCGCCGACCGCGGGGCTGCATTTCGACGTTCCGCTGCTCGAGGCGCTGGATCGGGCCGGACTGCGGCGGGCAACCGTGACTCTGCATGTGGGGGCCGGCACCTTCCAGCCGGTACGAACCGAGGATCCACGGGACCATCATCTCCATCGGGAATGGCTTGAGGTATCCGAGGCAACCGTCGCGGCGCTGGTCGAAGCCCGGGCCGCGGGTCACCGTATCGTTGCGGTCGGCACGACGGCGTTGCGCAGCCTTGAGACCGCCGCACAAGCCAGCGAGGCGGACGGAACCGTCCTGCGTCCCTTCCGTGGCGAGACCGATCTCTTTATCCTACCCGGCTATCGCTTTCGGCTGGTTGATGCCTTGATCACCAATTTTCATCTCCCGCAATCGACATTGCTCATGCTGGTCTGTGCCCTCGGCGGTTATTCCGCCGTGATGGCAGCCTATCGGCATGCGGTGGCCTCCGGGTACCGATTCTTCAGCTATGGGGATGCCATGTTGGTCTCCGCCAGCGCGGAGGCCCGCCCGCAACCGCCGTACCGGACGCGGGGGTTCTCCGACGACGCGACGGGCTCCTGATGATCTTCGATACGCTCGCCACGGACCGGAACGCCCGCCGTGGGCGTTTGCGTCTGCCCCGTGGGGTGGTGGAGACACCCGCGTTCATGCCCGTCGGGACCTACGGGACGGTCAAGGCCATGACCCCGGATGAGTTGCAGGATCTCGGCGCCCAGATCATCTTGGGCAATACCTTTCACCTGATGCTTCGTCCCGGGGTCGAGGTGATCCGGGCGCATGGCGACCTGCACGACTTCATGAATTGGTCCGGGCCGATACTCACCGACTCGGGTGGGTTCCAGGTCTACAGCCTCGCGCGCCGCGAAGACATTCGGCCTCAGGGGGTCGTCTTCCGCTCCCCCGTGGACGGGGCCCGGATTGAGTTGACACCGGAAGGCTCGATGGAGGTTCAACGAGCCCTCGGGGCGGACATCGTGATGATCTTCGATGATTGCACGCCGTACCCGGCCACGTGGGGGGAAGCTGAGGCGTCGATGCAACGTTCGTTGGATTGGGCCGCGCGCTCGCGCCGCGCCCACGTCAACAACCCCGCTGCCTTGTTCGGGATCGTCCAGGGGGGGATGTACCCGGATCTGCGGCGCCGTTCCCTGGCGGGGCTGCGCGAACTGGACTTCGATGGTTACGCGATCGGAGGACTGTCAGTGGGCGAGTCACCGGAGGAACGACGGATGATGCTCGACGCCCTCGCCCCCGAGCTGCCCGTCGGTCGGCCCCGGTATCTCATGGGGGTGGGCAGGCCGACGGATATCATCGAGGCGGTTCAGGCCGGCATTGATCTCTTCGATTGCGTGCTTCCGACCCGCAACGCCCGCAATGGTCACTTGTTCACCTCCCGCGGGGTGCTTCGCATCCGCAATGCGGCGAACGCCGGCGACACCCGACCTGTGGATCCGGAATGCGGGTGTTATACTTGCCGCCACTACAGTCGTGCCTACCTCAGACACCTGGACAAGTGCGGCGAGATCCTCGGGGCCCGCCTGAATACCATTCACAACCTTCACTACTACCAAACATTCATGCAGGGCCTGCGGAACGCGATCGCCGATCATACGTTGGATGCCTTCGTTCAGGCGTTCCACGCGCGGCAGGCCCCGTGAAGCCGTCGGCTCGTGGGTGCGACGGTGTCTTGCCCGTGTCTTGAATCGCGTCAGCGGACGCGATGAGGCGGGCTGACCTTTTACCACTTCCTTGATCCTTATCCGAGGTAACCCATGTCGTTGTCATTCCTCGTATCCGATGCCTTGGCGCAAGGCGCCCCCGCTCCCCAGGAACCGAACCCGATCCTGAGTCTGCTGCCGCTCATTATCCTGTTCGTCCTGTTCTACTTTCTCCTGATTCGGCCGCAACAGAAGCGGCAAAAGGAGCACCGCAAGATGGTCGAGGCGCTCTCCAAGGGCGATGAGGTGGTTACCACCGGAGGTCTTTTGGGACGGATCACAGACCTTGACGAGAGCTTCATTCGCCTGAAGATCGCCGAGGGGATCGAGGTCAAGGTCCAGCGACATGCGATCAATCAACTCCTGCCCAAGGGAACGATGAAGGAATAGGGTCCTGATGCCCCTCGGGTTTCGGGCCATTCGACTATGCTGAACCAATACCCCCTTTGGAAATACCTCCTCGTCTTGGCGGTTGTCCTCGGCGCCGCGCTCTATGCCTTGCCCAATCTGTACGGGGAAGATCCCGCCGTCCAGATAACAGCCGGTGGCTTGAGCCTCGAGGAGCCGGTGGTGGACACGGTCGAGCGAACCCTGTCCACTCAGGGCCTCGAGTACAAGGCCTTCGAACGGCGTTCGGACCAGCTCCTGATCCGCTTCCCTGATACCGATACCCAACTCAAGGCCGCCGACCGGATCGACGCAACCCTGGACGATCGCTATACGGTCGCCTTGAACCTGGCGCCGGCGACACCGGATTGGCTTCGGGCCATCAATGGCAAGCCGATGTATCTCGGGCTCGATCTGCGCGGCGGCGTCCATTTCCTCCTGGAGGTGGATATGGAGGCGGCCATCGAGCAGGCGGAGGAACGCTTCGTGGAGGATATTCGCAGTTTCTTGCGGGATGAACGGCTCCGCTACATGGGGATTACCCGAGGCCCTGAGGGTATCCGGGTGCGATTCCGCGAGGTCTCGGAACGGGATGAGTCGTTGAAGCGCCTGCGCCGCGAGTACGACGATCTCGAGCTCGAACCCGCGACCGCCGGTGGGACGCCGGTTGTACGTGCCGTGCTGACCGACGAGGCCAAGGACGCGGAGAAAGAAGCGGCCCTGGAACAGAACATTACGACGTTGCGTAACCGCGTGAATGAGCTCGGCGTGGCCGAGCCGGTGATTCAACAGCAGGGCAGCGAGCGGATCGTCGTGCAGCTCCCGGGCGTGCAGGATACGGCCCGAGCCAAGGAGATCCTCGGCGCCACCGCAACCCTCGATTTCCGTCTCGTGCACGGGAGCCGCGCCGACTGGATCGATGCCGAGGAGAGCGGGCGGGCCCCCCCGGCGGCCCGGATGTACGAGCGGCGCGACGGCCGGCCGATCCTCTTGAAACGCCGGGTCATCATCACCGGCGATCAGATCACCGATGCCTCATCCGGGATCGAGCAACAGAATGGGACGCCGGCGGTGTTCATCAGCCTGGACGGTAAAGGCGCACGCCGAATGAGCGATGTCAGCCAAGAGAACATCGGCAACCTCATGGCCGTTGTCTACAAGGAAAATAAGATCGACATGGTGACCGTCAACGGGGAAGAGGTGGAACGCACGCGCACGGTAGAAGAAGTGATTAGCGTTGCCGAGATTCGCGATCAACTCGGCCGACGGTTCCAGATCTCGGGATTGGACAGCACCCGAGAGGCTCGGGATCTGGCGCTTTTGTTGCGCGCGGGCGCCCTGCGGGCCCCGGTACAAATCGTCGAAGAGCGTACGATCGGGCCCAGTCTCGGCGCGGAGAACATCCAGCAGGGCTTCCTCTCAGTCGTTGTCGGCCTGGCCCTGGTGATGGTGTTCATGGCCGTGTACTACAAGCTCTTTGGGCTGATCGCCGATCTCGCTCTGATGGTGAATCTCGTGTTCATCGTGGCTGTGTTGTCCTTGCTCCAGGCCACACTGACCTTGCCCGGAATCGCGGGTATCGTGCTTACCGTCGGTATGGCCGTGGATGCTAATGTGCTGATATTCCAGCGGATACGGGAGGAGCTCCGGAATGGGAACACACCGCAAGCGGCCATCCACTCCGGCTACGAGAAGGCCTTTTCGACCATCGCCGATGCGAACGTGACGACGCTGATTGCCGCCATCGTCCTGTTCGCCTTCGGCACGGGCCCCATCAAGGGTTTCGCGGTTACCCTTTCCATTGGAATCATCGGCTCGATGTTCACGGCCATCCTCGGCACCCGGGCCGTCGTGAATCTGGTATATGGCGGGCGCCGCCTCGCCAAGCTGCCGATCTGAGGAGATCTCCATGACACAAAGCCGACCCATCGACTTTCTCGGCAAGCGGCGCATCGCCTTCGGGCTGTCCGGGGTGCTTCTCCTGACCGCCATCCTGGCCCTGGCGGTTCGGGGGTTGAATTTCGGGATCGACTTCACCGGGGGTACCCTAGTGGAAGTCGGTTATCCGGAGCCGGTCGCCCTCGAGTCGATCCGCTCGACCCTGGAGACCGCGGGCTACGAGGGGGCGACGGTCCAACACTTCGGCAGCTCGGAAGAGGTCCTGATCCGGCTGCGGCCCCAAGCCACAGGGGCGATCGAAGGCAATGCCCGTGCTGCCCGAGCCCGTCTCAGTGAAGCAGTGCTTCGCGCGCTGAGTGAGGCGGCGGCGACGGAGGTCGAATTACGGCGCGTCGAGTTCGTCGGGCCGAAGGTAGGGGAAGAGCTGCGGGAAGACGGCGGATTGGCGATGCTGATCGCGTTGATTGGGATCCTGATCTACGTCGGGCTGCGTTTCGAGTATCGGTTTTCGGTGGGGGCGGTGGCCGCCCTCATCCATGATGTGCTCATCACGCTCGGTGTCTTCGCCGTCCTGCAGATCGAATTCGATTTGACGGTGCTTGCCGCCCTGTTGGCCGTGATCGGTTATTCGCTGAACGATACCATCGTGGTCTTCGATCGGATTCGAGAGAACTTCCGTAAGCTGCGCAAGAGCGGACCGTTTGAGGTCATGAACCGTTCGGTCAATCAGACCATATCCCGAACGTTGATCACCTCGTTGACCACCCTGCTCGTGTTGCTGGCCTTGTACTTCCTCGGTGGCGAGGTCATGAACGCCTTCGCGATCGCGTTGATCACGGGTGTCATCATTGGAACCTACTCGTCGATCTACGTGGCGAGCGCTGCTGCCTTTGCCTTGGGGGTAAGTCGAACGGACCTGATCCCGGTCGAGGTCGAAGAGAAAAAAGACGATCGTCCCTGATCGTAAGTTCCGGGGAGGTAACCCGCCACACCTCCCCGGAAACGAGCGACTAACCGGCGGGAAACGAGCGATCGGGGATCCTCTTGGAACATACCGATCGATGGTGCCTAATCCCGCCCTTGAGCCTCGCGTACCATGGCGAGGGGATCCGGTTCCTGTTCCCAGGGTAATGGATGGGAAACCCCGCGCGAGGTCAGTTCGGCGCAACCGTTGGGCGAAGCCCCACGAACCGTCAAAACGGCCCACAGGATGGCCAGTCCGGTCATCGCCAGGCCGAGGGCCGCGACGAATCCGAGCCCCCCAAGCACGCCGGTCGCCAAGGCCCCCAATCCGCCGATCCAGAAGACGCCGATCGGTGCGGCGCAGCGGCATGCGCACCGGTAACGCGCAACGGCCACCGGTGGCATCAGTACAGCCAGGGTCAGTGGGTGCATCAGTAACCCTCCGAGGGTCGAACGAGTCGATAGACCGGGCGCCCGTCGCGACGTATCCTGGCGTACAGGTTGTCTTGCGGGAGGCCCAATGTGTTTCTGCTCCTATACCAAAGCGTAGGTTGTTTCCGAGACTTCGCAAGGATGACGGCTGGGTTGATCCGATGGTTTGCCGATGTAAAAGTGAATTAAATAAGCGATTGTTTGTTCGAGTGTCAACGGGTTGGAGGTGAGTCGCGCATGAGTCCATCGATTCGTGTGGAGCGTTCCATTTCGGCGGGGCGACACGCGGAGCTCCGGGTGGCCGATTGGCCGATTTGGGCCAAGGAAGCCTCCGAGTTCTCGTGGTATTACGAGGAACCCGAGACGTGCTATCTGCTCGAGGGGGAGGTTACCGTGACGCCGGATGGGGGCGAGGGGGGCGTTCGTTTTGCGGCGGGCGATCTGGTGATGTTCTCGGCAGGCTTGCGCTGCACGTGGACGATCCACACGGCCGTGCGCAAGCACTATACCTTTGAGGCGTTGCTCGAGGGCTGAGGCGATCCCGCAGGCTTTCAATGCCGCGGGGACCGGCGCGCCGTCGGGATCGTTCCTTCGGGGTATGGCCGCCAGCCCTTGTCGCAGTCCCCGGGGCGTGGAAGACTCGCCGAAATCGGGATAGCCCCCTCGTGGTCTTGAGCGGTAGCTCACGGGGTACGAGCCGGTTGAGAACGGTCGCGTCGACCCGGGTCAGCGTTGGAGTTCGGCGGGCAGGTGCGTTCGCAAGACGCCGGCCATGCCATCGAAGACGTCCGGTGTCCCGGCGAGCACGTGGCCGGACTGCAGGTAGTCGGTGCCTCCTCCGAAGTCGCTGACCAGGCCTCCGGCTTCCTTGATCAGCAAGACCCCGGCAGCCATATCCCAAGGCTTGAGGCCGAGCTCCCAGAAGCCATCCAGACGACCGACCGCCACGTAGGCGAGATCGATGGCCGCTGAGCCGGCCCGGCGTATGCCGGCCGTATCCTGACAAAAGGCCTTGAAGGTCTGGAGGTAGTCATCCAGATGCTCGGGCTGCTTGAACGGGAATCCGGTCCCCAGAAGGGCCCCGTAGAGCCGCCGTGCCCCGCTGACCCGGATACGGCGATTGTTGAGATAGGCCCCGGAGCCTCGGCTGGCGGTAAACAGCTCATCGCGCACCGGATCGTAGACCACGGCCTGCTCGAGTTGGCCGTGGGCCTCGAGCGCGATCGAAACGGCGAAGGGCGGAAAGCCATGGAGGAAATTCGTCGTCCCGTCCAGCGGATCGATCAGCCATCGATGGGTCGCCTCGCCCTCGTAGCGCCCGCTCTCCTCGGCGAGGATGCCGTGCTCCGGGTAGGCCGCGCGGATCGTGTCGATAATGACCCGCTCGGCGTGACGGTCGACCTCGGTCACGAAGTCGTTGCGCTCCTTGGAGGTGACGTGAAGGGTATAGACCCGGTCGACGTAGCGATTGATTACATTGCCGGCGGCGCGTGCCGCTCGGATGGCGATGTTCAACTGCGGGTGGGCCATAATGCTGCGTTATCCAGATAAGGGTCAGGGCACGACGGCGTTATCGGCCGGCAGTCGTCTCGTCTCGTTGTCGACCGCGCCGGCCTGCAATGTCCTGCGGTGGTGGGAGTTGTTCAAGCGGTACCGGGTGCCCGATATGAAAGCCCTGGGCGAGCGTAATCCCGGCCTCGCGGACGAAGGCGAGCTGTTCGGCGTCTTCGATGTGCTCGGCGATCGTCGTCCGCTCGAATCGGTGGGCGAGATCGGCGATCTGCCGGAAGGCCTCGGGTTCGAACCGTTCGGCGGCCTGCTCCGCCCCCAAAAACCCGTCAAATTTAACATAGGTTACGGGCAATGTGTGTAGCTGCACCAGGGAGGTGAAGCCGGTTCCAAAATCATCCAGCGCGAATTGAAAGCCCTGGCTCTGCAAGTGATCCAGGAATCCCCCGGCCTGCTCGTAACACTCGATAGCCGTCGTCTCCGATAGCTCGAGTACGAGGTTGTGGGGGGTCAGCCAGCCCCGGTCCAAGATCGTCTGGAGCTGGTCTCGTGCGGTCTCATTCTGGATGCTGCCTGCGGCGAGGTTGACGAAGAGGCATCGCTCGGGTGCGATGGATCCGGCTTGCAGGAGTTTTTCGAGTCGCTCCAAGACCCAGCGGTCAATGGCATGAAGGAGGTTGTAGCGCTCCGCGGCGGCGAAGAACTCCGTGGGGAAGACGAGCCCTCCGTCCCGGTCGGCCAAGCGGATCAAGACCTCGTAGGCGACCGCGGTGGTCGAGCGGTCCAGGTCGACGGCCGGGCCGGTGATGGGAACGATCGGTTGGAAGTGCAGTACGAAGCAGTCCTCGTGCAAGGCCTGTTCGAGCCGGTTTTGCCAGTCTTGCACGAGGACCGGGTTGCCAGAATCCGGATCGAGTTGGGGAACGTGGGTATGGGTCTGGTTACGCCCCTTCCGCTTGGCGGTTTGACAGGCCAGGTCCGCTTGCCGCAGCACCTCCGAGATATCCGCCGGGGTGTCTCCGAGCCGGGTGACGCCGACGCTCCCGTTGATCTTGAAGGTTCGGTCTTCGTAGCGGAAGGTAAATCGCTCGAGCATGCCGCGGATCCGGTCCGCCGCTTGGAAGAGATTCTCTCGGTCGATATCGGGCAGGATGACCGCGAACTCGTCCCCCCCGAGGCGGGCGATCTTATCGGTCGAGCGCAAATGGCGCTGGAGTCGTTGTCCGACCTGTTGCAACAACTGATCCCCCGCCTCGTGACCCACGGTATCGTTGACCTGCTTGAAGCGATCCAGGTCGATAAAGAGCAGCGCACTCGCCTGATCGGGAACCTGTTCGAGACGTTCCAATTCCCGGCGCAGGAGCTCTTCAAACCGGCGCCGGTTATAGAGTTCGGTGAGGGGGTCGATATAGGCCTGGCGCAGAAGATCCTGCTCCCAGGCTTTGCGTTGCGAGATCTCGCGGAAGACGACCACGACGCCGCCCTGAGGCCCGTTACCGAAGGGTTGAACGGTGCATTCGACCGGCAAGGGGCGGCCGGAACGATGCCAAAAGAGGGTCTCGTGATCCAACAGCGGCGCGGCCTCCCGATAGGCATTCTCGAGGGTCTCGAGGGATGCATCCGCCGGATAATGGTGCAACAGGAGGGAGGCGGGTTGGCCGATGAAGCGTTCGCTCGGCTCTTCGAACCCGAGGATCCGGCGGGTCGCGGGGTTCAGGAACGTGATCCGGCCCGATCGATCCGCGCCGTAGACCCCTTCCCCCAGCGAGGCGATCAACGTGTCCAGGCGCGCCCGTTCGGCCTCGTTGCGTTTGTGGCGTTCGATACTCCGGCCAATCGCGGCGATTCGGGCCAGGAAAAGCTCCTGGGCCTCGTCCTTGAACATGCATTCCCGGGCGCCGTTGCGCAGACAGACCTGGATCACGGATTCCCGATAGGTTGCGGTCAGGATGGCCGAGTAGATATGGCGCGTTCCGGGATGCTCTTGGAGCAAGCGGCATAGCACATCGCCCGTCTGCTCGGGCATGAAGTAGTCGATGACGGCCAGGTCGTAGTGGTGGGTCAGCGCCCGCTGATAGGCGGCTTGAACACTCGCGCAGGTATCGGTGCGGTAACCGTGCCGATTCAAAAGGCGCCCGTAAACCTGGCGGATGCTTCGGGAGTCGTCGACCAAGAGGACCGAGAGATCCGGATCGGGGGCGAGTTGACCGATGAATCGTTCTCCGGCCTTCGTCTCGTTGAGTCGGCTGATCGCTTCGGGTAGCCGATCCGCCTGCGGCCAGGCCAGTTGCAGCGTCCGAGGACGTTGAATGCTCCACCCGATAAGCTGCGGGTTGTCCTCGCGGATCAAGATAAGCACGGGTCGTGAGGCCCATGGGTGGCTCGTGAGGCGGTTCTCCAGCCACTCGAGCCGTTCGGTCCGGTGGCCCGGCCAACCGAGGAGGAGGGCATCCGGAAGACGCGCCTCGGGGGCGTCCAGGAGCGCGGTGAGGTCCTCGAAGAAGGTAACCGGAATCCCCGTGGGGGCCATGTGTTTGCGGAGCAGATAGCGTAGCGTCGGGGATTCCTCGAACGCCCAGATCGTAGAGAACACGCGTTGGCTCGACATGGGCGCGTCGGGTCCTCAAACAAACGCCGAAGGGAAGGGCCGTGCTGGCTTCGGGTCGACCCGCGTGTCGCGGGGCGCCCGTGGGTGACGGGGGCACAGGCCCATTGGGCATCATGGTACCACCTTGGCTCGAAGGTGCGAGGCCAACCCGTCGGGCGTTGGACCCGAGACGCCCGGGTTCTTCTCAGCGCCGGATCCAGAGGGTCAGCTCGCGAATGGCACCCCGAGCGGGGTACTAACCCATCGACCGGCCGTAGCCCATGCGCTGGAGGCAGATCGAATCGGGCGTCAGCTCGGCCAAGGCCCCATCCCGACTCCGCCTGTCCGGTGTCGTGACGCGCCCGGGATGATCCCGCTCGATATCCCGCTGTGCCAGCGGGATCGACCGATGCGTCGGTTGGGCTCGAGGTGATCGGGAGCGGGGGGCGTGTGTAGCGGATTCGGGAGCGGCCGGGACCGATGGGACGGTTTTGACCCCCGTGCGGGGCAGGTTTCTACGGGTTTTTACCGTGGGGTGGGCCGGGAGATGACATAGCTGACCGCGCCGATCACGATGACGACCAGCAAGGCCAGGACCCATTGGGGTGGTGGTGCGAGCCAGATCGAAAAGCTGACGCCGAGCGTGATCCCGAGAACGGCGTAGACCTTACCACGACGGGAGATACCCCCGTATTCGACGAAATCCTGGACTTGTCGGCCAAAGCGCGGATGGTTGTAGATCCGATCGCGCAGCTCCGGGGATGAACGCGTGAAGAAGATGGCCGCCACGATCCAAAAAGGAACGGTCGGCAGGAGGGGAACCCCGATGCCCAGGGTGCCGAGGGCAAAGAAGAAGGTACCGAGGGTTCGGTACAGGCGGCGGGGGATGAACGAGATGAGCGGTCGGCGCATGGCGGCTGCAACAAGCTTGTGGAGGCGGATGGCGAGGCGATCCGAGGCGGTGCCGGACCTTATACGGTGTCGCTCACGCTACACGGTGGCCCCGGGCGGCTCAACCGGCCCCCGGGGCTCGCGCGTCCGGTCCCGGGGGTGGGCTCGGCCCCGGGACATCTCAGGTGTGCTCGGGCACGTTGCCGGATCCGAGCGACGGCGATCACCCGAGCTCCCGGGGCGCATCCGTTGGCGGTCCGAGGAGTCGGAGGGCGGCCGGTAGCACGAACAGCGAGAGCAGTGGGGCCGTGATCATCCCACCGATCATCGGGGCGGCGATGCGGGTCATGACCTCGGAGCCGGGTCCGTGACCGAGGAATAGCGGCAAGAGTCCGGCCACCAGGACGGCAACGGTCATGATCTTGGGCCGGATGCGTTGAACCGCACCTTCGAGGATAGCGGCTCGATAGGAGGTCGATGTCAAGGTCTCGCCGGCGTCATGGCGGCGGCGGACGGCCTGGTTGATGTAGAGGAGCATGATGACTCCGAATTCAGCGGCGACCCCGGCCAGCGCGATCAACCCGACGGCGACGGCGACGGAGAAGGCGAAATCCAGGGCCCAGAGGAGCCACAGACCGCCGACCAGGGCCAAGGGTAGGCTGGCGAGGACCAACAGCGATTGGTCCAGGCGGCCGAAGGCGAGATACAGCAGGATGAAGATCACCCCGAGGGTCGCCGGTCCGATGATCGCGAGCCGTTCCTGGGCCCGGTCCAGGTTCTGGTATTGACCGGACCAGGTCAGCGAGTAACCGGGGGGGAGATCCACGGCCTCCGCGACGCGGGCGCGGGCATCGCGCAGATACTCGTCGATCGGCCGATCGCGGACATCGACTAGGACCCACCCGTTGAGCCGGGCGTTCTCGCTCTTGATCATCGGCGGACCCTCGGCGATGCGGATCTCGGCAATCCGTTGGAGCGGGATATGGGCACCGGTCGGGGTCACCAGAGGGAGGTTGCGCAGGGCCTCGAGGTCGTCTCGGTGGGCTCGGGGGTAGCGGATGTTGACCGGGTAACGTTCCCGGCCTTCGACCGTCCGGGTGACCTTCACGCCTCCGACCGCGGAGCCGATGATGGTGTTGATATGGCCGATATTGAGCCCAAAGCGCGCGGCCTTGACCCGGTCGGGGCGGATCTCGATGTAACGCCCCCCGGTGACCCGGTCCGAGATCACCGAGGTGGTCCCGGGAACCGTGCCCAGGACGTCCTCAAGGCGTTGGCCGAGTCGATCGAGGGTCGCGAGCTCCGGGCCGGCGATCTTGAGCCCGATCGGGGTCTTGATGCCGGTGGAGATCATGTCGATCCGGGTCTTGATCGGCTGCACCCAGGCGTTGGTCAGCCCGGGCACCTGGACGGTCCGATCCAGCTCGGCGATCAGGCCATCGAGTGTGAGCCCGGCGCGCCACTCGCTCTTGGGTTTGAGCCGGATCATCGTCTCGATCATCGTCAGGGGCGCCGGGTCCGTCGCCGTTTCCGCACGGCCCACCTTACCGAAGACCCGTTCCACCTCCGGGACCGAGGCGATCAGGCGATCGGTCTGCTGCAACAGTTCGCGGGCCTTGCCGATGGAGATGCCGGGCAGGGTCGTGGGCATATAGAACAGATCCCCTTCATCAATCCGCGGCATGAACTCCTGACCCAGGCCGGTCCCAAGAGCCGCCAGGGGGGTCCCGTCGAACCCCGCTTGCCAGGCGGCGTTGAGCTCGCGGCTCGCGGTGCGCAGGGCGGCGGCGGCCTGGGCAGTGGGGGCCTCGTCCGGGCCCCCCACGGCTTGATCGACCCACTCCACCGGGAGGCGCGCGGGCCACAGGAGTCCGCCGACGCCGGCGAGTGGGATCAGTCCGGATAGCAGCACCACGCCGGCGAGGGCGAGGGTAACCCGCGGGTGGTCGAGGACGCGCTCGAGTAGCGGCCGATAGAGCCCGATCAGGATTCGGTTGAGGGGGTTGGCCGCCTCCCGGGGTGGCCGGCCGCGGATCAAATAGCCGATCAGCACCGGCGTGAGGGTCACGGCGAAACCGGCGGCGGCCGCCATGGCGTAGGTTTTGGTGAAGGCGAGCGGGGCGAACAGGCGCCCCTCTTGACCCTGTAGCGCGAATACGGGCAGGAAGCTCAAGGTAATGATGAGCAGGGAAAGGAACAGGGCGGGCCCCACCTCGGTAGTGGCGGCCCGGATGACCTGCCATTGGGCCTCGCCCCGGGGTGGGGCGCCATGGGTTGCGTGGTAACGTTCTCGATGCTTGTGGGCGTTTTCGATCATCACGATGGCGGCATCCACCATGGCCCCGATGGCGATGGCGATACCCCCGAGGGCCATCAGGTTGGCCGTGATGCCTTGGGCATTCATGATGATGAACGCGACCGCGATGCCGAGGGGTAAGATGACCAGGGCCACCACCGCCGAGCGCAGGTGGAAGAGGAAGAGCAGACAGACGAGGGCGACGACGAGGAATTCCTGGACGAGTTTGGTCTGAAGGTTGGCGACCGTGCCACGGATGAGTTCCGAGCGATCGTAGGTCATCACGACCTCGACGCCTTCCGGCAGACTGGTGCGTAAGGCGGCGAGGCGGGCCTCGACGGCCTCGATCACGGCGAGGGCATTCGCGCCATCCCGCATGACGACGATGCCGCCGACCACCTCCCCCGCCCCGTCCAGCTCGGCAACCCCCCGGCGCATCTCCGGGCCTAGACGCACGCGTGCGAGGTCCCGAATCAGGATCGGGGTCCCTTGGTCCGAGACCCCGACGGGGACAGTCTCGATCGCCTTAATGGAGTCCAGGTAGCCGAAGCCGCGGATCAGATACTCCGCCTCCCCCTGTTCCAATACCGAGCCACCGACCTCCCGGTTGCCCTCGATGATGGCCCGGCGCACCGCGTCGAGGGAGACGCCGAAGGCCCTCAGCCGGTCCGGATCCACGACCACCTGATACTGTTTGACCATCCCGCCGACACTGGCGACCTCGGCGACGCCAGGCAGGGCTTGGAGCTCGAAGCGTAAGAACCAGTCCTGGAGACTGCGCAGATCGCTCAGATCCCGTTCGCCGCTGCGATCGACGAGGGCGTATTGGTAGACCCAGCCGACGCCCGTGGCGTCGGGGCCTAGCCGTGGCTCCACCCCTTCGGGCAGATCCCCGCTCGCCTCATTCAGGTACTCCAGGACCCGGGAGCGGGCCCAGTAGAGATCCGTCCCCTCCTCGAAGATGACGTAGACGAACGAGTCACCGAAATAGGAGAAGCCGCGGACGGTTTCCGCCTTGGGGACGGCGAGCAGGGTCGTTGTGATGGGGTAGGTGACCTGATCTTCGACCACTTGCGGTGACTGGCCGGGGAAGGGGGTGCGGACGATGACCTGGGTCTCGGAGAGGTCCGGGATGGCGTCCAAGGGCGCCCGCTGCATCTCGACGGCGCCCCAGACGGCCAGGAGGAGGGTCGCGAATAGGATGATGATGCGATAGCGTATCGACCAAGCGATCAGCGCGGCCATGGTTACAAGCTCCGGGAAAAGTCGTTGGTTTGGGGGCGTTCGCCGCGATCGGTCGCTTGCTCAACGGACTGGATGCCACGACCCGGGTCAGCGGATGGTTACGGTGATTGGAGCTGATTCTGCCCGTACGAGGCGACTGAGAATAACGGGTGCCCCGGTTTGGATCCCGGAATCGAGGGATCCGGTGCGGATGAAGCCACCGCTGGGGTGTGCCATGGATTTCGGGTCGTGTGGGCGCTCTGGGGGCTCGCTGTCAGGGGACGCCATGGACTCGTCCCGGCGGCTTGCTGTATCACCCGGGCGGGTCGCACGCCAGGGCGACCCTTCGAC
>CAYFWJ010000005.1:0-9783 GCA_964346755.1 uncultured Ectothiorhodospiraceae bacterium
CAAGCGATGCTATCCTGCCAATACCCCTGCCATGAAACGTCAACACGCCCTAGAACGGGACGCGTAAGACCTTGCCGGTCCGCGCCGGGATATCGATCTTGTAGACATCCCCGGCGTTCAACTCCTGGGGTCCGGCCGCGGACGCCAGCGTGGCGACGACCTGTTCGGAGTTCATGGTCAGCACCACAACGGGTTTCCCGTCAAAGGCCATGGGGAAATCGTGCCACGTCCCGGCGTGGATCATGATCCCGTGTCCCGGAGGCAGGCGAAAGGCAGCAACCTCGTCGAGATCCGGCTCCGTCGCCCCCATTGCCTGATTGGGCTTGCCCAGCACCATCACGAACGGGGCGCTACCCAACCCCACGAAGAGTTGCGTCATATTCAGGTGGCGCTCCAACCATCGGATCTCCGGAGATCGATGGGAGATGCGGGCCGTGCGCACCACCGCCCGGCCCTCGTAGCGGAAATCGAGGTTCTCGCCCTCTTCCACGCTCCCCTCATAGAATGGAATCGAGAGGCCAGGCTCGTGGACATCGTCCCCGATCAGCATCCCATACTCCCGGATGTTCTCCGGATTGGCCTCCAACAGGGGGACGTCGATTACATCGTAGTCAGCGCTCACGGTCGCCATCGATTGCTCCAGCTCATGGGTGTCTTTAGGTGTCTTTGGGCGAAACTCGGCGGATGACAGCGCACACGCCGCCACCGGGTGGACCCTGATGCTCGGCGCCGCCGGAGACGTAGATCATCGGATCGCCGGTCATTGAGGCGATCACGCCACCGACCACGGCCCGCGCGTGGCGGGTGTGGTTGATGTCGGAGTCATCGATCATGGTGTGCCGTCGACCGCGGATCCGCCCCCGGGGGTCGGCCTCGGCCTTGGCGAACACCTGGACCAGCGCCGCGAGATCGTCGCCGAGGGCCGTCGCCACGGCGTGGCGATCGATGGCATCGGCCATGACCGCATGGTCGATCACCAGATCGCCACCGACATCCGGGGCATTGCCGAGGACAACCACTTCGCAATGGTCCAACTCGCCCCCGGCCGAGACCGAGGCCACTGCGCTGTACCGGTCGAAGTCTCGCAGGACGACCTCGTCGGCGACGACGGCGCCGTCGATCTCCCCCAGGGCACTCGCCACCCCGAGGGCGGAGGCGCCCCGCGCGTAGGCCATGGACTTGTAGGTATCATCGGTGACGAGGCGTTCATCGCTCGTCTCGATCCGCTCGTTGGTCAACAGGGGACACTTCACTTGCACGTAATGGACCGCCCCAGGATCGATGATACCGGCATGGCTCATGGCCTCGCGTACCCCGACGGCGGTCGCCTCACGCTGTCCGTCTCGACCCAGGGCCGTGGGCGGGATCGCCGGGGTCCGGGCCACACCCACCGAGAGACGAGCAGTGCCGTCCCCGGGGGATCCCGCCCGGCCCCGAGTCAGCACCGTGAGATGCGGACTCAGGACGCCTTCCGTGCCCCCGGACATGACCAAAGCGATCCGTCCCGCCAAGCCTGGGCCTAGGTGCTCGGCAAAGAAGCGATTAACCGCTCCGGCCATGCAGCCCCGGGTGAAATCATTGACACACCCATTGCCTTCGGTCTTCCCGAAAACAGCCACCACCTCGGCGGGATCCAGGGTCCCGGCGGCGACCGCCGCGTGGAGCCCCGATACGTCCCCGGGATAGGCGATCGGTAGCCGATGCACCTGCGTCCCGTTACTCGCCCGTGTCATGGGTCAAGAACCGGTTGGTCATCACATCGGAGGCCGGGATGCTCGCCTCGAGGAGTCCCGCTTCCCGAAGCTTGTCGGCGGTATACGCAAAGCGTGCCGGGTCCTGCCAGCCGAACCCATGGGTCTCGGTACCCTCGCTCGTCAGGAGCGGCAAGGTCTGTTCGGCCTCGAAGGCCAGGTGATCCCGTGACTTGCTCTCGTTGTATCGTTGGAGGAGGGTAATGGTCGCCTCGAGATTCGCCTGGGCATATCGCCACCCCTTTTGCGACGCCTGCACGAAACGCCGGACGCGATCGGGATGCGCGGCGATGGTTTCCGCCCGGGTGAACAGGGCGTCGCCGTAGAAGTCGACCCCATAGTCTTTGGGCTGGATCACCTCCACCGCCACCCCTTCCGCCTCCGCTTTGAACGGCTCGTTGGTGATATAGCCCGTCCAGATCGGGATACGATCTTGGAAGAATGGAGCCAGACTAAAGGTCTTTTTCACCTCTCGGATCTTCCCGTCATCGGCACCCGCTGCCCGCAGCATGGCACGATACTCCACCTCCAGGATGTCGCCGAACACCAGACCGACCGTCTTGCCCTCAAAATCTTTTGGCCCCTCGATTCCGGAGTCCGCCTTCACGATATAGCCCCCGGGCGAGTGCTGAAAAACCGCCATCAGGCTCTTCAGCTCCGCGCCTTTCTCGGCGGCGAGGTACATCTGATCGGGCGAGGCGATGCCAAAATCGTCGCTCCCCGAGGCCACCATAGACACCGCGGAGACATCCGGTCCACCCGGATGAATCGTGACATCCAATCCGGCATCCGCGTAGTAGCCGCGTTCCAGGGCGACGTAATACCCGGCGAACTGGAACTGCGGGATCCATTTCAGACGCAACGACACCGAGTCGGCCGCAAGGGCCTGGCCCCCGAGGACGAGGGCGACGAAGGGCCCCAGGGCTGCGGCCATCCACGTCATCACCGAGCCCTTCACCGGCCGGGTTCTCCTGGCCTGACGTCCGGGGGAGCCAGCCACATCAGGAGCCGAGGAATTCATTGCTCATCACCTGGTCCACCGGGGTCTTGGTCTCAATCATGTCGTACTCCAGCAGGGTATCCCGTTCGTAGCGATAGCGCGCGGGATCTTGCCAGCCGAGCCCGTGCTCACGGGTGGCCTCGCTCTCAATGAGGCTCAGGATCTGTTTCGCCTCGAAGGCCAGATGATCCGGATCCTTGTCCGAATAGCCCGCCACGATTGCCTGGGCCTCATCGGGATTCTCCTGGGTATAGATCCAACCCTGACGCGTTGCCTGCACGAACCGACGGGTGATGTCCGGATTGTCTGAGACATAGCTCGCCTTGGCGAACAACGTATCGCCATAAAAGGCCACGCCATGATTCGAGGGACGGATGACGTCGACATCGAAGCCTTCTTGCTCGGCCAGGAACGGCTCATTGGAGATATAGATGGGCCAGACATCGACCCGCCCCTGGAAGAAGGGGGCCAAATTGAACTGGCTTTTCACCTCTCGAATCCGGTCTTGATCGACACCGGCCTTCTCTAACATGACCCGATATTGGACCTCATTGAGCTGACCGTAATCCACGGCCACGGTCTTGCCGGCGAAATCCGCCGGGCCCTCAATACCGGAATCCGCCATCACCATATAGCCGCTTGCGGAGCGTTGGAAAACGGCCAAGAGGCCCGTGAGGATTAGACCTCGGTCGGCGGCGACGTAGAAATCCCCGGAGGAACCGACACCGAACTCATCAGCCCCCGAGGCAACCGTCGCCCGGGCCGAGAGATCCGGCCCCCCCGGGTTGATCGCCACATCCAGATCCGCGTCCGCGTAAAACCCTTTATCCTTGGCGACATAATAACCGGCGAACTGAAACTGCGGGATCCATTTCAGACGCACGGAAACGGCATCATCGGCAGCGGCGTTGGGTGCGGCGAGGCCACCGATCAGGGCCGTGAAGGCGAGAAACAAAAAAACGGATTTCATGGTCACCACTCGCGTCTATTGAGGAAGCAGGAATTCGTTCGTCATGACCGCCTCGACGGGCGCGGATTTCTCGATCATGCCCGTCTCAAGCAGCGTATCCCGAACAAAGGCGTAGCGTTGAGCATCCTGCCACCCGAGGCCGTATCGCAAGGTATCCTCGCTCTCCAACAGCCCGAGGATCTGTTCCGCCTCGAAAGCCAAGTGCTCGGCAGAACGGGCACTCGCATAGCGGGCCACAATGGCCTTGGCCTCCTCCGGATGGCGCAAGGCGTAGGCCCAGCCCCGTTGGCTTGCTTGCACAAAACGGCGGGTGATATCCGGATGGGCCTCGACGTACTCGGTCTTGGCGAACAGGGTGTCGCCATAGAAGTTGACGCCGTAATCGGCCGGGCGAAGCACCCGAACCTCGGCGCCGTTCTGGCGAGCTGAGAAGGGCTCATTGGAGATGTAACTGGTCCAGACGTGGATACGATCCTGGAGAAACGGGGCAAGGTTGTATTGTTTCTTCACCTCTCGAATCCGGCTGGCGTCCGCATCGGCCTTGTCGAGCATGGCGCGGTATTCGATCTCGGTCAGCTCGCCGTAGGTCACCGCGACCGCATGGCCCTCAAAGTCCTTGGGACCCTCGATCCCCGAATCCGCCTTGACCATGAATCCCGTCGCGGAGCGTTGGAAAGTGGCCATGAGCCCCGTCAAGGCAAGGCCCCGCTCCGCCGCGATAAAAAAATCGCCCGGCGACCCGACCCCAAACTCATCCGCACCCGAGGCCACCGTCGCTCGGGCGGAGATATCGGCCCCGCCCGGATTGATGGCGACGTCTAAGTCAACATCCTCATAGAATCCTTGATCCCGTGCGACGTAATAGCCGGCGAACTGGAATTGGGGCAGCCATTTCAACCGCAGCGATACCTCATCGGCAGCGGTCGCGCCCGCCGGAATCGCCAACAGGAGAAACACGAGCAAGAACGGGCGATAGGGAACCATCGACTGGCCTCCGAATTAGATACAATGTTGTATACAAGAGCGACTAAAAACTTGCCTCGGCCCGACCCCCAAACACCTCGGAACCGGAGCCATCCACCACCATCCCCGACCCTCTGGCGGGCAGACCCGGGGCGATTCCGCTCGCCTTTTCCGCGAGTGGTTTCACGGCTCGTGTCTCAACCGAGGCCACAGAGCGCGGACCATGGTGCCCGACGGAGCACCTCAGGTGATCGTCTCGAAATCAGCCCGGGATGTCCGGGGGGGAGGCGACACCCCCCCTACACCGTCAGGAGCACGAAATCCGCCTTACCGACCCCGCATTCCGGACAAACCCAATCCTCGGGAATGGCCTCGAAGGGCGTCCCCGGGGGGATCCCGGAGTCGGGATCACCAACGGCCTCATCGTAGATGAATCCGCATACCGTACAGACCCACTGCCGAGTCACCGCCTCGGCCGGCCCCGTAAGCGTCGTCCCGACCGAACTCATGGGCCCCGTCGCAGCTGTTGCGCCGCGGCCTCGTGGGCCCGTCTCAGCCCGGCGAGATCGAGCCCTACCGGAACGCCGTCGATAACCCGCCACTGCCCCGCGATCATGACCCGATCGGCGCGATCCGCGGCACACCGCCAGAGCGCAGCCAGGGGGTTTTCGTAACCCGAGAAACGCAACTCATCCAATCGAAACAACGCCAGGTCTGCCTGTTTTCCGGGCGAGAGCGAGCCGATATCCGAGCGGCGTAGACAACGCGCCGAGCCCTCGGTAGCCCAACGCAGGACGTCTTCATGACCGACCCGATGGGGCCCGTACTGGAGACGTTGCAAAAGCAATGCCTGACGACCGTCCAGGGCCAGATTGGAGAGGTCGTTGGCCGCCGACCCGTCCACCCCGAGGCCAACCGAGACCCCCGCCTGTTCCAGATCTAGGACGCGACACTGGCCAGCGCCGATCATCATGTTGGAGCTCGGGCAGTGACACACGGCTGTGCCCGCCGCACCGAGCCGGGCGCACTCGGCGTCGGTGAAGTGGATCCCGTGGGCCAACCAGACCCGATCGCTCAGCCAGCCCACCGCCTCGAGGTAATCGAGGGGCCGGCCTCCAAACACCTCCGCGCAATAGGCGAGTTCTTCGGTGTTCTCGGCCAGATGCGTGTGCAGCGGGACATCGTGGCGTTCACCGAGATCCGCGCAGGCGCGCATCAGGGTCCGAGTCACCGAGAACGGGGAACAGGGCGCCAAGGCGACCTGGATCTGCGCCCCGTCCCCCCGCTCGTGATAACGGCCGATCAGGCGCTCACAGTCGGTCACGATGGTCTCGGTCTCCTGCACCACGGCCGCCGGCGGCAACCCCCCGTCCTCAACCGAGCGATCCATCGAGCCTCGGCTGACCACGAGACGCATCCCTAGGCGCTGTGCCTCCTCCACCTCGATATCGATGGCCTCCTCCAGGCCGGGCGGGAAGACATAATGATGGTCGGCCGCCGTCGTACACCCGGACATCAATAATTCGGTCAACGCGGTCCGGACCGCGATCCGGAAGGTCTCCGGTGTCAGTTGCGCCCAGACCGGATAGAGGGCCTGCAACCAGGGGAATAGGGGGGCTTCGAGGGCCGGGGTATAGGCTCGGGTCAGGTTCTGATAAAAATGATGATGGGTGTTGATCAGTCCCGGAAGGATGACATGGGCCTGCGCGTCAAAGACCTGATCCACCGGCTCGGTGGGCTGCCCGCCGGCGGGGACCTGCTCCACGATCCGCCCCTCGGACACCACGAGCCCCCGATCGGCCGCCTCCGCCGCAATGGCCAGCGGATCGCGCAACCACAGCCTCATACCGGCGTTCCCGTCCGGGCTGCGATGCGCCGGGCATAGGCCCGCCGGCCAGCCTGTTCGCGCTCGAAGGCCTCCAGCGCGCGTGCCCGTACCCGGGCCTGCCGGTCGGGGGTATCGGCATAGCGCCGCACCAGGCTCCGCCCCAAGGCGATATGGAAGACCTCATCCGGACGGATCGTCTCGATGACGGCCCAGGTCTCCGCGGGGATCCGGTCCCCGAGGTCCTCAAAGGCTTGTAGGGCTCCGATCTCGCCGGTGATGTTGTGGGCGGCGATCCGTTCCAACGTGTCGTCTCCCGCGGGATAAAAGGTCACGATCCAATCCACCCACTCCGGCTCCGGGGTCCATCCCTCGAGGCTTCCGCCTAAGTGTTTCAGATGCTCGACGAATAGCTTATGATGCCGGGCCTCGTCAGCCACTTGCCGGGCCAAACCGTGAAAGGCGTCCGGTTCCGGGGTCGCCTGCAGCCAGGCCCCGATGAATTTGGCCGCCTCCGCTTCGTACCAAGCCTGAAAACTGACCCACTCGAGCAGCTCGATCGGTCCCATGGGTTGTCGGCTACCAAAACTCTGTTCGGCTTCCGAACAAGCAGCCCGTCGTTCCGAGAGCTCAGCGACGAGCTGATCGTAGAAGGCGTGCGGCTGGAGTGTTTCCATCAAGCAGCCTCCTCCCGAGGATGGGGTTGGGCCGGATACCAGTGCCCCGCGCGGAAGCAACCCTCGGCCACCAGGCGACGCTCGCCACGATACGAGGTCTGGCCGTCGCTGAAAAGGGTCGGGCCCTCCTCGATCCGGAGTACACTAATATCGGCGATTCGTTCCGGTTCCAGCCGACCCAAGGTGTCGGCCCGACCCATAGCCGCCGCGGCCTCGACCGTGTTCATCCGTAACACGTCGTGGAGCGAGGGGCCCAGTGCCCAAATCTTGCTCATCGTCTCGGCGAGGGACTCCACCGGACCGCTGTGATTGAATACGTTCAAGTCGGTCGACGTGGTGGTCGGGACGAGGCCTCGCTCGATCAGGCGCCGGGCCGTCGGGAAGTGGAAATCGCCGCTGGAATGCCCCACATCCAGCCGCACGCCGCGGGCCACCGCCTCGCGAATGGGGGCAGTTGGCTCCCCCGCCTTGTCCAGAGTGCCAGAACCGGCCCGGTAGGCATGGGTGACGATATCGCCCGGCCGCAATGCCGCGAGCACATCCGTGGTGCGGATCACGGGGGTATGGGGAAACCCCCCGAGATGGATCATGATCGGACGATCGCCGGCCAGGGACTTCGCCGCCTCCAGGAAGGGCGATACCCGCGGGTCATCGGTATAGGTGGGACGCACCTTGAAACCGACAATGACCGCATCATGCGCCTCCAGGACCCGAGCGGTCAGGGCCGGATCCAGGTTCCGCTCATCGTTGGCGATCTCCAGTTTGTGACAGATGAATCCCTTATTGGCCAAGTAGATCTGGCAGGGATCGATGAAGGCCAGGACCCGCGTCCGAGTGTCGGGATGGTCGATAATCGCCCGCCGTAGGGCGCCGAAGGTCGCGGCCCCGCTGGTCCCGGCATCCACGACCGTGGGGACCCCCGCATCCACCCCCACGGCATCCGGCGGCAGACAGAAATCCCCAAAACCGACCATCACATGGGTATGAATATCGATCAATCCTGGAGTGACGATGGATCCGCGTACGTCCCGGACGCTGGCCTGCGGGTATTGGTTGTGCAGATCAGGGCCCATGGCTCGGATCCGTTCGCCTTCAATAAGGATATCCAGGAACGCATCCTGGCCACTGGCGGGGTCGATTACCCGGCCCCCGGTTAACACGATCGACTCGGCTTCGCTCATGTTGCTTGCCCGTATCGTTTGGCGTTGGCGGGCCGGCGCCTAGGGCGCCTCGGGACGTAAGAACTGGTTCGTCATCACCGCCTCGACCGGGATCGACCGATCCACCAGACCGGCTTCTTTGAGCTTGCGCTGAGTGTAGGCGAACCGCGCTGGCTCCTGCCAACCAAAGCCATGGTCTCGAGTTGCCTCACTCTCGAGCAGAGGCAGGGTTTTCTCCGCCTCGAAACGCAGGTGATCAAGCGGCTTCTCGCTGTAGGCGGTCAACATTTGGATAGCCGCCTCGGGGTTCTGAACCGCCCAGATCCAGCCGCGCCGTGAGGCGGACACGAATCGCCGCACCCGATCCGGGTGATCTTTGATCATCTTGGTCTTGGTGAACAAGGCATCCCCATAGAAATCGACTCCAAAGTCCGCGCCGGTGAATACCCGGACGGGGACATCGCGTTTCTCGGCCTGAAACGGTTCATCCGTTACGTAGGAGGACCAGATTGGCACCTGATCGTTGAAAAAGCGGGCCAGATTGTAGGTCTTCTTGACCTCGTTGATGTTCTTCGAGGAGACCCCCTCAGCGGCGAGGATGGCTCGATACTCGATCTCCGTCAGTTCGCCAAAACTGATCCCGACGGTCTGGCCGACGAAGTCCTCTGGCCCTTCGATCCCGGAGCTCCGTTTCACCATCAACCCCGTCGGCGAGGCCTGATACACCGCCATCACCCCCTGCACATCCAGCCCCTTGTCCTGGGCCAAGAAGAGCTGGTCCGGCGAAGCGATGCCAAAATCGTCGCTCCCCGAGGCCACCATCTGCATGGCGGAGAGATCGAGCCCACCCGGATGAATAGCCACATCCAGACCGGCGTCGGCGTAGTAACCCCGCTCGAGGGCCGCGTAATAGCCCGCGAACTGAAACTGAGGAATCCACTTCAGGCGCAGGGACATCGCATCCCGGTCACCATCGGCCAGAGCGGGCGCCCCGAGGACAATAACGAAAACGAGGAGGAGGAAACCAACGATGGGCATAGACGCCTCGCTTAATGGACACAACGTTGTATATAATGCAGTAAGCTTTGCAAGATAAGTGCCGGAGGCCGGTGCGTTCCCCCGGGCCTCCCCGGCCATACATCGCCATGGGATTGCGCATGCGTGCCCCGCAATCGCGCCGTGACCCCTCACCGCGAGGCCGCCCGCTCTGAGGCTCCCGGGTAGGCCGGGGCCGTTAAGCGCGCACGCTCGGGAGCCAGTCCCGCGTAGCCCGCGGATGCCACCGCCTGCCGCCCGGGTTCAACGAGCCGACCGGCGCGACGCGGCCGGCTCGGCATTTTTTATGCACGCCGGGGCGATGGCAACCGCGTCAAGCCTCCCGACTGGCACCCGCCCGGCGGCGAGCCGTTTCGGTGGCACGCCGAGGCGTCCGGCCAT